>DATLIA010000288.1:0-46160 GCA_035540215.1 Actinokineospora sp. | reverse complement strand
CAGCTGCCGTGGCGCGACCCGCTCCGCCTCCCCGTGCCCGCGTCCCCGGCCGACGCGACCGCGTCGCGGGACAAGGCGCTCGCCGAGCTGGGGCAGCCCGCGCTGGGCGCGGTGACCGGCGCGAACAGCTTGGGGCCGGACAGTGCCAGGAAGTCGACGTCCAGCTCGGCCATGTCGACGCGGCGGTGCGGGGCCAGCTGGGCGGCGTCGAGGGCGATGCGGGCGCCATGGCGGTGGGCGACCACCGCGAGTTCGGCGATCGGCCAGATCTCCCCGGTGACGTTCGACGCGCCGGTCACCGCGACCAGCGCGGGCTGCCCCAGCTCGGCGAGCGCCTTTTCCAGCGACGCGACCGCGTCGGCCGGGGACGCGGGCACGGGAAGGCGGATCGGGTCGCGCCACGGCAGCAGGTTCGCGTGGTGCTCACCGGCGAACGTCACCACCCGCGTGCCGTCCGGGACCAGGTGGGCGAGCAGGTTCAGCGAGTCGGTCGTCCCCCGGGTGAATACGACCAGGTCCTCGGGCCGGGTGCCGACGAACCAGCCGATCGTCTGCCGCGCGGCCTCGAAGGCGCGCGTACATCGCTGTGAGAGCGCACCCGCGCCGCGGTGCACGCTGGCGTAGTAGGGCAGCAACTCGTTCACCGCCTCGTGCGCGACGATGGCGCACGGGGCCGACGCGGCGTAGTCCAGGTTCGCGTACGTCAGGGGGCCACGCGGGGTGTCGACGACGACGTCGCCGCCGAGGACCACGGGTCCAGGCGCGCTGGGACTGGCCTGGTTCAGCGGAACCCGCCTGGTGAGCATGGCCTCAGTCGACATGGGGTGTCCTTTCGACGGTCGGGGCGACCGGGTTGTGCCCGGCGACGCCACAACTTGGCAGGTTCCGGAGGAGTCGTACACACCCAACGGTGTGATCTCCGCCCGAGTCCATGATTCACATTTCCCGGTCGGCCGGGCGTCCTTCAGATTGGGACGCGTGTGGAGCACTCGCGGTTGTTGCCTAGGATGGCCCAAATGAGGCGCTCGCTGGCATGGGAGAAAGCCACCATTCTCGCGGTGGACCAATGCGCGTTGCCGCATGACTACCGTGAGCTGCGACTGCGCACTGTCGATGAGGTAATCGACGCCATCAAGCGCCTTGCCATCCGCGGCGCCCCCGCCATCGGCGTCGCGGGCGCGCTGGCCGTGGCGCTGTCCGCCGAGCAGAACACCACTGACGGGGTCTGCGACGAGATCGCGGTTCGCGCCGACGCGCGACGCATCGCCGAGGCGCGGCCGACCGCGGTGAACCTGAGCTGGGCCGTCGAGCGGGTCCTCGGGCACCTCTCCGGTGGCGCCTCAGCGGTGCTGGCCGAGGCCCAGCGGATCCTGGCCGAGGACGAGGACCGCAACCGCGCCGCCGCCGACCACGCCGCTGAGCTGGTGCTGCGACTGTGCGGTGACCGTCCGCTGCGCCTGCTCACCCACTGCAACACCGGCAGGCTCGCCACCGTCGCCTGGGGCACCGCGCTGGGCACGATCCGCGCGCTGCACGAGCGCGGCCGGGTCACCGAGGTCCTGTTCGGCGAGACCCGCCCGCTGCTTCAGGGCGCCCGGCTGACCGCGTGGGAGCTGGCCGAGGCCGGGATCCCGCACCGGATGATGGTCGACTCCGCCGGTCCGGCCGCGCTGGCCAACGGCCTGGTCGACGCGGTCCTCGTCGGCGCCGACCGGGTCTGCGCCAACGGCGACGTCGCCAACAAGATCGGCACCTACTCGCTCGCCCTCGCCGCGAAGGCGGCGGGCGTGCCGTTCATCGTCGTCGCGCCGGTCTCGACCCTCGACCCGACGCTGCTCAGCGGCGCCGACATCGAGATCGAACAGCGGTCGGCGGCCGAGGTCACCACCCTGGGCGATTCGCTCATCGCGCCGAGCGGCACGCCCGCCTACAACCCGGCCTTCGACGTGACCCCGGCCGCGCTCATCACGGCGGTCGTCACCGAGGACGGCGTCCACCAGCCCTCCGGGCACGGCCTGGCCGAGATCACCGCGCAGCTCTACGCGCGCGGCTGGATGGAGGGCACGGCGGGCAACGTGTCGGTCCGGGTAGACGCGGACACCGCGCTCATCACCGCCAGCGGCGTCAGCAAGGGCTCGATGACCGACCAGGACGTCGTCCGCGTCCGGATCGCCGACAGCACCGCGGTCGGCGCGGGCAGGCCGTCGGCGGAGACCTCGATCCACACCGCGGTGTACGCGGCGTTCCCCGAGGTCGGGGCTGTTGTCCACGCACACCCGCCCTACGCCACCGCCGTCGCCGCGCTCGCCGCGCGCTCGGGGGCGGACGCGGTCGAGTTCGCCGGGCTGGAGATCATCAAGGGCCTCGGCCTGGCGGACGCCGTGGCGGTGCCGGTTTTCGAGAACCACGCCAGCGTGCCCCGGATCGCCGCCGACGTCGCCGCCCGGCTCGCTGCGGGCGATCCACCGGTCCTGCTCATCGGCGCCCACGGCGCGACGGCGTGGGGTCCGACGCTGGAGTCGGCGCGGAACCGGATGGAGTCGCTGGAAACGCTGTGCAGGCTGCGCCTGCTGATCGACCGTCCAGTCTGAGAAGGAGAAGACCGATGACGCTGCTGCAGGTCATGCCCCAGGACGACAGCTCCACCGTGCTGCTGCGCACCCGCGACCTCACTGAGATCGCCGCCCAGCTCGCCCCGTTCAACATCACCCTGGCGCAGTGGGACACGGTGCCCCTCGCCGCCGACGCGGGTCAGGACGAGGTCCTCGCCGCGTACCGGGACGAGGTCGCCCGCGTGTCCGCCGAGGGCCCGTACCCGCTGGTCGACGTCGTGCGGCTGGTCCCGAACGACGCGGACCCGGAGTGGCAGGCGAAAGCGGATGGAGCCCGGCAGAAGTTCCTCGCCGAGCACACCCACGATGAGGACGAGGTCCGCTTCTTCGTCGAGGGAACGGGCTGCTTCTACCTGCACCTGGGCGACAAGGTCTACGCCGTGGTCTGCGAAGCGGGTGACCTGATGTCGGTGCCCGCTGGGACGACGCACTGGTTCGACATGGGTTCGCGCCCACACTTCTGCGCCATCAGGTTCTTCCAGGAGGAAGACGGCTGGGTGGCGGGCTTCACCGGGAACACGATCTCCTCGACCATGCCGACCCTGGACGAGCTGCTGGCCCCGGCCTCGTGATCAGGCATGTGGTCCTCGATATCGAGGGCACGACAAGTCCCCTGTCCGCGGTGCACGACGTGCTGTTCCCGTATGCCCGGGACCGGATCACGCCGTGGATCAAAGCGGGCCGCACCGGCACGGCGTCGGTGGCGAGCGACGTCCGGGAGTTCGTCGGCAAGCGCCTCACCGCGGCTGAGGTCGCGGCCGTGCTGGTCGACTGGCACGACAAGAACCTCAAGCACAGTCCACTGAAGACACTCCACGGCTTGATCTGGGCGGAGGGCTTCGCCGCCGGAGAGCTGACCGGCGTGGTCTATCCGGACGTGCCAGGTGCGCTGGATGCCTGGCGGGCGGCGGGTGTCGGCCGGTGGATCTATTCGTCGGGTTCCGTGCTCGCGCAACGACTTTGGTTCTCGCGCACGGACCACGGTGACTTGTTGGGGCTGCTGGACGGCCATTTCGACACGGTCACCGGCGGCCCGAAGAAGGAAACGGCCTCCTACCAGCGCATCGCGACAGCCATCGACGCCCCGGCCGCCGAAATCCTGTTCCTGTCCGACGCGGTCGCGGAACTCGACGCGGCGCGCGCGGCAGGCTGGCAGACCGTCGGGGTCAGCAGGCCACAGGACGACAACCCGGACGTCGGGGATCATCGGGCGGTCAAGGACTTCGGCGACATCTGAGAAACGCCTACCGCAAACATGAGGACGTCACACGGGGTCCGTGTGGCGCACCCTTATGGAGCGGCGGAAAACGGGAACCTCGGTCGACAGAGTCGACCACCACCCGATCACGGCCGGTACCGCGCGCACGGTGCCGGTCGTGACACCCCGCCAAACCTGACACCCCGCCGAACCTGACTCCCGCGACCGGAGTCAGAAGGGCGCCAGCTCAGCCGAAGCCGCTGATCTTGGATCAGACACGCACCTGGGTACCGATCCGCCCCTCGGCCGAGGCACCTGTACACCTCCCCCAATGAACGAACCCCCGGTGACAACCCCAAGGGACGGCAACTCATCCGCCACCCGGGGCGTCTGGTCGTCGAAGTGGATGAGCGGGTCCTGGGTGACGGTGTGCCGCTCGCCTGTGGGGGTGGTCCACACCAGCCGCCCGGGCTCGGGTTGACGCGCCGACCAGCCCGGCTGGTCTTTGACCTTGTGGTGCAGCAAACACAAGCAGGCCAAATTGCCGTGCTCGGTCACACCACCGCGGCTGTGCTCGACCGTGTGGTCCAACTCGCAGGACACCGCCGGGCGATGGCACCCAGGGAAGCGGCACGTGCGGTCCCGCAATCGGATATGCCGGGCCAGGTCGGCGCCGGGGTGGCGGCGTTGGCTGACTTCGAGGACTCTGCCGACCGGATCGGTGACCACGCGACGCCAGGAGACGCCGTAGTCGGTGATCAGCTCCTTGATCGCGATATTCGGCACCGGCCCGCAGCCGTCAAGCACACCGCCGATATTGGCGCCCAACAGCACCGTGTACGGCACGGCGACCTGCAGTTCGACGGTGACCGCCCGCTGGGAACCAACACCGAACACCACGTCGAACAGCGCGTCGGCGCGCAGCGCACCGAGTGGTTCCGTAGAGCCCTGGGCGCGTGCGGTGCGGGCCATCCGGTCCAGCACGAGGTAGACCGCGCGCATCCGTTCCCCGGTGTCGTAGATGTCGAGGTGGGCCATCCCGTCATCAGCGGCATGTAGGTCAACCCGGCGCTCCCGACGGCGCTGCTCACGGCGCCGGTCGGCGCCTGCTGGGTCAAGCCGGTCCTTCTTCGCGCGCAACGCCTGTCGCCACCGTTCGATGGTCTTGTGCTCGGTGCGCCCCAGGATCCACCGTTCCAAGTCCGCGGCGTGTTCATCGTCCATAGTGGATGTCAAGTCGGCCAGGAAAGTCGCCTTCGGCAAGTCGACCACGCCTGCTTCCAATGCCCGCACGGTGTTCGGGAACCGTGTGACCAGCCTGGTTGCCACCGCCACCCGGGACGACGCCTGAGCGGGCGTCCACATCAAAGCCGCACCCACCTCGGCCCCAGCGAAACGATGCCCACCCGCGTCCCGATCCGGGCGCAACTCGGCCATCCTGGCCAACGCGCGCACCGCGACCGCGTCCAACGCGGCCCGCTGCCGCTCCACCCGCCGCAGCAGATCAAGCACCTCGACATCGCTCATGGCGGCGATGTCGACGTCCGATCCGGCGACTGAGGTTTCGCACATATGTTCATACTACCGACGCGAACAGACCCCTGACCTGCCCAAACCAACATCCACCCGATCGAGTGATCAGTGAGCAACAGTCGCGACGAAGGCCGACCATGCTGAGGTGCCGACAGTCAGGCTAGGCCCATCAGCGTTCTTGGAATCCCTGATGCCCGCAAGATCGGGCCGAAGCAGCACCTCGACGCAGTCACCCTCCGAGTTGTTGCTAGAGCTGCTCTTGCGCCACCCTTCCGGGGTCATCCCACGCGCCTTCCGACCGGTCGTATTCATCCGCCAATCTGGCGATGAACTCCCGGGATTGTCCCTCAGCCAGCGCAACCTTGACTATCTGCCGCAGGAGTGACTTCTGCCGTTCGATGTAGTCGCGATCCTCGACGATGAACCCGCCGAGCGCGGCTTCGAGATAGACCATCGGGGCAAACCGATCGTGGTCGAGATAGAGAAATGGTCCGCCGAACAAGGCTCGTTGCCGGGCAGCGGTGGGCATGATCCGGATGCTGATGTTCCACTGATCGCCCAAGAACATCAACGCCAGCAGTTGCTCGGTCATGATCCGGTAGTCGCCCACCTCCATCCGTAGAGCACGCTCGTTGATGATGAAGGTGAACTTGGCGGGCCGATTGCGAAACAGGATCTGCTGGCGCGCAAGGCGGTCCTTTACCCGCTCTTGTCGTCGCTCAGCCGAAATGTCCTCGTGACCGAGCAACGCCTGGATGTAGGGCTCGGTTTGCAGCAGTCCCGGAATCACCTCGGGTTGGTAGTTGACCAGGCGGGTTGCCCTCGACTCATGGAAGATGAGCGACTGCAGGGAATCGGACATGAAATGGTGGCTCGGGCACAGCCGATAGCCATGTTCGTCCTTGACTTCCCGCGAGAAGTCGATCACGTCCTTGATGTCCTGGTATGTGGACCCGCAGGCCACCATCAGCTGGACGACGTCCGTCTCGGTCGTCTCCGTGCGGATGCCGGTTTCCAGACGGTGCAAGACGCCGACAGACCGTCCGCTCCGCTCCGACAGCCCCACCAGGCTCAGCCCGGCCGCCTCACGGTGATGTCGCAGCAGGTCACCGAGTTCCCGCCTGCCTGCTTGGCTCTTCGCTCCCATTCCCCACACGGTAAGGAATCCCGAGCACAACGCGCGACCAGGCGGGCCTGAATCCACCTGATCGCGCGAGCCCATTCCACCGCTGAAATCAGACCGCCCGCAAACGCGGTGCCCGGACCGAAGCCAGTGTTTCCCTGCGCGCCAGGGTGACTGCGATCGGCGGGTCGGCCGGGTCCATTTCCCGCAGCTGGATCCGCAGATCAGCCGTCCGCCCCTCACCCACCACAATCGGCGTGCGCGGGGTGTCCAGCAGGATCGGCCCGTTGACCGCGCGCGCCATCGCCAGCGGGTACCAGGTTCCCTGCGGAACGGCGGGGATGGTGAACTGCCCCGACCCATCGGCCGACAGGTACTGGAACGCGACCGGGGCACTCTGCGGGATCGGATCGGCGAACAGCCCGACCAGGACTTCTCCACGCAGCCCGTCCGGGAACCTGACCCGACCGCGCACGGCGTCATCGCCTGTTGTCAGGCCGACTGTCGCACCTGAAGTGCTCAGATCTTCCAGTGATGGCATGAAGAAGAACTCCGGCGCCAACGCGAGCAGCAGCCTCGACACCTCGGGCGACCGATACTGCGTGGGCGTGAGCCCGACGGCCTTGGTGAATCGGCTGGTGAACGTGCCCACGCTGCTGTAACCGACGCCGCAGACGATGTCGGAGACGGTCAGCGACGTGGTCAGCAGCAGCCGCTTGGCCTCGAAGAGTCGGACCGCCGTGAGGTAGCGGCCCGGGGTCACCCCGGTCTCCTTGGCGAACACCCTGGAGAAGTGGAAGGGGCTGATGAACACCTCGGAAGCCAGCTCAGTCAACGCGATCGGCTCGGCATAGCGGGCTCGGATCGCCGAGATGGCCTTCCGCACAACGGGTTTCATGGCACCCTCCTGTCCCTGGTTCCGCGGTCCGCGGTCACTCCCCGAATTCCGTGTGATCACACAATGCGACCTGCGGTTCGAGCGAAAGACGAAGCAAGGTCTAACGCCACGTCTGGCGCATGATTTCGACATGTCGGCCCACCCACCGACTCATCCAGACAGTCGTGTTCGGATCACTGCCGCCCAGACCGGCGGCCGGCTACTGTCAGAGAACCAGTGTTGGGTTCGCCGAACGGTCGGCCGGACCCACATGGCTGAGGGGAGGTCGACCACTGTGACACGCGCGCGCGGCGACCATCCCGTGGTCCGCTTCACGCTATTGGGCCCGCTGGAAGTGCGCATGGACGAAGTGGACTACGCACCCACCGGGCCGAAGGTGCTGCAATTGCTGGCACTACTGCTGATGCGCGCGGGCCAGGTGGTGGACGCAGACACGATCATCCGAGAACTATGGTCGCAGGACCCGCCGAGAAGTGTCCGCAAGACCATGCAGACCTACGTCTACCACCTGCGGCAATGCATTGAACGCAACGGCTTGGCGGCGGGCGATGTCGTGGTGACCAAGCCGCCTGGGTATGTGTTCAAAGTAGACCGTGAGCAGATCGACGTGTTCACCTTCCAACGCCTGTGCAAGCAGGGCCGCGACCTGCTCACCACCGACCCGGCCGCCGCCGCTGATTCCCTACGCGCGGCACTCGCGCTTTGGGCTGGCCCGCCGATGGCCAACGTCCCGTGCGGGCCCGTGCTGTCGGCATACGCGGTCGACTTGGAGGAACAGCGCAACGCCGCCCGCTACCTGCGCATCCAGGCCGAGATCGAGGCCGGTCAGCACCGCGCCCTGATCCCCGAACTGCGCTCCCTGGTCGCCGAACACCCGCACGACGAGGGCCTGCACGGCCAGCTGATGCGTGCCCTCGGCCTAAGCGGCAGGCGGTTGGAGGCCTTGGAGATGTACCGGGACCTGCGGACCAAACTGAACGAGGAACTCGGCCTCGAACCGTGCGCTGATCTGCAGAAACTGCAACAAGAGCTGCTGTCGGTCGGCCGGTCCTCCAACTGACATGACGACACCGCGACACACTGACGACCCCCGCGAAGCGCCGAGGAGATACCTGCGAGCAGGCATCCAGAGCTGACACCGTCCGCCGCTGCGAGGGCATGCGCGGCGGGCGGTGTCCCCCCAATCCCGGCATCGGACCTGCCCCGGGTCTACGATGCTCAAGCTGTTCAAAGCTGCACGAGCAAGGGGTCATCGTGATCAGGGTGCTGCTCGCCGAGGACATGCACCTGGTCCGAGGTGCGCTCGTTGCGCTGCTCAACCTCGAACCCGACATCGAGGTCGTCGCCGAGGTGGCGGAGGGAGACAAGATCGTCCCCGCCGCACACCAGTGCGCGCCCGACGTCGCCATCATCGACATAGACTTGCCAGGGAAAGACGGCCTGACCGCGGCAGTTGAGCTCCACAGCGAACTCCCCGCCTGCCGAACCCTGATCCTCACCAGCCTCGGCAGACCCGCGACAGTCCGACGGGCCTTGGCGGCCAAGGTCAACGGCTTCATGCTGAAAGACGCCCCCGCCGACAAACTCGCCAACGCCGTACGCCGGATCGCCGCAGGTGAGCGAGTTGTGGACAGTCAGCTGGCACTGGCAGCCTGGGACATGCCGGACTGCCCACTGACAGACCGGGAAACCGAGATCCTCCGGCTGGCCGCGGACGGCTTGGACGCCCAACAGATCGCGGGAAAGCTGTTCCTCTCCCCCGGCACCGTCAGGAACTACCTGGCCTCCATCGTCACCAAGCTCAACGCCCGCAACCGGGTCGACGCAATTCGCATCGCCCGGGAAGCGGGTTGGCTGAACTAAGACGTTGGGCGGACTGTAACTGGGACGCCGGAGAACACTGCGTTTCCTGAAGTCCTGTCGATGACCAGTTCGTTGGTCAGGGCGTTTGCGTTGACGCCGGCGTGTGCCAAGGCCACCGGTGTGGACTTCTCGGTGTGGCCCCAGCCGTGGGGGAGGCTGACGACGCCCGCCATGATCGTGTCCGTTGCCTCGACCGGGACAACCAGCTCCCCCGCCGCCGACTTGATGATCGCGCGCTCCCCAAGCCCCAGCCGCTCGATGTCCACCGGGTTCACCTGAAGCGTGCACTGGTTGCTGCCACCGACCAATGTCGGAACGTTGTGCAGCCAGCTGTTGTTGGACCGCAGCTGCCTCCGCCCGATCAACAGCAGTTCAGCCGGTTCCGCCGTCAGCCGCTCCTTCAACCGCCCGACCTCGTCAACCAGCGGATCCGGTGTCAGCTCAACCTTCCCCGACGCCGTCATCAGCAGTTCGTTGAACCTCGGCTTCAACTCACCCAGGTCAATGCCGCTCGGGTGCTTCTTCAACTCCTCCAGCGACAATCCATACGGGCCCAGCTTAAGCAGTGCGTCGAGGAACACCTCAGGGCCCGTGTCACCCGTGAGTTCTGCGCGGACTTCCACCGGGTCCCGGCCCGCGATGGTGGTGATCGGGATCTGGACCATGGCCTCCAAGAGACCGCCCACGACCATCTCGTCGAACGCGGCCGGATCGCCGTCGGGACCCATGCCGCTGACGATCATCGTGAGTTTCGCCAGGATCTGCGCTTCCGACAGCTGGCCCGGCTGAAGTGGCTGCACCGCAGGCGAGAAGCGGACGTAGTTGCGGACTACGACCGTCAGTTCGAGGAAGTCGTAGTGCGGGGCCTGGAGAATGCCTGGTGGGGGCAGGATGACGTTGGCGTGCTTGGTGGTCTCGTTGAGATAGGGGTCGACGCAGACCATGAAGTCCAGGTCGGCGAAGGCGCGGTCGAGCCGGGGCCCGTTGGGGGCGGACAGAACCAGGTTTCCGGCGATAAGGATCATGGCCCGGACTTGGCCTTCACCCGGTGTCTCGATTTCGTCGGCGAGGGTAGCGACAGGGACTTCCCCGAGGATCTCCGGGAGCTCGCGGACCCGGCTGTGCCAGTTTCCCATGGTGAACTGCTGGCCGGTGCGGAAGATCTCGAAGGCGGCGGTGCGGGTGAACATGACGCCGCCGGGCTTGTCGAAGTTGCCGGTCAGGATGTTGACCGTGTCGATGAGCCACTGGGCCACGGTGCCGAATTCGACCGTGCTGGTGCCGATCCGGCCATAGACGGCCGCGCTGGGGGCGGCGGCGAGTTCGCGGGCGATGCGGGCGGTCGCCTCGGCGGGGATGCCGGTGACCGACTCGACGGCGGCGGGGCTGAAGTCGGCGGCGAGTGCGCGCAGATCCTCTAGGCCCGCGACGGGGACGTCGATGGTGGTCAGGTTCTCGGCCAGCAGCGTGTGCACGATGGCCAGCAGGAAGTAGGGGTCGGTGCCCGGGCGGATGGGCAGATGTTCGTCAGCGACGGCGGCCGTGCGGGTCCGGCGGGGGTCGACCACGACCAGTTTCCCGTCGCGGGCCTTGAGGGCCTTGAGCCTGCCGCCGAAGTCGGGGGCCACGCACAGGGAGCCGTTGGAGACCAAGGGGTTCGCGCCCAGGACCAGCAGGTAGTCGGTACGGTCGACGTCAGGAACCGGGAACGCCATGGCGTCGCCGAACATCAGGCCGGTGCTGACGTGTTTGGGCATCTGGTCGATCGTGGCGGCGGAATAGACATTGCGGCTTCCGAGGGACTGCGACAGCGGCTGGCGGTACATGAAACCCGCCATCGTGTGGTACGTAGGGTTTCCGAAGTAGACGCCCACGGCGTCGCGGCCGTGGGTGTCCATCACGTTCCGGAGACCCGCGTCGACAGCCCGGAACGCCTCCTCCCAACTGGCTTCACGCCACTGTTCGCCGTCGCGGATCATGGGGACGCGGAGGCGGTCGGGATCGGCGTCGATGTTGGCCAGGCTGGCGCCCTTGGGGCACAGGTAGCCCTTGGACAGCGGGTCGTCCTTGTCGCCCTTGACCGACGTGACCTTGCCGCCGTCGTCGACGGTGAGGCGCAGGCCGCAGATGGCGTCGCAGATGGGGCAGGTCCGGTGCGCGGTTCTCATCGGCACTCCTGGCACTGGCAGGTGGTGGGCTCCCCCATCATGTCCCGCTCGTCAGCACCGGAAATCTCCAAGAATGCGGACTGTCCGGCCCGCGACACCGGGCCGGACAGTCCACAAGCGACACTCAGCTGGCGAGCCACTCCTCACGCTGGGGTGCCTGACGGCCCATGAACGCGGTGAGCTGGCGCAGCGAGTGGGACAGGACCTGCAGGTCCTCCTTCACCAGCGCCTGCGGGCCGTCGCACAGGGCGGCCTCCGGCTGCGGGTGCACGTCGATGATCAGCCCGTCCGCACCGGCGACAATGGCGGCGCGGCTCAAGGGAAGCACCAGGTCACGCCGTCCACCCGAGTGCGACGGGTCGACGATCACCGGCAGGTGCGACAGCCGCTGCGCCACCGGCACGGCGGAGATGTCGAGGGTGTTGCGGGTCGCGGTCTCGAACGTCCGGATGCCGCGCTCGCACAGCACGATGTCCAGGTTGCCGCGTTGGGCGATGTACTCCGCGGCCATCAGCCACTCCTCGATCGTGGCGTTCATGCCACGCTTGAGCAGCACCGGCTTGCCGCACTCGCCCACCGCCTGCAACAGCGGGAAGTTCTGCATGTTGCGGGTACCGACCTGCAGCATGTCGGCGTACTCGGCCACCACGTCGACGTCCTTGGGCCCGACGACCTCGGTGACGATCGGCATCCCCGTCGCCCGCTTGACGTCGGCCAGGATGCGCAGCCCGTGGATCCCGAGCCCCTGGAACGCGTACGGCGAGGTCCGCGGCTTGAACGCGCCGCCACGCAGGATCGTCGCACCGGCCGACTGGGCCATCCGCGCCGCGAGCAGGGTCTGCTCCGGGGTCTCCACCGCGCACGGCCCGGCGATCATGGTGACGGTGTGCGGCCCGATCTGCACCCCGCCGACGTGCACGACCGAGCGCGCCGGGTGGTGCTCCCGGCTGACGAGCTTGTATCCGGCGCTGATCCGGCGAACGCTACTGACCCCGCGCAGCCGGTCTAGGTCCATCTCGGCGAACCGGTCGACGTCGCCGACCAGCCCGATGATCGTCCGGCGCACGCCCCGGCTGACGAACGCCTGGCCGTCGGCCGATTCCACCTGGGTGACAACCGCCGCGACATCCGCCTCGGTCGCGTCGGCCGTCATCACAATAACCATGAGCGTGGTTCCTCTCGTCCTACCGTCAAGCGGACAAGCCCGGCCCGCCGCGCGAAGTCCGCCGCTGGAATTGACGCGAGCCGCCTGCCAAATCCGGCCGCAGCCTGCCCGCGCCCCGCAGATAGACGTGTTCGACGTCGCTCCGCGAGAGGTCGGTGTTGATATGGGCGAGAACCCGAACGACCCGCCGCAGGGCGTTCGGCACCGCGATCTCGGTGGCGCACATCAGGGGGACATCCACCAACCCGAGTTCCCGGGCGGCCGCCGCGGGGAAGCCGCTGGCCAGATCGGGGGTCATGGTGAAGAAGACACTGATGATGTCCTCCTCGGCGACGTCGTTGCGGAGAAGGATCTCCTCCAGGAGCGTCCGGGTGTCGGCGATGATGAGGTCCCGCTCGTCCCGGTCGACCTGGATAGCTCCCCGCACCGCGCGTACCGCCGTCATCGAAGTCCACCACCCGTTGTTGGGGGAACCCAGCGTCTCACCGCCCTTTCCGGACCGTCTTCTCCATCGGTGCTTACAAAGAAGACCCGACTCCCCGCAACAGCGCCGCAAGCGCCCGCGGGTCAGCTGTCGGCGGCATGCGGGAGGTTGCCCGCGAACAGCTCGACCTGCGGCAGGTCGTGGCCCAACCGGTCGCGTTTCGCGGTGAGGTAGTCGATGTTGTGGTCGGTGGGGCGCATGAGGAGCGGCACCCTGACCACCACCGGGATCCCCTGTGACTCCAGCGCCTCGATCTTGTCCGGGTTGTTCGACATCAGCCGCACCGACCGCACGCGCAGGTGCCGCAGCACCGTCGCGGCCGGGGTGTAGTCGCGGATGTCGACGGGCAGGCCGAGGGACGTGGCCGAGTCGAGGGTGTCCATGCCCTGCTCGTCCTGGAGCACGTGGGTGCGCACTTTCGCGACCAGTCCGATGCCGCGGCCCTCGTGCCCGGTCAGGTAGATCAAGATGCCCGCGCCCTCGGCCACGATGGCGTCGAGGGCGGCGTTGAGCTGTTCTCCGCACTCGCAGCGCATGGCGCCGAAGATGTCACCGGTCATGCACTCCGAGTGCACGCGCACGAGCACGCGCTCACGCAGCCGGACTTTCCCGTAGACCAGGGCCATGTGCTCGTGTCCGCCCTGGCGGAAGGCGACGGCGCGGAACGTGCCCCGTCGCGTGACCAGGTCCGACTCGGCGACATCGGCGCCGTCGATGGCATGCTCGTACATCCGGTCCTCTCGCCCGGGCCGGGCCGATCACTACGATCGTCCGGCCGTCGTACCGTAACCCGCTCACACCGTGGAGGACACCCTGTTCAGCATCACTGTCCGTGATCACATGATGATCGCCCACAGCTTCCGCGGCGAGGTCTTCGGACCCGCGCAGCGGCTACATGGAGCCACGTACGTGGTGGACGCCCGGTTCACCCGTTCCGAACTCGACGCCGACAACATCGTCGTCGACATCGGACTGGCCACCACCGAACTCGGCCAGGTCCTCAGCGAACTGAACTACCGCAACCTCGATGACATGCCCATCTTCGCGGGCATCAACACCTCGACGGAGTTCCTGGCCAAGCACGTCGCCGACCGGCTCGCCGACAGCGTGCACAACGGGTCGCTCGGTGAGGGCGCGAAGGGGCTCGCCGGGATCGAGGTCACCCTGAAGGAGTCGCACGTGGCCTCCGCCGGGTACACCCGCGCGCTGTGATCCGTTTCGTGGTGCCGGGGGGCATCGACGACACGCCCAGCGGCGGCAACGTCTATGACCGGCGGGTCAGCGCGGGGCTGAGCGTCCACGAGGTCGCGGGGACTTGGCCGACACCGGACGACACGGCCCGCGCCCGGCTCGACCAGGCCCTCGCCGACTGCCCGGACGACGCGACCGTCCTGCTCGACGGGCTGGTGGCGTGCGGCGTGCCCGACGTGATTCTTCCGCATTCGAGCAGGCTGCGGCTGGCGGTGCTGGTCCACCTGCCGCTCGCGGACGAGACCGGTCTGGCACCCGCTGACGCCGCGAAGCTCGACGCGGCCGAAGGCGAGGTCCTGCGGGCCGCGCGGCTGGTCGTGGCGACGAGCCCGTCGACTGCGACCCGCTTGGCCGGGCACCACGGGTTGGCCGAGGTCCGCACGGTCATCCCGGGAACCGACCCGGCGCCGCTGGCACCCGGCACCGATGGGGTGTCGCGGCTGCTCTGCGTCGCGTCGGTGACGCCACGCAAGGGCCACGACGTGCTGGTCGAGGCGCTGGCGACGCTCGCCGACCTGCCATGGCACCTCGACTGCGTCGGGCCGCTCACCGACCACGCCCGGCTGGTCGAGGCACTGATCGAGCGGCACGGCCTCGGCGACCGGATCCGCCTGACCGGTCCGCTCGTCGGATCCGCGCTGGCCGACGCGTACGCCGCGGCCGACCTGTTCGTGCTCCCGTCGCGCGCCGAGACGTTCGGGATGGTCGTCACGGAGGCGCTGGCGCGCGGCATCCCGGTGCTGGCCAGCGCCGTCCCCGACGCACTCGGCGCGACCCCGCTGCCACCGGGCGACCCGGACGCCTTGGCCGCCGCCCTGCGGGAGTGGTTCACCGACGACACCTGCCGACAGCGTCTCCGTGCGGCCGCGCTGCGCCGACGCGAGCAGCTCGCCACCTGGGACCAGTCCGCCAGCGAGTTGGCCGAGGCGCTGGCTAGCCTGCGGGCATGAGCTCGCCTGGATTCGCCCCGGACTGGCTGGCACTGCGCGAGCCCGCGGACGCCGCCGCCCGCGCCACCGACCTGGTCGACCAGGTTTTGAAGATCATTGTGAACCGGACCCCCCTCGTCATCCGTGACCTGGGATGTGGAACAGGATCGATGGGCAGATGGCTCGCGGGCAGGCTGGACCGCCCGCAGCGGTGGGTGCTGCACGACAGCGACCCCCGCTTGCTCGCGCTGGCGGCCGACCGCGTCGCGGGTCCGGACGTCACCGTGCGGACCGAGGAGGGCGACGTGACCGCGCTGCGGGCCGCCGACCTCGACGGCACCGCCCTGGTGACCGCCTCGGCGCTGCTCGACCTCTTCACCGCCGACGAGGTGCGGGGACTGGCTGAGGCCTGCGTCGGGGCAGGCGTCCCCGCCCTGCTCACGCTGTCCGTCGCCGGGAGGATCGAGTTCGACCCGGCCGAGGAGCTGGACCGCGAGTTCGAGGCGGCGTTCAACGCCCACCAGCGCCGGACGGTCGACGGCCGGGCGCTGCTCGGCCCGGACGCGGCGACAGTCACCGCTGAAGCCTTCACCGCGCTCGGCGCGACGGTGACTACGCGCCCGAGCCCGTGGCGACTGGGGTCCAGCGATGCCTTGACCAGGGAGTGGCTCCAAGGCTGGGTCGGCGCGGCCGTCGAGCAGGAGCCCGGCCTGGCCGCCGAAGCTGACGCGTATTTGAACCGACGTCTCGACGCGCGCGTCACCGTCCACCACACAGACCTGCTCGCGGTGCCGCTGTGAAGCGCGCTTGGCCGTGGCTAAGGCTGGCCCTCGCCGTGGCCGTACTCGTCGCACTCGGAACGCGGCTGGGTACCGGCGCGTTCCTTGACGGTCTGCGCGCCGCCGCCGGGTGGCCGATCCTCGCCGCGCTCCTCATCGGGCTGCTCACCACGGTCGCCAGCGCGTGGCGGTGGTGCGTGATCTCCCGCCGACTCGGGTTGTCGCTGGACCTGCGCACCGCGGTCGCCGACTACTACCGCTCACAGCTGCTCAACGCGGTCCTCCCGGCAGGTGTCCTCGGCGACGTGCACCGCGCGGTGAACCAGGGCAAGCAGTCCGGCGACCTGGGCCGCGGGGTCCGGGCGGTCGTGTTCGAGCGGGCCGTCGGCCAGGTCGTTCTCGTCGCCATCGGTCTGGCCGTGGTGTCCACCCAGTCCATCCCCGGCGTCGACTTCGTCCCGGGCGTCGAGGTCCTGATCATCTGCCTCGGCGCGCTCGGCGCCGCCTGCGTGATCGCCATCCGAATCCCCCCGATCCGGCGGGGACTCCAGGCGACCTGGGCGGACCTGCGCGTCGGTGTCCTGCACCGCGCGGCGCTGCCCAAGCTGGTCTCGTCGTCCGCGCTGGCCGTCGCCGGGCACATCGGGATGTTCCTCGTCGCCGCCGGCGCGGCTGGGGTGACGGCGCCGCTCAGCACACTGGTCCCGCTGATCGTGCTCGCGCTGCTGGTCATGGCCGTGCCGGTCAACATCGGCGGGTTCGGCCCACGGGAGGCGTTCCTCGCGGTGGCGTTCGGCGCGGCGGGCCTCGGCGCGGCCCAAGGTCTCACCACGGCGGTCGTCTACGGAGTCCTCGCGATGGTCGCGAGCCTTCCCGGCGTCCTCGCGCTACGCGTCGAGCGCCGCGAGGTGCCCGCCGAACGCGGCCACCAGACCGGCCAGCAGGTCCTCGCCTTTGCGGGCTGACGCCCGCGAGGCCCGGCCGACGACCCCCGACTCCGTGTAGGCCGCCATGCCGAGCGTCAGCAGGTGGCGGCGGTCGTCGGCGACGTGGTCACTGGTCTCGTAGCCGGGGCGGACCAGGTCCGGGTGGGCGTGCAGCAGGATCGACGTCTCGACCTCGCCCGCGTGCATGTCAGCGTCGGAGCCGGTCTCGATCCCGGCCAGGGTCCGGGCGTCCGTCCAGTCCGCCCGGCTCGGGAACAGGGCCATCGCGCCCATCGCCTCTTGGACCACGTTCGACAACACGTAGTTGCCGCCATGTCCGTTGACGACGACCAGCTTCGGCACGCCGGACCGCCGCAGGGACTCGGCGATGTCCTGGACGACCGCGTGCAGGGTCCGCGCCGAGATGCTGACGGTGCCCGGCCAAGCGGCGTGCTCGTGCGAACACGAGATCGTCACGGGCGGCAGAAGCTGGACCGGGTACGCGGCGGCGATCTCGCGGGCGATGGTGCAGGCGATCACGGTGTCGGTGACCAGGGGCAGGTGCGCGCCGTGCTGTTCCAGGCTGCCGACCGGGAGGACCGCGACCTTCGCTCCAAGTGAGCGCACGTCGGCGGTCGTGGTCAGCGGAACGAGGTAGGCGTCAGTCACCAGCGGCAGCGTAGTCAACCGCGGAGTAGTCAACGCGGTGGCACAACGCGCGTATCTCGTCGCGGGCCAAGCGGGGCATGACCTCGGGCAGGTCGTCGAAGGCGCACTCCCCCGTGATCAGCGCGTCGAACCTCGGGTCGGCGAGCAGGTCCAGCGCCACCGCCATCCGCTCGCGGTACGTCCGGTCCGGCCGGGCGACGACGCCGACCTGGCTGGCCCGGATGGTGAGCCTGCGCGAGTGGAAGAACTCACCGAGCGGCACGCTGACCGGCCGGTCGCCGTACCAGCTCAGCTCGATGAGCCTGCCCTCCGGCCGAAGCAGTTCCAGCGACCGCGTGAGTCCAGCCGCTGTTGCGCTCGCGTGGATGACCAGGTCGCGGTCGAGATCGGCGGTCTCGGGGGCGGCGAACCCGACGCCGAGAGCCGCCGCGACCGTTGCGCGCGTCGGATCGGTGTCGACCAACTGGACCTGGACGCCCGGGAATCCGGCCAGCAGTGCGGCGACCGCGCAGCCGACCATCCCGCCGCCGACCACGGCGACCCGGTCGCCCAGCAGCGGCGCCGCGTCCCACAGCGCGTTGACCGCGGTCTCCACGGTCCCCGCCAGCACCGCGCGCGCGGCGGGCACGGTGTCCGGGATCGGGGTCACCGCGGTCGCGGGCACGACGTAGCGGGTCTGATGTGGATAGAGGCAGAACACCGCGCGGCCGAGCAGGTCGGGCGGGCCCGCCTCGACCACGCCGACGTTGAGGTAGCCGTATTTGACCGGCCACGGGAAGTCGCCTTCCTGGAACGGCGCGCGCATCAGCCCGTGCTGGCTCTCGGGCACGCCACCGCGGGCGACGAGCGTCTCGGTTCCCCTGCTCACGCCGGAGAAAAGGGTCCGCACCTCGACGTCACCCTGGCCCGGCTCGGGCAGCGGGGCGGTGCGGATCTCACTTTCTTCGGCGGAAGTGAACCAAAGGGCCCGTGCCGTGCGTGTCATCCTTAACCTCCCGGAAAGGGCCCACCTGATGACCACACTTCAGCACAGCGGTGCACCTGTCGCGCAGGAGCACGCGGTCTGGGCCTTCGTCCAGGTCATGGTGCTCGGCGCGCTCAACGACCTCACCGGACTCGGCCTGGCAGGCTGGCTCGCCGGGCTCGCCTACGGCGCGGCGACGTGGGTGCTGCTGAGCGGCGCCATGAGACGCTCCGGCACGGCGGTGCTCGGCCCGGCCGACCGGGTCACGCTGCTGCGCGGACTGCTCGTCGGCGGCGTGACCGCGCTGGTCGTGACCGGAACCGGATCCACGGCGCTGCTGGTGACGCTGGCGGGCGTCGCGCTCGCGCTGGACTTCGTCGACGGACAGGTCGCGCGGCGCACCGGTACCGCGTCCGCGCTCGGCGCGCGCTTCGACATGGAGGTCGACGCTTTCCTCATCCTGGTCCTGAGCGTGCACGTCGCCTTCGCCGTCAGCCCGTGGGCGCTGCTGATCGGCCTCATGCGCTACCTGTTCGTGGCCGCGTCGTGGGCGCTGCCGTGGCTCAGCGGCCCGCTGCGGCCGAGCTTCGCTCGCAAGGCCGTCGCCGCCGCACAGGGCATCCTGCTCGTCGCCGCCGCGTCCGGGGTCGTCCCGCACGGGGAGGCGCTGGTCGCGCTCGCCCTGGCCGCGCTGGCGGCCTCGTTCGGCCGCGACATCGTCTGGCTGTGGACGTCCCGGGTGGTACCCGTCTCGGCACCGACGGAAGGATGCTCCTATGTCTGATCAAGGAGTCGCCGCGCGGGCGCGAACCGCGGGGCTGTGGGTCGTTCAGGTCACGCTGGCCGCGTACTTCGTCTACAGCGGATTCATGCTGTTCGGCGACGGTCTCATCCGCAAGTTCGACGAGATCGGCTTAGGCCAGTGGCTGCGCTACCTCACCGGCGCGCTGGAGATCGCGGGCGCCATCGGCCTGCTGATCCCCCGCCTGTGCGGCCTGGCCGCGCTCGGCCTGACCGGGGTGATGGTCGGCGCCGTCGGCACCGAACTGTTCCTCCTGGCCAAGGGTGACGCGGTCCTGCCCGCGGTGCTGCTGGCGCTATGCGCGGGCGTGGCCCTGCTGCGGCTGGACACGATCATGGACCTGCTCGCCAAGCTGCGCCGCTGATCAACCGAGCTTTGGGAAGAAGCGGAGCACGGCCATGTCTCCAACCTTCTCCACATCCCCCAGCTGGAACCGGCGTGCGGGACCGCCGGGGAACTCAGCCGGGTGCAGAAAGGTCGGGGCCGCGGCCTGCCCGATCAGCATCGGCGCGACGGCCATCCGGATCTCGTCGGCCAGCCCGGCGGTGAGGAAGGCGGTGTGCACCTGGCCGCCGCCCTCCACCATCAGCCGGGACACGCCACGGTCGCCGAGGTCGTCGAGCAGTGCGCCGACCTCGATGTCCGGCCCGAGATCGACCACGTCGGCCAGCTCGAACAGCCGCGCGGGGACGGCTTTCCGACCAGAAGTGTTGGTGTACACCAGTTTCCGGCCGCCGGTGTGCCAGAACAGCAGGTCAGGGTCCAGTACTCCCGAGCCGGTCACGGTGACCTTCAGCGGATACTCGGGCAGCCCGCGGGCCACCCGGTCGGCGCGGCGCTCGTCGCTGTATACGAGCAGCCTGGGGTTGTCCCGCCGCACGGTCCCCGCCCCGACCATGATCGCGTCCGACTCGGCCCGGACCTGGTCGACCAGGTCCCAGTCGGCCGCGTTGGACAGCGGCAGCCGCTCACTCCCCTCGTCGCCGATGTAGCCGTCGACACTGACGGCGACGCTGAGCAGCACATACGGGCGGGTCACGCCCCCAAGGTACCGAGCCGGGTGAACCGGGCCGGGCGGACGCACGTGTACCAAGTACACAGCGAGGAGACGAGATGAGCGCACGCCGGGTGATCACCGCCATCGCGGCCGCCTTTCTGCTCGCCGTCCTCCTGACCCCACCCGACTTCGACCGGCTAACCCCCGCCGCGTTCCTGCGGGTACCCGCGGAGGCCCTGGCAGGCGCCGTCCTCCTGCTCGTGCTCCCGGCTCGGGCCCGGCGGTGGACGGCGATCGCGGGCGGGATCGTGCTCGGCCTCCTGGCGGTCGTGAAGGCCTTCGACATCGGCTTCGACGCCGTGCTGGGCAGGCCGTTCGACCTGGTGCAGGACTGGGCGCTGCTGGAGCCCGCCGTCGACTACATCCGGACGACCGCGGGCGGCGCCGCGGCGATCGGCGCGATCGTGGCGGCCGTGCTGGTCGCGCTAGTCCTGATCACGGTGACGACATTGGCCACAGCGCGAGTGAGCGCCGCCGCGGTCCGCCACTCCACGGCGACCGTGCGGACGGTCGCGGTCCTGTCAGTTCTCTCGATCGCGCTTTCAGCGCCCGGGCTGCCCATCGTCGCCACCGACACCGCGAACACCGCGGTCGCCCATGCGGACGCGGTCGCGGCGGCCCTGCGCGACCAGGAACGCTTCACCGCCGAACTCTCCGTCGACGCCTTCCGCGACACCCCGGGTTCCCGGTTGTTGAACGGGCTGCGCGGCAAGAACGTCGTCATCGCCTTCGTCGAGAGCTACGGCCGCACCGCCGTCGAGGACCCCACCGTCACCGCGGCACTCGACGCGGGAACCCGCCGCCTGGCCGACCGCGGCTACCGCACCCGCAGCGGCTTCCTCACCTCACCGACAGCGGGCGGCGGGAGCTGGATGGCGCAGGCGACCCTGCTGTCCGGTGTCCGCGTCGACAACCAGCAGCGCTACCGGACCCTCGTGTCCAGCGACCGGACCACCCTCAACCACACGTTCCAGCGCGCCGACTGGCGCACGGTCGGCGTGGCACCGGCCATCAGCCGGGCGTGGCCGGAAGGGGAGTTCTTCGGCTACGACCGCATCTACCCGGAGGCCGACCTCGGCTACCGCGGCCCGCGCTTCGGCTTCGCCGCCATGCCCGACCAGTACACCCTGTCGGCCTTCCAGCGTTTCGAACACGGCGACCGGCCGACCATGGCCACGATCGCCCTGCTGTCCAGCCACGCCCCGTGGGACCCCATCCCTCGGCCGGTTCCGTGGGACGCGGTCGGCGACGGGTCGGTCTTCGCGGGCATGCCGTCGGGGGGCAAGGCCGCGGAGTCCATCTTCAGCCGCGACCCCGCCGCCGTCCGCGGCGACTACGCCCGCTCCGTCGAGTACACGATGGGCACCCTGGTGTCCTATGTGGAGACCTACGGCGACGACGACCTGGTGCTGATCCTGGTCGGCGACCACCAGCCCGCCTCGGTCGTCACCGGCCCGAACGCGAGTCACGACGTCCCGATCACCGTCGTCACGCGGGACTCCGCCGTTATCGACAAGACCTCGCCGTGGGGATGGACCGAGGGACTCCGTCCTGGCGGCGCGGCGCCGGTGTGGCCGATGGAGGCCTTCCGCGACCGCTTCCTCACCACGTTCAGCTGAAACGAGACTCGCCCCCGACCATCCAGGATGGCCAGGGGCGAGTCGACAAACCTCCAGACTCAGTCGGTCACGGGGTGCTGGGCAGCGGGAGCGGAACCGGCAGCGGCAGCGGGGCCGGTGCGGGCGCCGGGGCGGGCCCCGGAAGTGGCAACGGCAGCGGGAGCGGCAACGGCAGCGAGCCGAGCAGGCTGCCCAGCAGGTTCATCACCAGCGACAACAGGGACGCGACCAGGCCGGTGACGGCCGAGAGCGGGTCCGGCAGGCCCAGCGGCAGCAGCCTGGTCTGGATCTGCGCGGCCGTGTCGTCGGCCTCCTCGACCAGGTCGAGGGTCTGGCTGCCGCGGGCGACGTCGCGGACGTCGTCCAGGACGGGCCGCAGCTCGGTGACCGAGGTGAGCAGCGCGGTCACGTCCTTCGCCTTGTTCGCCGAGTCGATGCGGTCGTGCATGGTCTGCAGCCGCTGGACCACGTCGGAAACCGACGCGGCGGACTGGGACTGCGTGGAGGTCGGGGGCTGGTCGGGCGTCGTAGTGGTCGCGGTCGCCATACCGGCCCCGGCCAGGGAGAGCACGCTCACGGTCGCGACCGAGGCCACGATCCGAACGAGGTGACGATTCATCGAAAGGTCCTTCCGGTTGGTTCTCACCGCTGAACAACGGCTACCAGCCGGAACGATCCGTCACCATACGATCACCAAAGGTGACTACCGCAGGTCACGGCAGCCGCTCCCGCATCCACGCGAACGGGACGCCCTACCGAATGAAGATCACCGCCGGACGCCCACCTGGCGCGACCGCGGCGGACGTGAATAACTCACGGGTACACCATCACGCACGATCGGCTCATTGTGTGTGGCACAACTCTGAAAAACACTCGAAAGGACTCTTGCGTTTAGTCCGTTCGCGGTTTTTCCCAGTCGCGAATATGTTTCTGGGACCAACATTCTTACCAGGATGACAAGACCGCGGGCCGCAGCGCGGAGTCCAGGTCGCGGAACAGGGCCACCGTCTCGGCCACGCCGGTCAGCTGCATGGTGCCCAGCACCGGACCAGGCGGGACCGCGACCCGCAGCCGCCTGCCGCGGTGCAGGCAGTGGTAGTGCGCCCGCAGCAGCAGCGGCGCCGTGCCGACGCTCAGGTACGTCACCTGCGACAGGTCCACGACTATCAGCGCCTTGAGGCTGTCCTCGGCGCAGGCGTCCTCGATCTGGTCGCGCCACGGACCTTCTGAAGACAGGTCGATGCGCCCCCGGGCGGCGACCACGACAGCGGAGCGCGTCACGCGTGTGGTCACCTCCAAGGGTGCGTGCACGGCAGCCTCCGCAAACGTCATGAACCGTCAGTGGTTGTCGCCGGGGTCAAACGGGACGCAATACACGTCTGCCCACGAACGAGTTGCCGGGACTATAACGGACAGATTGCAAGAGGCCGCGCGACACCCTGGACCAGACCCCGGATTGACGGGAACTGTCCGAATTGAGGGATTGTCGAGCTGAATTCCGCAGCGCATTCGCCCGCTTATCGATCTTCCTGGGGCGCGGGTTCCGGCTTCGGCTCCGCGGCGCCACGGCCGTCCACGGCGCGGGAGTCCTCACGGGTCCGCGCCTCGCCGACCTCCGCCCAGGCCAGATCCCTCAGTTCCACTGACACACGATCTTCGTCGGCCGAATGGAGCACTTCGTTACAGAAAGCGACACCCCATCACCCAATTGGGGTATTGATCGCCCGTTAGGACTGGCAACTCGCTTCGGCTGGCGAGTGATCGTCACCGACGTCTACCGTCGTCCCATGACGAAGCGAACAGCCGCGCGCGCCTGGTTCGGCCTCACCGCGCTGGTGGTCCTGGCTGGTCTGGCCACCCAGACCGTGGTCACGGCGACGGCCACCGGGGGGCACTTCGCCACCGTCCCCGGGCGCCTGTTCAACATGCTCTGCTTCTTCACCATCGAGTCCAACATCATCGTGATGGTGACGACCGCGCTGCTGGCCGCCGACCCCGACCGCCACTCGACGCTGTTCCGCGCGTTCCGGCTGATGGGCGTCCTCGGCATCACGATCACCGGCGTCGTATTCCACACGGTCCTGGCGGGCCTCTACGACCTGCACGGCGGCGCCGCCGTCGCCGACTTCCTGCTGCACACCGCATCGCCCCTGCTCACGGTGGCGGGCTGGCTCGTGTTCGGCCCGCGCGGCCTCGTCGACAACCCGACGATCGTGCGGGCCGCCGCGTTCCCGCTGCTCTACCTGGTCTTCACCCTGGTCCGCGGGCCGATCGTGGACTTCTACCCGTATCCGTTCCTCGACGTCGACCTGCACGGCTACGGCACGGTGGCCTTCAACAGCCTCCTGGTCGCCGTGCTGTTCGTAGCCCTCGCCTTCGGCGCCAAGACCGTCGACGGTCTCCTGGCGAACCGGGAGACCGCCCCGGAGACGGGTTAGTGGCGTGACCCATAACGTCGACCGGGTCTCGACATGCCCATACCCGGCCAACGTCATGAGTCACACCACTAGCCGATGCCGGGCGGGAAGCCGCCGGTGGCGATCGGGCCCCATCGGTCGATGGTCACCCGGATCAGGCACTTGCCCTGCCGCACCATCGCCGCCCGGTACTCCGCCCAGTCCGGGTGCTCGCCGCGGATGACCCGGAAGTAGTCCACCAGCGGCTCGACCGCGTCGGGCAGGTCGACCACCTCGGCGAGCCCGTCCACCTGCGCGTACGGGCCGTTCCAGTCCTCGGACAGGACACACACCGAGACCACCGGGTCACGGCGGATATTGCGGACCTTCGCCCGTGCCGGGTACGTGGAGATGACTACCCGGCCCTCGGCGTCCACGCCGTAGGTGACCGGGGAGAGCTGGGGGCGCCCGTCGGCCCGCGTGGTCGACAGCAGGCAGCGCGAGCGGGCGCGCAGGAACTCCAGGAGCTCAACGCGGTCGGGGCGGCGGGCGGTAGCGGTGCGGGGGGACATTCCCCCGAACCTACCGACCCGCCGCCCCGCGGCGTGACGTCTGAACAGCTGAAGAGATAGCTGACTTGCTGGACTGGGACAGCCTTGGGCGACCGCGTCCCCGCCCGCCGATTAGCTGACTGAGCCCGCTCGGAGCTACTTGGCGAGCTTGGCGAGCCGGGCCTCGGTCGGCCAGCGGACCTCGCTGACCCAGCCGAACTTCTCGAAGATCCAGATCAGCCGGGCCGAGATGTCGATCTGCCCGCGGCGCACGCCGTGGCGGGCACTCGTCGGGTCGGCGTGGTGCAGGTTGTGCCAGGCCTCGCCCATCGACAGGATCGCCAGCGGCCAGAAGTTGGCCGCCTTGTCGCGGGACTTGAACGGGCGCTCACCGATGATGTGGCACACCGAGTTCGTCGACCAGGTGATGTGGTGCAGGAACGAGATGCGCACCAGGGTGGCCCAGAAGAACGCGGTCACCGCGCCCCACAGCGACCAGGTGATCAGGCCGCCGAGCAGGGCGGGCGCGAGCATGCTGATCGCGGTCCACAGGCCGAACTGCTTGTCGATGCGGCGGATGTCCGGGTCGGCCAGCATGTCCGGGGCGAACCGTTCGGCGTTGGTGAGCTTGCGGTCGAAGATCCAGCCCATGTGCGCGTGCCAGAAGCCCTTGACGAGCGCGGCGGGCGAGGTGCCGAAGGCCCACGGGGAGTGCGGGTCGCCGTCACGGTCGGAGAAGGCGTGGTGGCGGCGGTGGTCGGCCACCCAGTGCAGGATCGGCCCCTGCATCGCCATGCTGCCCACGATCGCCAGGCCGATGCGCACCGGGCGGTTGGCCTTGAAGGCGCCGTGGGTGAAGTAGCGGTGGAAGCCGACGGTCACGCCGAGGCAGGTGACGGTGTAGAAGAACGCCGCCAGCGCGACGTCGACCCAGCCCAGTCCCCAGCCCCACGCGAACGGGACCGCCGCGATAAGCGCCGCGAACGGCACAAGGATGAAGATGTAGGTACCGATCTGCGGCCACAGCCCGCGCGGCTCGCCGAACATCGCCTTGGGACCCTCGGGGTCCACCTGCGGGCCGCTGCCCTCGACGGTCGCGGTCATTTCTGCCCTCCGGCTCCTGGGTACCTGCCCAGTGGGTCTGGGGGAATTAGTACCTGCTCAGCCGTAAGCAAACCAGGCGTCCAGGCAGAGACCAAGAGTCGGGCGGGTGAGGGTTGTCCGAATTGAGCCGACACGAGGGCGATGGTGGCGCGGGTCACAGCGACCCGCGCCACCGGTCACTCACGCGCAGAGAACGTTGATGAAGATCGTCGCTGACCGGCCAAGACTGGTGATCTTGACGTCGACCGAGCCCGCGCCCTTCACGTGTTTGTTGCCGTGGTCGATCGCCAGCACCTGGCAGCCGGGCTGGTTGGCGACCGAGATGCGGTGGGTGCCGACCTCTACGGCCTCGACATGCGCCTCATGGTTCACGTTGAGCCGCGGCGCGTAGTAGGACCACTTGCGGTTGCTCGCGCCGTTGGTGTCGGTCCAGGTCACCGCGAGCCCGTCGATCAGGTTCGGGTTGCCCGGCCGGTAGAACCGGGTGTCGATCTCGACGATGACGTCCTCGTCGACCTTGAAGTTGTCGGTCTTGCTGTCGGCGGGAACGAAGCCGTGCCGGTTGCCGCGCACGCTGCCGCAGTCGACCACATCAAGCCCGTTGGGGACGCCCAGCGCGGCGCAGCCCGCGAGGTAGTCGCCGACCATGGTCGCCCACGCCTTGTATACGCCGCCGTTGTTCGGGGTGTCGAGGAACGGGTAGAGCTGCACGGTCGTCGCGGCGTGGTCGACGTCGAGGCCGGTCACGTGCTCGCAGTCGGTGTCGACCACAGCGGAGATGACGCCCGCGGTGACGACGAACTGGCGGCAGCGGGCCGGGTCGGTGGAGAGCAGGACCTTGCCGCTGGGGTCGGTGACCTGGAAGACGTAGGTCCCGTCGTCGAGCCCGGCCGCGTGCTGGGGCGCACCGGGGCCGGGGCCGCCGTCGAGATAGACGTCGGTCTTGGCGTCGTAGTGGTTGAAGTTGACCTCGGTGCCGTCGGCCAACGTGGTGAAGATCGCGCCGGACGGCGCGTCCGCGGACGCCGTCCCGGCCTGGAAGGACAAAGCTGTCGCGGCGAGCGCCACGACGAGCCCAGCGCGCGTCAAGGACTTCATCAACCCTGCTCCGATCGATGGAAAGGGGTCCCCGACGTGGGAAGATCCTATTCCTGATCTCAGCGGCCGAAAGCCCTTGATCGGTTCAAGCGCGGGCGGTGCCCGCTTGATCACTCACGGCAAGTCGAAGAGCGCGATCGCACTCTCGTTGAGGCTCCCCAGGTAAACAGTGCCGTCGTGCTCACGAACGCCCGTGACCATGTGATAGTCGGGCACCTTGCCGAAGCAGTCGTGCACCGTGCGCCCCGTGACGCCGTCCACCGCCCGCACCCACACAACCTTCTTCTCCTTGGGCTGCAACGACTCCGGGATCCGCCACAGCACCTGGCGGACCTTCGGCGACGTGCGCAGCAGCACGTCGAGCACCGGGTCACGCGGCGATGCCAGCGCGATCCAGATCAGGCCGTCGCTGCCGGTGGAGATGTTGTCGGGGAACGCGGGGAGGTTGTCGACCAGGACGTCCGACGTGCCCGCACGGTCGCCGGTCAGCCACAGGCGGTTGAGGCAGTACTCCCCGGTCTGCGCCACGACGACGTAGGACTCGTCCTGGGCCAGTGCGACGCCGTTGGCGAAGTGGAGGCCGGTCAGCAGCGTCTCGACCGTGCCGTCCGGATCGCGGCGCAGCAGGCGGCCGGTGCCGGAGTGCTCAAGCAGGTCGGCCTTCCAGAACTCCAGGTCGAACCGGCTGGACGAGTCGGAGAAGTAGATCGTGCCGTCCTTGGCGACGGCCGCGTTGTTGCACACCCGCAGGCCGGGGCCCGCCGGGATCAGCACCTCGATCTCGCCGTGCGTCCGGTCGATCAGCAGCAGGCCCTTGTCCGCGTCGCACACCAGCAGGCGGCCGTCCGGGTAGAGCTCGAGGCCCAGCGGCCTGCCGCCGGTGTCGGCGATGGTGTCCAGCCGCCTGCCGTCGGCGGTGAGGCGCAGCACGCGGCCGTCCTCGACGCCGGTGAAGAGGTGGCCGTTGTCGTCGACCAGGACGTCCTCGGCGCCTTTCCCGGTCACCTGGCGCACGGTCAGCGCGGGGAGGGACGGCTTGGGTTTGGGCCCCGACCGCGGGGCCTTCCAGACAACCGGTTCGATCTTCGGACGACCCATGTGTCCCACCCTAGGAGTTCAGCGGTAAGTCAGCAGATCGCGGCGCGCGCCGTCGAAGTGCCCATGCTCGTTGAACGACACCAGCGAGGCCCCGGAACGCCCGACGACGATCTTCGTGATCGCGGCGTTCACCACGACCCGGTTGACCGCGACGACGTCGGCGCCGATCAGCCGCGCGCATAGCGCCGCGATCACGCCACCGGAGGTGAAGACCAGCGCGTCGCCGCCCGCCCCGATCTCCGACAGCGCGGCGTGCGCCCCGGCGGAGAACTCGGCGAAGCTGCCGGACGTGCCCACCCCGTGGTCCCCGCCGACCCAGTCGCCCAGCGCCCGGTCCAGCACCGCCTGGAACTCGCGGGGCGAGGCGGGCAGATCGACCTGTTCGCGGGCGAGCAGCCCGTGGACCAGGCCGAGGTGGTCGTACTCGTCCCAGCGCGCGTCGGTGCCGCACTCCAGGTCGAAGCCCGCCGCGGCCAGCGTCACCGCCGCCGTGTCGCACTGCCGGGCCAGTGTGCCCGCCCACGCTTGCCTGGGCTCGATGCCCCGCGCGCGCAGCTCCTCACCGAGGACCTTCGCCTGTTGGTGTCCGGCCGGGGACAGCACGTCGTAGTCGGCCGCGCCGAACGACGCCTGACCGTGGCGCAGCAGATAGACGACGCTCACTTGCCGATCACCTCTCGGCAGCGCCACTCCAGATAGCCGGAGAACATCCAGAAGTCCTTGAACGCCGGGTTGTGCGTCTGCCCGTGGTGATAGCGGTAGTAGATCTGCTGCATGATCACCGCCAGCCGGAACAGCCCGAACACCTCGTAGAACTTCCAGTTCCCCGGCTTGAACCCCATGCGGTCGCAGTAGTGCGCCACGATCTCCTCGCGCGTCAGCATCCCCGGCAGGTGCGACGGCTGGCGGCGGGCCACCTTGAAGACATCGTCGTCGTCGCCCTGGATCCAGTACGCGATCAGGCCGCCGAGGTCCATCAGCGGGTCGCCGAGCGTCGCCATCTCCCAGTCGAGCACGCCGATGATCTCGTTGTCGCCGTCGAGGACGACGTTGTCGAAGCGCCAGTCGTTGTGGATCACGACCGTGGCCACGTCGTCCGGCTGGTGCGCGTCGAGCCAGGCCATGACCTCGGCGAAGTCCGGCACGTTGTCGGTACGGGCGGCCACGAACCGCTGCGACCAGCCCTTGACCTGCCTGCCTACGTAGCCACGGCCCTTGCCGAGGTCGGTCAGCCCGGCTGCGTCGGGGTCGACCTGGTGCAGGTCCACAAACCGGTCGATCAGCGCGGTCGACAGGTCCCGCGCCTGGGTCTCCGTCAGGGTCATGCCCTCCGGGAGGTCGCCCCGCAGGATGGTGCCGGGGATCCGTTCCATGACGTAGAAGTCCGAGCCCAGCACCGAATGGTCCTCGCACAGGCCGAGCACCGCCGGCACGTACGGGAACACCGGTTTGAGCGCGGACTGGACGCGAAACTCGCGCTTCATGTCGTGCGCCGACGCGGCCTTCTTTCCCACCGGCGGGCGACGCAGGATCAGCTCACGGTCCGAATAGGACAGAAGGTAGGTCAGATTTGACGCCCCTCCGGGGAACTGTCGCACGGTCGGCTCGCCCGCCAGACCGTCCACAACGGACGAGAGCCAGGCGTGCACGGCGGTGGTGTCAAAGGCGTCCTCGGCGCGCACATCACGCGGCTGATCAGCCGTCATGACGGCATCCTTGTCACGAAACTCGCGCCCACGATCGCCGAATGGTTCCAGGTCATGACATCTTCGCCACGATGCCCAGCGGCAGGTTCCGCATGGCGAAGCCGAGCAGCGACCACGGCCAGCCCGGCGTGCACGCCTCGGCCGACTCGCGCTCGATCGCCTTCACCATCGAACGCACGCCCGGCACGGTGTCGACCATCAGCGGGGTCTTCTTGACGCTGTCGTTCATCTCCGAGCGGATGTAGCCGGGGTAGATCGTGGAGACGTTGATCGGCGTCTTGAGCGTGTCGGCCCGGATGCCCTCGGCCAGCGCGGCGATGCCCGCCTTCGTCGCGGCGTAGGTCGACAGGTTGCGCGGCAATCCACGCATCGCCGACATCGACGAGATCACCACGAGGTGGCCGGCGTTCTGCTCGCGGAAGGCCTCCATCGCGGCCTCGCACTGTGCAAGCGCGGAGACGAAGTTGGTCTCGGCGGTCTGCTTGTTGGCGTGGAAGTAGCCGGTGCCGACCGGCTGCCCCTTGCCCAGGCCCGCGTTGACGATCACCCGGTCGATGGTGCCCAGCTCGGTGCGGAACTCGCCGAACACCTTGAACACCGCGTCGTGGTCGTTGACGTCGAGCGCCTTGACCACGACCTTGATGCCGGGGTTCGCGACGAGTAGTTCCTCGCGCAGCTTCTCCAGCCGGTCGGTGCGGCGCGCGGCGAGGGCGAGGTTTCGGCCCTTCGCGGCGAACTGGCGGGCCATCTCCTCACCGAGTCCGGAGCTGGCGCCGGTGATGAGGATGTTCTTGCGGGTCATCGGGTTTCCTTCTCTGTATCGCGACCGATGGCCGACCACGGGAGCTGTGTGTGCTTGCGCGTCACGGCGACTCCTTCTCCATCTTGGGCCGCAATCGAGCCCATGTCTTGGCGACCTGCTTGTCGACGAGCCACGGCGCGATCCGCTTGAGCAGGTGCGCGCGCTTGCCGTCGGCGTGGGTGTGGACGAGGAAGCGCTTGGCCGCCACGGCGTCGAACACCAGCTTCGCCACGTCGTCCGGGGTCACCTTGGACGAGGCCATGAGGTTCTGGCTGAACTTGAGCGCGGCCGGGTCGGGCGTGCGCATCCGGTCGTTGAGGTTGGTCTGCACGAAGCCGGGGCAGATCACGGTCGTGCCGATTCCGTAGGGCGTCAGCTCGTGCTTCAGCGTCTCCGACAGCGCGACGACGCCTGCCTTGGTGACGTTGTAGGAGGCCATCGCGGGCAGGTTCATGATCGCCGCGAGCGAGGCCACGTTGACGATGTGACCGGACTGCTGGGCCTTGAACACCGGCACGAACGTGGCGCAGCCGCGCACGACGCCCTTGACGTTGATCTCCCAGATCCAGTCCCAGTCGGCCATCGAGATCCGCTCGATCCGCCCGCCGGAGGCCACACCCGCGTTGTTGACCAGCACGTCGAGCCCGCCCCAGTGCTCGGCACACCAGTCGTGTGCGGCGGCCCAGGACTCGTCGCTGGTGACATCGAGGGCGAGGTGGTCGGCGTCGAGTTCCTTGGCGGCGGTCTCGGCGGCGGTCTGGTCGACATCGGTGACCAGGACCTTCCACCCCGCCGCCTTGTATCGACCCGCGATGGCCTTGCCGAGACCGGAACCCGCGCCGGTGATGAGGATGCGGTTCACGAGGTGTACTTCTTCAGCTCGATGCGCGACACGACGCCGCGGTGGACCTCGTCCGGGCCGTCGGCCAGGCGCAGCGACCGGGCGCCCGCATAGGCCGCGGCCAGCGGGAAGTCGTCGGTCATGCCCGCGCCGCCGTGCAGCTGGATGGCCATGTCGATCACGTCGAGAGCCATGTTCGGCACCACGACCTTGATCTGCGAGATCTCCGACAGCGCGCCCTTGAGCCCATAGGTGTCGAGCTTCCACGCGGTGCTCAGCACCAGCAACCTGGCCTGCTCGATGGCGATGCGCGCGTCGGCGATGCGCTCGCGGTTGCCGCCGAGGTTGGCCAGCGGCTTGCCGAACGCTTCGCGTGTGGTCGCTCGTTGGCAGGCCAGTTCCAGCGCCTTCTCGGCGAGGCCGATCATCCGCATGCAGTGGTGGATGCGGCCCGGCCCGAGCCTGCCCTGGGCGATCTCGAAGCCGCGCCCTGGCCCGGCGATGACCGCGTCGAGCGGCAGGCGCACGTCGGTGAAGCTGACCTCGCCGTGGCCGAACGGCTCGTCGTGGCGGCCGAAGACCGGCAGCATCCGCTCCAGCTTGAAGCCGGGGGTGTCCAGCGGGACCAGGACCATCGAGTGCCGCGCGTACTTGTGCGCGTCGGGGTCGGTCAGGCCCATGAAGATGGCGACCTTGCAGTTCGGGTGACCGATGCCGGTGGAGAACCACTTGCGGCCGTTGAGCACGATCTCGTCGTCCTTGACGACGGCGGTCGCGGCCATGTTGGTGGCGTCGGACGACGCGACGTCGGGCTCGGTCATGCAGAAGGCGGACCGGATCTCGCCACGCAGCAACGGCGTGAGCCATCGTACTTTCTGCTGCTCGCTGCCGTAGAGGTGCAGGACCTCCATGTTCCCGGTGTCGGGGGCGTTGCAGTTGAAGATCTCGGGAGCGATGAACGAGCGGCCCATCAGCTCGGCGAGCGGGGCGTACTCGACGTTGCTCAGCCCGGACTCGGCGTGCAGGAAGAGGTTCCACAGGCCCTGTTCGCGGGCCTTGGCCTTGAGTTCCTCGATGACCGGGAGGACGACCCACGGGTTGTCCAGCGCGGCAAGGTCCCGGTGGAAGCCCGGCTCGACCGGCTCGATCTCGGTGCGGATGAACTCACCGACCCTGGCGAGGTAGTCGGCTGCCTTGGCCGAATGCGCGAAGTCCATGTCGCCTCCTGTTACACCGGAGCACCCAGCGCGGCCACCGTTGCGCGCGGCTTGATGCGACCTCCTATTGAGCGTTGCTCAACAAGGTACCCTGCTTATCGAGCAACGCTCAACAGGTGGAGGGAGTGACGTATGGCCCAAGCGGCGGCCAGGACCCGGCGCACGGCCGAGGACCGGCGCAAACAACTGATCGGCATCGGCTTGAGCATGCTGACGGCCCGCCCCATCCACCAGGTGACCATCGATGAGGTGGCCGCCGAGGCGGGCATCTCCCGGAGCCTGCTGTTCCACTACTTCCCGACGAAGCAGGACTACTACGTCGAGGTCGTCCGCGCCGCGAGCCGCCGCCTCCTCCGCTCGGCGGCGCCGGACGACTCCCCCCGCGCCATAGTCGAGGGCTACGTCGCCTTCATCGAACGCCGCCGCACCCAGTACGTCGGCCTCTTCCGCGCCTCCGGCCTGGATGACTGGGTCCGCGAGATCCACGACGAGACCCAGGACGCGCTGACCGTGCGAATCATGTCGGCGATGACCCTGACGAACCCGTCCGAACCGGTGGCGCTCGCCGTTCGAGCCTGGTGGGCCTTCGCCGAAGAACTGGCCATCGAGTGGACCGGCCGCGGCCGAACCGACCGCGACGCCCTGGTCGACATCCTCCTGGGCGCCCTCGACAACGTGATCTTCCTGGCGGACGAGGTCCGGACGGACCGGCCGATCCTTCCCCCGGGCGAATAGCGAGTCGCCCCCTCCCGGGCCGGGAAGGGGCGACGTCGCGAGAACTACTTGGTCTGCAACAGCTTGTTGACAGTGTCCGGGCTGATGTCGGAGATCTTGTCCGGCACCGCCGCGCCCACGATGGCCTCGCCCACCTCAGCGGGCGTCGCCTCCGGGTGCGCCGACAGGTAGAGCGCCACCGCACCCGCGACGTGTGGGGTGGCCATCGACGTGCCGCTGATCGTCTTGGTCTCCCCGCCGATCCACGACGATGTGATGTCCACGCCCGGCGCGTACAGGTCCACAATGGAGCCGAAGTTCGAGAACTCCGCCTGCTTGTCGGCGTCGTCCGACGCCGCCACCGTCAGGGCCTCCGGAACACGCGCGGGCGAGAGCCCACCCGCGTCCGACGACTCGTTGCCCGCCGCGACAGCGAAGGTCACGCCGGACTCGATGGCGGCCTGCACCGCCTTGTCCAGCGCCTCATCGGCCTTTCCGCCGAGGCTCATGTTCGCCACCGAGGGTCCCTCGTGGTTCTTGGTGACCCAGTCGATGCCCGCGATGACCCCGGCGGTGGTGCCGCTGCCGTCGGCGTCGAGCACGCGCACCGGGACGATCTTCACGCCCTTGGCCAGGCCGTACTCGGTGCCGCCGATGGTGCCCGCGACGTGCGTGCCGTGGCCGTTCTCGTCGTCGGGCTTGTCGTCGTTGTCGATCGCGTCGAAGCCGCCTGCCACGCGGCCACCGAGTGCGGGGTGGTCGGCCTGGACGCCGGTGTCGATCACGAACGCGGTCACATTGTCCGCTTTGGACTCATAGGTGTAGGACTTGTCCAGCGGCAGGTCGGCCTGGTCGACGCGGTCGAGACCCCACGAGGGTGGGTCCGGCTGCTCATCGAGGGCGTGCACCCGCTGGTTGGCCTGTACGAAGGCCACTTTGTCGTCGGCCGCGAGCTTGCGTGCGTCCGATTCGGACATGGTGGCCGCGTATCCGTTGATGGAACTGAACTGCGTGCCACTGATCCGTAGATCAGCGGCGTTGGCGCCGTCCTTCAGCACCACGATGTAGCTGTCCTTGACCGCGTCCGGGCTGTTCGCCAGCCGGACCTCGCCCTCCTGTGCCTGAGCGGGCACCGCGACGACCGCGACGGCGGCCGCTGCTGTGGTGATGAGACCGAAGCCGACAGCGAGTCGGCCCCGACGACCTTCGCGCCTCAAAGTCATGGAATGGGATTCCTTCCTGATTGGGAAATCCCATGCAATGTTGTCGCGACGGTAGGTGGCAACCCTTGCCACTTGCCACTGATAGGCCGATCAGACCATGACAATGGGCTGTTCAGTGCGCATGACCTGCGGCTGTTCAGCCAAAATCGGACAAGCGATTTCGCAGCATTTTTCCGGTCGCGTTGCACGGCAGCTCCGGCAGGAACCAGTCACCCAAACTCGGACAACCGGCTCCGCAGCACCTTTCCGGTCGCGTTGCGCGGCAGCTCCGACAGGAACCAGTCACCCAAACTCGGACAACCGGCTCCGCAGCACTTTTCCGGTCGCGTTGCGCGGCAGCTCCGGCAGGAACACGACATCGCGCGGAACCTTGAACCGGGCGAGGTTCGCCTTCACGTGCTCGCGCAGATCGTCCGCGCCGACGCTCACATCCGGATCGACGGCGACATAAGCCTTGAGCCGCTGGCCGAATTCGGGATCGGCGACGCCGACCACCGCGGCCTCGACCACACCGGGATATTCGACCAGCAGATTCTCCACCTCGACCGGGAAGACGTTCTCGCCGCCGGAGACGATCATGTCGTCGTCGCGCCCGTCGATGAACAGCCTGCCCGCGGCGTCGAAGTGTCCGACGTCGCCGATCGACAGCAGCCCGTCGATGATGTCCTTGTGCCTGCCGTCGGTGTAGCCGCCGAAGCTCAGGCCGCTGCCGACGAACACGCGCCCGGTCACGTCGGGCTGGGTGATCCGCCTGCCCGCGTTGTCGTAGAGCCGCACGACACACCCCACCGGCGCCCGCCCGACCGTGCCCGGCGCCTCCCGCCAGTCCTGTGGCGTGGCGACCGTGGCCACCGCGACCTCTGTGGAGCCGTAGAGGTTGTGCACGACGTCGCCGAACGCCTTGGTGGCGCGGTTGCCGAGTTCCGGCGACAGCGCGGAGCCCGCGGTGAACAGGATGCGCAGCGAACTGGTGTCGTAGCGGCCGAGTGTCTCCGGCCCGAGGTCGAGGATGCGCTGGAGCATGGTCGGCACCACGACCAGCGTGGTCGCCTTGTTGTCCTGGATCGCGCGCAGCGTCTCCTCCGGGTCGAACCGGCGCCGCATCACCACGGCCGACCCGAGCGCGAAGCTGATGATGAACTGCGAGAGCCCGGTGCCGTGGAACAGCGGCGCGCCGAGCATCGTCGTCTCGCCCGCGCGCAGCGGGATCCGGTCGAGGAACTGCGCGGCGGCCAGCGGCGAGCGGACCTGTCGGGGTGCCCCCTTCGGCGTGCCGGTCGTGCCGCTGGTCAGCAGCACCATGCCGCCCGGTTCGGCGGGCACCGCGACCGGCCGGTCGTCGCTGTTGGCGATCAGCTCCTCGATCGTGCGCACGCCCGCGGTGACGTCGTCGACCCACGCGGTGAAGCGCGGGATGCTGTCGGGCAGCGCGGTGGCCAGGTCGGCGAACTCCTGGTCGTGGATGAACACGGTGACGCCCTCGCGCTTGGCCACGTCGGCCAGCTGCGGCTTGGCGAAGCCGGTGTTCATCAGCAGCAGCCGCGCCCCGAGCTTGCCCGCGGCCAGCATCGTGTCGACGGCGCCGCGGTGGTCCCTGGCCAGCAGCGCGATGACCGAGCGGTCGCTGACGCCCCGGTGCGCGAGGGCGCGGGCGAGCGCGTTGGAGCGGGTGTCGAGCTGGCGGAAGGTGAGCGGCCCGAGTTCGTCGACCAGGCCGATCGCCCGGTGGTCACGGGTCGCCGCGACCTTGGCCGCGCCCGCGATCGGGCCAAGCCGGCGCACGGCGATCATGGACTTGAGCACGTGGTCGGGTCTGCCGAGTGGCACCAGGCCTGCCCTGCGCATCACGTCGACGCTGCGCACCACCGTCGGAACCTTGCCCGCCAGGTCCCGCACCAGGGTCAGGTAGTCGCTCACCGCAGCCTCCTGTGGTCCGTGTTACCAGCAGTTGCACGGTGCCGCAGAAGTTACCGGCGAGTCAACACCACCATCCGAATGCTGACATGCCCTGTCATACCCATAGCGCAGAATGCGCACCGTGCGGGTCATCGTGGTGCCAGAAGGCGAAGGAACGGCTCGCGCGCGCGTGCTCGACGACCCCGGCCCGCCGATCGCCATCCGCGACGTCGCCGCCTGGATGGCCGACCGCCAGCGCGACACCGACGTCCGCTGGATCGTCCCCGCGGCCGACGAACTCTGCCCCACCCTCCTCAAGGCAGGCCTCCGCCTCGGCCGGTGCCATGACCTGTCCCTGGCCGAGGGCATCCTCTTGGCCTTTGAGGAACGTCCCGGCCGCCCCCGCAACCTCGGCGCCGCCTACGCCCGCACCCGTGGCCTGCCGGAGCCGCCCGACCCGCGCCCGCTGATCCGCACCGAACAGCCCGCCCTGTTCGAGCCCGACCGCGGCACCGCGCCCCAGGGTGCCGACCCACTCGACGCCGCCGTCGCCGTGCACGCCGACCAGGAGAAACGCATCGCCAACACGGCCCACCCGGACCGGCTGCGGCTGCTGATCGCCGCCGAGTCGGCCGGGGCGCTGGCGGCGGCGGAGATGTCGCACTTCGGGCTGCCGTGGCGGGCCGACGTGCACACCGCCCTGCTCACGGACCTGCTCGGCCCGCGCCCGTCCCCGGGCGCGCGGCCCGCGAAGCTGAACGACCTCGCCGAGCGGATCTCCGTCGCTTTCAAGGGCAGGCCGATCAACCCGGACCACCCGCCGAGCATCGTGCGCGCCTTCGCCCGCGAGGGCGTCGAGGTCCCGTCGGCCCGCGCGTGGGTGCTCAAAGAACTCGACCACCCGGCGGTCGAACCGCTGCTCGCGTACAAGGAACTCGCCCGTCTCTACGTCGCCCACGGCTGGTCATGGCTGGACGCGTGGGTCGACAACGGCCGGTTCCGCCCCGAGTACGTCGTCGGCGGCGTCGTCTCCGGCCGCTGGGCCACCCGCGGCGGCGCGGCCCTGCAGCTGCCCCGCACCCTGCGCACCGCCGTCCGCGCCGATCCCGGCTGGACCCTCATGGTCGCCGACGCGTCCCAACTGGAGCCCCGGGTCCTCGGCGCACTGTCCGGCGACCGCCGCTTCGCCGAGGTGTCCGCCTCCGCCGACCTCTACACCAGCCTCGCCGCCGACGCCTTCGACGGCGACCGTGGCCGGGCGAAGATCGCGATGCTGTCGGCGATGTACGGCGGCACCAGCGGCGAGGCGGGCCCGCTCCTCGCGGTCCTGCGCAAGCGGTTCCCGCAGGCGGTGGACTACGTCGAACAGGCCGCCCGCGCGGGTGAGGAGGGCCGCGTCGTGCGCTCCCGCCTTGGCCGCACCAGTCCCCCACCCAGCGACGCCTGGCGCGAGCTGACGTCCGATCCGGACGAGACGGCCGAACGCAAGGGCCGCCAGGCCGCCCGCGAGTGGGGCCGCTTCACCCGAAACTTCGTCGTGCAGGCCAGCGCCGCCGACTGGGCACTGACCATGCTCGCCACCCTCCGGCGCGGCCTGACCACGTCGGCGCCGGAAGCGCAGCTCGTGTTCTTCCAGCACGACGAGGTGATAGTCCACTGTCCTGAGGAAGCCGCGGACACAGTGGCGCGGGAAATCACAGCGGCGGCCGCCCAAGCCAGCACCCTGGTATTCGCCGACACCCCAGTGCAATTCCCGCTGATAGCCGCCGCCGTCAATTGCTACGCGGACGCCAAATAGTCAGCTGGGCCGAACCCAGGTCCACGCCGGGTCCCCGCCCGCGAGAATCGCCGAGACATCCCCGGTCGGCGGATAGATCCGATCGCGGTTGATGGTCTGCTTCAACGCCTTGGCCTCTCCCCCGCTGGTCCGGACCGCTCGATCCCACCCCATGCTGAACACGGCTCCAGCGCCACCGAGGTCGAGACAGGTCGCATAGGGCTCAGCCGCGAATTCCTTCAACGGCAAGCCGTGCAGTTCCGCCGCCGCGTTGTGGCCCGCGTGCTTTCCCATCGGGATCGCGTGCTGACAGCTGGGCAGCGTCCGCTTGCCCGACCCGGCGTCGGCCGAGGCGACATCGCCCGCCGCGAACACGTCGCCCGATGCGCGAAGGTGCCGGTCGACCCACAGGCGACCGCCTTCGACCACGCCGGGCACCTGCTCGACCAGTGGACTCGCGACCACGCCCGCACACCACACGACCGTGCCCGCCGAGATCGCTGACCCGTCCGACAGCCGAACCCGATCCGGCTCGACCTCGACGACGCTCGCCCCGGTCCGCACCTCGACCCCCAGTTCGGCCAGCGCCGACTCGACCACCGCGCGCACCTCGACGCCGAGATCAGGGGCCACCAGGTCGGACCGCTCGACCAGCATGACCCGCGCCCGATCCGCCAATTCGCAGGCGACCTCGATGCCAGTGAACCCGGAACCCACCACGACCACTGTCGACATGGGCTGTGTCTTGAGGTGTTCCTCCAAGGCGACAGCACCCGCGAGGGAGTCGACGTCATGCAGGTACTCGGCGCCAGGGATCGACGGCCGACGCACGGTGCTGCCGCTCGCGACGATCAGCTTCCGGTAGGGCAGTTCGTTCTGATCGCGGATACCGAGCGTGTGCCGGTCACTGTCCACATTCACCACTTCGCCTTGTCGACGCGTGACGCCGATCGGCCGCAGCACGTCGTCCAGCGGCACTGTCATCCCGCGCGGATCGGCTTCGTAGAGCCGTGGCCGGACAACGAGATCCGGCGTCGGCGAGACGAGATCGACGGTCAGCATGCCGCCCGCCTGACGGCACAGCCGCACAGCGGACATCGCCGCCCAGACGCCCGCGAAGCCACCCCCGACGATCACGATGTCAGCCATTCGCGGGTACACCTTCCGTTTGCGGCTCCGGGATGACCGCCGTGGGCTCGACCAGCGGACGGGTCACCACGCAGGTCACCACGCCGATAAGCACTAACAGGCCGAGCGCGGCACGCAGCGATGTCGCGTCCGCCATGGCGCCGAGCACCGGGGCGAACAGGCCGCCCGCCGAGACGGCCAGGCCGAGCGTCACCCCGCTCGCGGTTCCTGGCCTCGTCGACAGATAGTCCTGTCCGAGCGTGATGTGCAGCGAGAACGGCGCCGACAGCGCGACCGCCGTTACAACTATCAGTCCGTAGACAACCGATCCCGGCACGGCCACGATCCCGGCGACCCCCACCGCCGACACGATGTAGGACCAGCGCAGTACTCGGACCCGGCCCCATCGACCGGCCAGGCGACCGCCCAGGACGGTCCCGACCGCGCCTCCGGCGTACAGCGCGAACACGGCCGCGCCCGCGGCGAGCGAGCCACCGCCGGTCCGGTCGGCGGCGTAGATGCCGACGAAGCCGCTCAGCCCGATGAAGATGAATGACCGAAGGATGATGACCGCGGTCAGCCAGCGGAACTGCGGCCAGTCGTTCGTTCCCTGGACCTCGGGCCGCTTCCGCGCGCTTCCGCGCGCCGACAGGTACGGGAGTGTGGTGAGAATGCCGATCACGGCGGGTACCGCCAGCCATGGCGTCGCCGCCAACCCACCCCAGGTCAGCACCGGCACGGCGATGACCGGCGCGAGCACGAAGCCGATCTGGCCGCCAAGGGAGAACCAGCTCATCGCCACGTGCCCACCCCCAGTGAGGACACGTGCCGTCCGAGCCGCCTGCGGGTGGTACGCGGCCACCCCGAGCCCACTGACCGCGATAACGATGAGCGTCGCGGGGTAGGAGTCGACGACGCCGACCAGCGCGGTGCCGATACCGGCGATCGCCATGCTCAGCGGGATCAGGAACCGCAACGACCACCGGTCGGTCAGCATCCCGAACAGCGGCTGCGCGGCGGCGGACACGATGGTCGCGGCGAGCACGAACCCCGAGACGTCGGCGAAGCCGTAGCCGCGGTCGAGGACCAGGAACGGAATCAGGGCAGGCACGATGCCCTGGTAGACGTCGACGCTCGCGTGGCCGACGGACAGCAGGATCGCGGGGAGTCGTTTGGTCACGTCCAACAGCCTGTCGGGCGCCGAGCTGTCCGACTTCCGGTAATCTGCCGAGAAATGTCAGATACCCGCCACGAACCGGTCGCGCCGACCCGGCTGCTGCGGCTGGCCCCCGGCGCCCGGATCGACGCGCACCGGCATGACGACCACCAGATCCTGTACGCCGGGACCGGGGCGTTGTCCGTCGCGACGGACCGCGGGACGTGGATCGCGCCAACCACACGGGCGATCTGGGTGCCCGCGGGGACAGCGCACGAACATCGCGCGTACGGCACGATTGATCTGCACCTCGTCGGGATCCCCGCGACGGAGAACCCGCTGGCCCAAGACGGGCCCGCCGTGCTGTCGGTCAGCCCGCTGCTGCGTGAGCTGATCATCGCGTACACGGCCAGCCCGGAGGACCCGAGTCCGCAGCGCGCGCGGCTGCTGTCGGTGTTGCTCGACCAGTTGGAGCCCGCCGCCGAAAGGTCGCTGCGTCTGCCCGCGCCGCAGGATCCCAGACTGGCGACCGTCTGCGGGATCCTGGACGCCGACCCGGCCGACGACCGGACCCTGGCCGAACTCGGCCGAACCGCTGGAGCGGGCGAACGGACCCTGTCGCGGCTGTTCCGCGACGAGTTCGCGATGACCTTCCCGCGGTGGCGCACTCAACTGCGGCTGCACCACGCGCTGGTGATGCTCGCCGAGGACATCCCGGTGACCACGGTCGCCCACCGCTGCGGTTGGGCGTCGGCCAGCGCCTTCATCGACGTGTTCCGCCGGACGTTCGGCCACACGCCCGGCCGACACTTCCCACGCTAGGGCAGGTATCGCAGCGCACTCGGTGTCAGTTCGTCCGGCGTCCGGTGGCCGGATAGTCCAAGCGTCAGGTCGAAGTCGGCGAGCAGCCCGCGAACCGCGTGCCGAACGCCCGCCTCACCGCCCAACGCCAGCCCGTAGACATACGGCCGCCCGACCAGCACGGCCTTCGCGCCAAGAGCCAGCGCCTTGAACACATCCGCGCCGGTCCGGACGCCCGAGTCGAACAGCACCTCGATCCGCTCCCCCACCGCCGCGACGATCTCCGGCAGCGCGTCGAGTGACCCGATGGCGCCGTCGACCTGCCTGCCGCCGTGGTTGGACACGACGATCCCGTCCATCCCGGCGTCCACCGCCCTGCGGGCGTCGGCGACGTGCTGGATTCCTTTGAGGACTATCGGGCCGTCCCAGTGCTGACGCAGGAACGGCAGCTGGTCCCAGCGCTTGTCCGTCCCGGTGAACATGCCGACCCAGCGCAGCACCGCCATGGCCTGGTCTTCCTCGGGCGACTTCTCCAGACCCGCGAGGAACGCGGGGTCGGTGAACGCGTTGGCCACGCCGACCGCGCGGAGGAACGGCAGATAGGACTTGTCCAAGTCCGTCGGGCGCCAGGCCAGCGTCCAGGTGTCGAGGGTGACGACCAGGGTCGTGTAGCCCGCCTTCCTCGCGCGCCGCAGCAGGCTCGCGCACACCTCGGGTTCGTTGGGCCAGTACAGCTGGAACCAGCGCGGCCCGGTGCTATTGGCGAAGGCGACGTCCTCGAGCGTGTGTGACGAAGCCGTCGACAGGACTATCGGGACGCCCAGCGCGGCGGCGGCGCGAGCGGTGGCGAGTTCCCCATCGGGGTGGACGATCGACTGGACACCGACCGGCGCGAGCAGGACCGGGGCGGGCATCTCGGTGCCCAGGACGGTCACGGAGGTGTCGCGCGTGGTGGCGTCGGTGAGCATCCTCGGCACGATGCGCCAGCGGGCGAAGGCGGCGCGGTTGGCCCTCGCGGTGTCGCCGGATCCGGCCGACCCGGCGACATAGCCGAACGGGCCGGGTTCCATCGATTCGCGCGCGACGTCCTCAAGCCGGGTGCCGTCGGTGGTGAAGGGCGGGACCTGGTCAGCGAGGCCCTGCAGGTAGATCTCACTCTGGTAGCCGGCGTGCTGACCCATGTCGCTCCTCACTCAGCGGGGCGTGCCGACCGCAGTCTCGCACGCCCCGCTCGTGATCACGCCTGCGGCGGGACGGGCATCTGCGCCGGGGCGGGCTTCTTGGCCGCCACGACGGTGATGACCATCAGCACCACGCCGAGGGCACCGATGGCCCCGCCCGCGAAGGGCTGGTACTCGTCGAGCCACGAAATGATGCGGAAGCTGTACTCCATGAAATACAAGATCACCGAGCCGAAGCCGATGAACATCAGGAAGACCGCGATGCGGCGAAGGATTTCCATGATCGTTTCCCCTGGTGAGCGGACTTAAGCGAGTGCGCTGTTCGACGCACTTCACGGCCGAGTGGTTCCCCCATTCGAGGAGGAGGCGTCACCTTAACGGGTGAAAGCTCGCATCCGCCACAGCCCGTACCAACCGACTATCGACGCCCCGACGGCGCAGATCAGCGCGGGTGTCAGCAGCTGCATTCCACGGGCCCCGAGGGCCAGGGCGAGGGTCCATACAGCGAGTAACACCGTGCCCAGGCCGAAAAGCGCCACACCGAAGGCGACCAGGGGCGCGCGACGGGCCAGCAGTCGGGGCGGCGGCCAGTAGCCGCGTGGGAGCGTCAGCACGCCGTGCGCGGTCATGACCAGCTCCGCGAGGAGCAGCGCGAGGGCGAACCAGACCAGCAGCGGGCTCGGCTTGGGCAGCCCGGCGATCATCAGTACGAACGCCCCCACCGCCAGCCAGCCCGCGCACCGGCGCAGGACCAGCCATAACGCGATCCGCTGGGCCCGGCCGAAGCGCACCTCGCCAGCGGCGGGGCGGGGCGGGGGCGTTGCCCGCACCCCGGCCAGCCTGGCCAGTTCCGCGCGCACCGACGCGTTGCTCGGGTCCAGCCGCAGCGCGTCACTGTAGGCGCGTTTGGCCAGGGGGAAGTCCTTGACCCGAGCCGCGGCGGCGCCAAGGACCTCGTGCACCCTGGGCTCCTCCGGCGCGGCGATCACCGCCCGCCGTGCGGCTTCCAGCGCGTCCGGCGGTGAGGTCGGGCCCAGCGCGTCGGCCAAGGTGACGTGGTTGCGCCAGTCGCCGGGGTCGCGGCGCGTGGCTTCCCGCGCCGACACCGCGGCCTGGTCATGTCGGCCCAGCTCGGTGAGGGCAAGGCTGGCCAGCCGGTGCGCCCACGATGGCTCGCCGAGGGTGATCGCGCGCTTCGCCGCGTCCAGGCAGTCCTGCGGCCTGCCGGAGTCCAGCAGCGCGGCGGCGAGGCGGCACCAGGCCTCGGGATGGTCGGGGTGGTCGGCGAGTACCGGGCGCAGGATGTCGATGGCGATCTCCGGGCGGCCCTCCGCCGTCAGCTCCGCGGCCTGTGCCAGCACGGCGTCGATCAGCTCGGCCATTGGCATCCCTCCCCGCGTCTGTGACCCCAGTGTGTCAAGGGACCGATCGGGTTGGGGGGCGACCCGCCCGGATATCTGTCAGTGATCGTGCGGAATTCCTGGGACCGGCCCGTCGTGAAACGGCCGGCGGAATGGTCACGGTATGCGGCCGAAATCCGGCAATCCATAGACTGACCGGGTGACCGCACCCCGACCAGGCAAAGCTCGGCTGGCGCTGATCCTGGGCGGACTCGTTGCCTTCGGACCCTTGTCGATCGACATGTACCTGCCCGCGTTCCCCGCGATGGCCGAGCAGTTGGGCACCGGCGCCGCCCAGGTCCAGCTCACCCTCACCACGTTCATGGTCGGGCTGGCGCTCGGCCAGGTCGTTGCCGGTCCGCTGTCGGACTCCTTCGGCCGCAGGAGACCGCTGCTGGTCGGCCTCGTTCTCTACGCCGTCAGTTCCCTCGCCTGCGCGATAGCGCCCTCGGTCTACGCACTAATCGCGCTGCGCTTCGCGGAGGGCGCGTGCGCCGCCGCGGGCATCGTGATCGGTCGGGCGGCCGTGCGCGACCTGTTCTCCGGTGTGGAGATGGCGCGCTTCTTCTCCGTGATGATCATCGTGACCGGGCTGGCGCCGATCCTGGCCCCGGTGATCGGCGGACAGGTGCTGCGCTGGACCGATTGGCCAGGGATCTTCGTGGTACTGGCGGGTTTCGGCGTGCTGCTGCTGGTCGCGACCGCGTTCGGCCTGCGCGAGACGCTGCCCGCCGAACGCCGTCATCCCGCGCATCTCGGCCGGACCCTGCGTGCCTACGGCGGGCTGATCGCCGACCGTTCCTTCATGGCCTACGGCGCCGCGGCGGCCTTCGTGACCGGCGCGATGTTCGCCTACATCGCGGGGTCGTCGTTCGTCCTGCAGAACCTGCACGCCATGAGCCCGCAGGCCTACAGCATCGTCTTCGGCGTCAACGCGCTCGGCATCGTGCTGATGGCTCAACTCAATGGCGCGCTGTTGCGCCGGTTCTCGCTGCGCGCGCTATTGCGGGTTGGTCTATTGCTGTCGGCCGCGGGTGGCGCCGCGGTCCTAGTCGTCACGGCGCTCGACCTGGGACTGCCGTTCCTGCTGGCGGGCCTGTTCGTGGTGGTCGCCAGCGTGGGCATGGTGACCCCGAACTGCTCGGCGCTGGCCCTGGCAGACCATGGCGACCAGGCCGGGACCGCGTCGGCGCTGCTCGGACTGGTCCAGTTCGTCGTCGGCGGGCTGGCCGCACCGCTCGTCGGACTCGGCGGGACGGAGTCCGCGCTGCCGATGGGGATCGTGATCGCCGGTCTGTCGGTACTGGGACTGGCCTCGTTCCTGCTGGCTAGGCCAGGCTCGCCAGCGCAGCCGTCCGCAGGGCCTGCGCCGATGCCCGAACCTGGTGATCAACCAGCGCCTGCAGGGCCTCTCCGTCGTCCCACTGATTGACGTTCATCGCCGCCAGCACCCGGCCGCCGCGCGTCCAGAACGCGGTGAACTCGCGGGACCTGAGGTCGCCGCGCACGACCAGCTCATCGGTGAACGGGTTGGCCAGGCCGCGCACCTCCATGCCCAGGTCGTACTGGTCGGAGTAGAAGTACGGCGAAGCGGTGTACGGCTCGGCCTCGCCGATGAGGTTGCCCGCCACGTGCGCGCCCTGGTCCTTGGCGTTGGCCCAGTGCTCCACCCGCACACGCCTGCCGTAGCGGGGGTGGAAGTGCGCGGCGACGTCGCCGACGGCGAACACGTCCGGCGCCGAGGTGCGCAGGCTGGCGTCGACGTCGATCCCGCTGCCCGCCACCGAGTCCGACAGCTCCAGCCCGGCCGCCTTGGCCAGCTCCAGGCGAGGCGCGGCGCCGACACCGACCAGCACGACGTCGGCAGGGATCACGGTGCCGTCGCTGAGGTGGACCGCGTCGACCACGCCTTCGGCGCCTGCGAACGCCGCGACGCCGACGCCCAGGTGCCAGGTCACACCGTTGGCCGCGTGCAGGTCGCGGAACACCTCGGCCACGGTGTCGCCAAGCGTCTTGTGCAGCGGCATCGGC
>DATLIA010000287.1:0-6294 GCA_035540215.1 Actinokineospora sp. | reverse complement strand
GCCGCGCGCCAGCGCCCAGGTGCCCCGGTCGAACGCCGCGACGGCGATGGCGTCGCCGTGGGCGGCCGCGGCGGCCAGCGCCCGGGCATCCGAGCCCGCCCACCCCTGATCGCGCGCCCACCTGACCATGGAAGGGCCGCTGGAATACGCCTCGACGCAGCCGGTCGCGCCGCAGCCGCAGGCAGGCCCGGCCGGGTCTGCCACCACGTGGCCGATGTGGCCCGCGTTGCCGCTGGGCCCCGGATAGGCCGCGCCGTTGAGCACAAGCCCGCCACCGACGCCGGTGGACACGACGATGCCGAGCATCGACGTCGATCCTTGTCCGGCGCCGAGCCAGTGCTCCCCCACCGCGGCGGCGATCGCGTCCCCGACCAGTTCCACGGGGATGCCGGGAACGATGTCGCGGACCAGGTCGACGAGCGGGAAACCGCGCCAGGCGGTGATATTCACCGGGCTGACCGTGCCCGCGGGCGGGTCCAGCGGGCCAGCGCACGCCAGTCCGACGGCCTGGGGTTTCGCGTCGTCCACCACCGACCTGATCAGCCCGCGCAACGCGTCGACGAGCCGGGGTCCGGCGGTGGGAGTGGCGACCTCGGCGTGCCCGTGGACCTGTCCCCGAGCGTCGACGAGGCCCGCGCCGAGCTTGGTGCCCCCGATGTCGACCGCGAGCACGACTTCCTGGCCCATGAAGACCCTTTCCGGTTTGAGATCAGTCCGACAGCAGCTCAGAGAGCCGCGGCGAGTAAGTGGTGTGCAGGACGAGTGACGCGCCGCCCACGACCGCGGCGTCGGCGCCGAGCGGCGAGAGGACCACGTCGACCACCCTGATGTGCCTCGACATCACTCTCGTGGCCACTGCGCGCTGAGCGGCTTCGACGTAAAGTTTTTCGACATGCTCTATCCCGTGGCCGCCCAAGACGACAAGATCCACGTCGGTGACGCTGACGACGTTCACGACAGCGGTCGCGACATGCTGGGCCGCCTGCTCCAAGACGCCCGTGGCCAGCGGATCCCCGGCCGCCGCCGCGTCGCGGATCGCGACGTTGTCGATCGAGACGGGGTCGGCGCGGAACCGTTCGGCCAGCGCGCCCGGGGCCCCCGCGCTGAGCCTGCGATGGGTCTCGGCGATGATCGCGGCGGGACTGACCAGGGTCTCCAGACAGCCACGGTTGCCGCAGTAGCACTCCAGGCCGTCCGGCTGCACCGACATGTGCCCGAACTCCGCGGCGTTGAACGACCCGCCCCGGTAGACCTGCTGGTTGAGCACCAGGCCGCCGCCGATGCCGGTGCCGAAGAAGAAGTACGCGAAGTTCACCACGCCGCGCCCCGCGCCCGCCCAGCGCTCGCCGACCGCCGCGGCGGTGGAGTCGTTGTCCAGGATCACCGGCAGGCCGGTGGCCTCGCTCAGCATCCGCTTGACCGGGATGTGGTCCCAGTGCGCGAGCTTCGGCGGTTTGACCACCATGCCGCGCTCCTGGTCGATCGGGCCGGGACTGGCGAGCCCGAGGCCGAGCACGCGCTCGCGCGGCACCGCCGCCTGCCCCAGCACATCCTCGACCAGGCCGGCCATGGCGGCGACGACCTCGACCGGGTCGGCGCCCGCAGGCGTCGGGATCCGCTTGGTGACCAGTGCGGCGCCGAGCAGGTCCACCACGACGCAGGTGAGTTCGGCCGGATCGAAGTGCAGGCCGACGGCGCTGCCCGCGTCGGCGTTGATCCGCAGCGTGACGCGCGGTTTCCCGGCGCTGCTGACCCGGCTGGCACCGTCCTCGCGGACGGTGCCGTCGTCGATGAGCCTGCGGACGATCCCGGAGACGGTCTGCGGGGTCAGCCCGGTGTGCTGGGCGATCTCGAGCCTGCTGATACCGCCCGCGCGCTGGATCTGCTCGAGCACCACGGCCTGGTTGTACCGCCCCACCTTGGGCAGATTCGTGCCTGCTCGCCGCATCGAAGACCCTCCCCGCTCGCTGTACGGCAACAGTCTGCCCCAAACCCTTGACTAAGTAAATCAATTGGATTTACCGTCCACGCCATCAGCCAGACGTAACCCGCACCACATCACGCCGCAACACGGAAACCTCGGAGATGGTTATGCCAACGTCACGCGTCACCCCAGGTGGTGGACCATGAGCGCGGCCCCGGTCTTGCTCGAGATGCGCTCGATCACGAAGACCTTCCCCGGCGTGACCGCGTTGGCCGACGTCAGCCTGGTGGTGCGCGAGGGCGAGATCCACGCGATCTGCGGGGAGAACGGCGCGGGCAAGTCGACGCTGATGAAGGTGCTCAGCGGGGTCTACCCGCACGGCGACTACAGCGGCGACATCTTCTACCGGGGCGAGGAGGTCCGCTTCGGCGACATCCGGGCCAGCGAGCACGCGGGCATCGTCATCATCCACCAGGAACTCGCGCTGGTCCCTGGCATGTCGATCACCGAGAACGTCTTCCTCGGCAACGAGCCCCGCAAGCGCGGCGCCATCGACTGGAAGGCCGCGCAGCGCCGGGCCCTGGAACTGATGAAGCAAGTCGGCCTCAAGGAGGACCCGGACACGCTCATCAAGGACATCGGCGTCGGCAAGCAGCAGCTCATCGAGATCGCCAAGGCGTTCGCGAAGGACGTGAAGCTGCTGATCCTCGACGAGCCGACCGCCGCGCTCAACGAGGCCGACTCCCGGCACCTGCTCGACCTGCTGCGCGAGTTCAAGCGGCAGGGCATCACCTCGATCATCATCTCGCACAAGCTCAACGAGATCGAGGCGATCGCCGACTCCATCACCATCCTGCGCGACGGGCGCACCATCGAGACCCTCGACATCAAGGCCGACGGGGTCAACGAGGACCGCATCGTGCGCGGCATGGTCGGCCGCGAGCTGGGCAGCCGCTTCCCCGACTACGTCCCCAACGTCGGCGAGGTGTTCTTCGAGGTCCGCGACTGGACGGTGCGGCACCCGATCTCCACCGAGCGCCTGGTCTGCAAGGGCTCCAGCTTCAACGTGCGCCGCGGCGAGGTCGTCGGCTTCGCGGGCCTGATGGGCGCCGGGCGCACCGAGCTGGCGATGAGCCTGTTCGGCCGGTCGTACGGAGTCTGGCTGGGCGGTCAGGTCTTCAAGGACGGCAAGGAGATCCACCTGCGGTCGGTGTCCGACGCGATCGACCATGGCCTGGCCTACGTCAGCGAGGACCGCAAGGCGATCGGCCTCAACCTGCTCGACGACATCAAGACCTCGATCGTGGCGGCCAAGCCCGCGAAAGTCGCCAAGCGCGGCGTCATCGACCAGGTCGCCGAACACAAGGTCGCCGAGCAGTACCGCAAGGACCTGCGGATCAAGACGCCGACGGTCGACGAGGGCATCGTCAAGCTCTCGGGCGGCAACCAGCAGAAAGTCGTGCTGGCCAAGTGGATGTTCACCGACCCCGACCTGCTGATCCTCGACGAGCCGACCCGCGGCATCGACGTCGGCGCCAAGTTCGAGATCTACGGGATCATCCACCGGCTCGCCGAGCAGGGCAGAGGAGTCGTCGTCATCTCCTCGGAACTGCCGGAGCTGATCGGTCTGTGCGACCGGATCTACACAGTGTTCGAGGGAAACATCACTGGGGAGGTCGCGCGTGCTGACGCCGACCCCGAACTCCTCATGAAGCAGATGACCACTACCAAGAAGATGTCGGTGTCATGAGCGGATACGAAGACCTCAAGAAGAACCTCTTCGGAGGCACCGCCTCCGCCAGCCGCCAGTTCGGCATGATCTTCACCCTGGTGGCGATCATCCTGCTGTTCCAGTTCCTGACCGACGGCCTCACCCTGACCTCCGGCAACCTGATCGCGGTCGTCAGCCAGTACTCCTACATCCTGATCCTGGCCATCGGCATGCTGATGGTGATCGTCGCCGGGCACATCGATCTGTCGGTCGGGTCCATCGCGGCGTTCGTCGGGATCATCGTCGCCAAGGCGATGAAGGAGTTCGACGTCCCGTGGCCCCTGGCGATCCTGCTCGGCCTGGTGTGCGGCGCGATCATCGGCGCTTGGCAGGGATTCTGGGTCGCCTACATCGGCGTTCCGGCGTTCATCGTGACGCTCGCGGGCATGCTGCTCTTCCGCGGCGGCAACCAGTTCATCGGCAACGCCGACACCGTCCCGGTCCCGGAGGGCTTCCGCACGATCGGCGCGGGCTACCTGCCCGAGGTCGGTCCCAGCACCGGCTACAACAACCTGACCCTGCTGCTCGGGCTCGCCGCGTGCCTCGCGGTGGCGTGGCGGGAGTGGAGCAGCAGGAAGACCCGCAAGGAGATGGGCGCCGAGCCCGCGCCGATGTGGATCTCCGGGGTGCGCTTGGCGATCATGGTCGGCGTCATCGTCTTCGCCACCCTGCGGTTCGCGGGCGGCCGGGTCGGCACCAGCTTCCCGGTGTCGGGCATCATCCTGGGCGCCTTGGTGCTGCTGTACTCCTTCTACACCCGCAACACCGTCGGCGGCAGGCACATCTACGCGGTGGGCGGCAACGCCCGGGCCGCCGAGCTGTCCGGTGTGAAGCTCAAGCGGGTCAACTTCCTCGTCATGACGAACATGGGCATCCTGGCCGCCCTGGCGGGCATGATCTTCGTGGCCCGGTCGGCCGCGTCCGGTCCGCAGGACGGGCTCAGCTGGGAACTCGACGCGATCGCGGCGGTGTTCATCGGCGGCGCCGCGGTCTCCGGCGGCCTCGGCACCATCAGCGGGTCGATCGTCGGTGGTCTGGTCATGGCGCTGCTCAACAACGGCCTTCAGCTCATGGGTGTCGGCGTGGACCTGGTCCAGATCATCAAGGGCCTGGTGCTGCTGCTCGCCGTCGCGCTCGACGTCTACAACAAGAGCCAGGGCCGGTTCTCGGTCATCGGCTCGATAACCCGGCCGTTCCGCCGCGAGGAGCCTCCGCCCACCGCGGCCCGAACCGACTCCCCCAGCGACAGCGACAAGGCCCCGGCCGTCAGCTGACATTCCCCCATACGCCCGCTCAGGCGGACAACTCCCGCAGGACGTGCCTCCGGCGGTAGCCCAAGAAAGGTAATCCAATAATGCGCAACCTCTTCACCAAGGCAGTCGCGGTCGGTGCCGTCGCGGTACTGGCCCTCGGCGCCACAGCGTGCGGCTCCAGCGAACGCGAAGGCTCGACCGGCGGCGGCGGAAGCACCCCGGCCAAGGGCTTCGCCGCCGACGCCCTGATCGGTGTCGCGCTGCCGTCCAAGACTTCGGAGAACTGGGTGCTCGCGGGCGACCTGTTCACCAACGGGCTCAAGGAGGCGGGGTTCAAGTCCGACGTGCAGTACGCGGGCGCGTCGACCACCGTCGCCGACCAGCAGGGCCAGATCTCGGCCATGGTCACCAAGGGCGCCAAGGTCATCGTCATCGGCGCGACCGACGCCGCGCAGCTGTCGACCCAGGTGAAGCAGGCCAAGGAGTCCGGCGCGGTCGTCATCGCCTACGACCGGCTCATCACCAACACCCCGGACCTGGACTACTACATCGCCTTCGACAACTTCAAGGTCGGCCAGCTGCAGGGCCAGGCCCTGCTGGACGGCATGAAGGCGAAGAAGGCCACCGGCCCGTGGACCATCGAGCTGTTCTCCGGCTCGCCGGACGACAACAACGCCGGAGTGTTCTTCAACGGCGCGATGGACGTGCTCAAGCCCGCCATCGACAAGGGTGACGTCGTCGTGGGCTCCGGCCAGACCGATGTCAAGCAGACCGCCATCCAGGGCTGGAAGGCCGAGGGTGCCCAGCAGCGCATGGACTCGCTGCTGACCTCGACCTACACCACCGGCAAGACCCTCGACGGTGTGCTCTCGCCGAACGACACCCTCGCCCGCGCGATCCTCACCTCGGTCAAGGGCGCGGGCAAGCCGCTCCCGGTCGTGACCGGCCAGGACTCCGAGGCCGAGTCGGTCAAGTCGATCATGGCTGGCGAGCAGTACTCCACGATCAACAAGGACACCCGCAAGCTCGTCGCGGAGACCATCAAGATGGTCAAGGCGCTGCAGACCGGTGGCACCCCGGAGGTCAACGACACCAAGTCCTACGACAACGGTGTCAAGGTCATCCCGTCCTACCTGCTCCCGCCGGTCATCGTGACCAAGGCCAACGCGGCCGAGGCCTACGCCAACGACCCGAAGCTGGCACCGCTCACCAAGTAAGTGCGACAGGGTAGTCACTGACGGCCCTTGGGTCCCCGGAGTCCGTCTCCGGGGACCCTTCGTCGTTGTGGATACTGACAATCACGGAACAAACCGACGTTCCGGACCCGAACCGGGACGGCCCGGACG
>DATLIA010000286.1:0-1887 GCA_035540215.1 Actinokineospora sp. | reverse complement strand
ACGCCGTCGCCTACGTGGCCGCGGAGTTCGGCGTGCCCGTCCGCCTGGTCAAGCACGTCTCCGACAACGCCGACGAGGGCGCGATGGAGTGGGCGACCCTGGTGGATCGCAGCGCCCGGGTGCTCGGCGACTGGGTGACGGCCACCCTCGGCTGATATGTAGCCATCGGCTGTCAAGAGGGCATGGCGAGGCGCCGCCGACATTGGGTGTGTTGGCGGCGCCTCTCTTGGCGTGGTGGCGTCGTGTCCCTGCCGCAGCGTGTCGTTGTCGACGCGCGGTCGATGCTGATATTCGCGGGTTGGTTACCGCAGGACGGCGTGCGGCAGGAGTGGTCCGCTTCTCTGAGGTCGAGCGTCACGAGCGTGCTCGTGGCTCACAGCCGAATCGCGGACGAGAGTCTCCTCGCGCTGCTCGTCAGGAACGTGGACGGTCCAGGCCAAGTCTTGGTGGCCGGCTATTCCAGCACGGCCAGCGACCAGCACCAGCCGGCGAGCTCACGCGCGATCGCGGTGTTGGCGATGGTGTGCTTCTTGTGCCGGCGGGTGTAGCTGGCCCAGCGCTGGTTGAGCCGAGTGTTGCCCACGTGCGCCCGGCCTCGGGCGGCCTCGGGTGCTTGTTCCCAGCGAGCTCGTAGGACCGGGCCGACGGTGTAGCGGGGCTTGTGGTGCCAGGCGGCCTCGATCAGCAACCGCCGGGCGTGGCTGTTGCCGGTCTTGGTGATCGAGCCCTGACGACGAGACTGGCCGCTGGAGTGCTCGCTGGGCACCAGCCCGAGGTAGGCGCCGAGGCTGGAGCCGTTGAACCGCTGCCAATCACCGACCTCGACCGCGAGCGCAAACCCGGTCAGGGTCGAGATTCCGCGTAAGCAGCACAGCCGACGGGTCACGTCGGTGAACTCGCTGTCGGCAGCAAGCTGGGCGATCAGCTTGTCGAGCCGATCGCGGCGAGCGACCGCGAACTCGATGGCTTCCAAGTCGGCTTCGTAGGCGCAGTGGGTACCGAGCTCGTTGAACCGGATCCGGTGTAGCCAGGCGTGGTGTTTGGCAGACCAGGTCTTGCCGCCGTAGTAGACGTGGCCGTGGCGCAGCAGCAGTTTCGAGACCCGGTGCCGGGCCCGCATCAGGTCGCCGCGGACGTCCTCACGGGCTCGGACCAGGTCGCGTGCCGCTTCCTGGGTGATGGTGGGCACGCGGACGCTGGTGATGTCGTCGTTGCGCAACAGCTTGGCCAGTTGCAGGGCATCGCGGGCGTCGGTCTTGACGCGGTCGCCAGCCGGGCGGGCCAGCTTCGACGGCGCTGCGACTTCGCACCGGATGCTGGCCGCGGCCAGGGCTCGGGCGAGCCCGAAGCCGGTCGGCCCGGCCTCGTAGGTGACCGCGACCGGGCCGGGCAGCCGGGCCAGCCACTCCAACACGATCTCGTTCGACGGGATCAGTCGTTCCTTGAACAGCTCGCCGGTCGTCGTGTCGATCGCCGTCGCGACCACCGACCTGGCGTGCACATCGAGTCCAACGCTCGTACGCTCGGTGAACACCGGGGCCTCCTATGCCTGTGGATAGGTCGAGCAGGCCGCTCCTGCCCGATAACCCACGTTCATGCATGTGAGAGGCCCCGGCCCGCAACCCCCTCATCCCGAGGCGGTCACGTCATACCGTCTGACCCGACGCTGCCTAGGATGAGGCCCATGGCGAGTGCGGGCCGAGGGACCAAGCGGATGCCGCGCGAGCAGCGCGAGCGCGAGGTGCTGGCCCTGGCCGCCGCCGAGTACGGTCGTGCCGGCTTCGCTGCCGCGTCGCTGGCCCGGATCGCCGAGCGGTCGGGCATCTCCAAGGCGATGGTGCTCAGCTACTACCGGTCCAAGGAGGAGCTGTTCGCCGCCTGCGTGAC
>DATLIA010000285.1:0-3050 GCA_035540215.1 Actinokineospora sp. | reverse complement strand
CCGGACCCGGCAGATCGGCGCGGCGGGCGTCGAGCGGGTGTTCAACACCCTGCACCCGGACGTGCGCTGGTCGAGCCCGGTCCTGGAGATCGCGGACCAGTCCGACGATGAGGTGGACCTCGGCGGACGCGGGCTGATCCTCTACCCGTCGGCCTTCATCTGGTCGCGCCCGCGCCTGCTCGTCGACCCCGACGGCCCCGGCCTGCTCGTCTACCCCGCGCGTGACCCGGAGTCGGCGTGGCGCGCACCGACCGACGCCCCCGGCGCCCTGGTGGCCCTGCTCGGCCGCACCCGGGCCACCTTGCTCCGCGCCGTCGCTGAGAGCGGCGGCCTGTCCACCGGCGGCCTCGCCACCCGCCTGTCGATCAGTCCCGCCGCCGCCTCCCAGCACGCGACAACCCTGCGCGCGGCCGGTCTCGTCGAGACCAGCCGCTCAGGCCGCTTCGTCGCGCACTCCCTGACCCCGCTCGGCGCCGACTTCCTCGCCACCAACGGGACGTGATCAGGCCATCTCGGGCACGCGCAGGTGAGCGATGGCCAGGTCGAACTCGCTGACCTCGAGCACCTCCACGCCCGCCTCCTTGGCGCCCGCGGCGCGGACCGCGTCAGCCTGGCCGCGCGAGTCCGCCAACGCCGCCCGGCTGTCGTAGGTCACCGAGGAGACCGCGATCCCGGCCTCCCGGTCCACCAGCAGGCTGGCGCTGCAGAATCCGGGGAGCTCCTCGATCTTGGGCAGGATGGCCATTCGGAAGACCTCGGTGGCCCGGTCCGGGTCGGTGTCGCCGAACCGCATCCAGGTCGCCCGCACGCAGGCGCCCTCCTGGGACTTGTGGTCGCGGTGCAATACCGCGATCTCCCAGTTGTCGACCTGCGGGCGGTTGCCGCCGAGGATCTCGGCTGCGCGGTCGCGCATTGAACGGACGGACTCGCTGGTGGCCCGCATGGCCTCGTCGGACTCCCACGAGGTCGTCACGACGCAACGGCCTGAGGTGCGGTCGATCAGCATGGAGAGGCCGACGTACCCGGGCAGGTCCCGCAGGGTCGGCATGACCTCGTCGCGGACGTGGGCGATGCCCGCGTCGATCTTGTCTTGGTGTGCTTGAACTGTGGTGGAACGCGCGAACACGACTCCACCCCCGTCTCTGTCGGGGTGACATCCCGGTGACGTCACCGGCCGTCCCACCCTCCTCCTAGACCGGGCGGCCCGCAAACCCACATATGCCCTGATCAGCACCGCACGAGTTCGGCGGGGTCGAACTTGATCGGGAACGGCTCATCCACGGCGAGGACCTCCCCAGCGCCGACGGTTCGGCGAACCACGTACTCGCCCGCCCCGGCCAATTCGTGCATTACGACGACGGGCAGCGACTGGGTCAGGTCGGTGAACCGGTCGGTCTCGATCCGCCAGTAATGCCGAATGCCGGATTCCGCATACATGTATGGCTTGACCGCCCGGTCGCGTCGGCGCGAACCCGGAGAGACGATCTCGGCTACCAGGAGGACATCCGCCGGGTCGATCAAAGGCTTGTCGAGGCTCGGCGCGCCTGCTCGTGCGATCAAGAGGTCGGGGATCAACAGGTTGCCATCCGGCATGGAGATGCCGACACCTTCGTAGATCACGACGGCGGCGTCGGCATCGAGCGCTGCCAGTTCGAGCTGCTTGTGCAGGATGTAGGAAGCGGACTGATGGCGGGGGCCAGTAGGCGGGTTCACAATCAACCCGCCGTCAATCAGCTCGTACCGATGTCCGTCCTCGGGCAGCGCCATGACTTCCTCGCGCACCCAAGGCCTGACGTGATCGTGCGCCATGCTCACTGATCAGTTGATCTCGGGGATGGGTGGGCCGAGCAGGTCGTCCGCGTCGCAGATTCGGTAGGCGTAGCCCTGTTCGGCGAGGAAGCGCTGGCGGTGGGCGGCGTAGTCGGTGTCCAGGGTGTCGCGGGCGACCACCGAGTAGAAATGCGCCTGGCGCCCGTCTGCCTTCGGGCGCAGCAGGCGGCCGAGGCGTTGCGCCTCCTCCTGCCGCGAACCGAACGTGCCCGACACCTGCACCGCCACCGACGCCTCCGGGAGGTCGATGGAGAAGTTGGCGACCTTCGACACCACGAGCGTCGGCAGTTCCCCGCGCCGGAAGGCGTCGAAGAGGACTTCCCGGTCCTTGTTCTTGGTCGACCCCTGGATGATCGGCGCGTTCAACGCCTCGCCGAGTTCCTCCAACTGGTCCAGGTACGCGCCGATCACCAGCGCGGGCTCATCGGGGTGACGCTCCAAAATGGACTTCACCACCGGGATCTTCGTCCGCGCCGTCGAGCACAGCTTGTAGCGCGTGTCCGCCTCGGCGGTCGCGTACTCCATGCGCTCGTTCTCCGTCAGCGTCACCCGGACCTCGGTGCACTCGGCGGGCGCGATCCAGCCCTGTTCCTCGATGTCCTTCCACGGCACGTCATAGCGTTTCGGGCCGATGAGGGAGAACACGTCGCCCTCCTGGCCGTCCTCGCGGACCAGGGTCGCGGTCAGCCCGAGTCGTCGCCGGGCCTGGAGATCGGCCGTCATCCGGAAGATCGGTGCGGGCAGAAGGTGCACCTCGTCGTAGACGATCAGGCCCCAGTCGCGGGCGTCGAGCAGCTCGAGGTGCGAGTAGACGCCTTTCCGCTTGGTCGTCATCACCTGGTACGTCGCGATGGTGACGGGCCGGACCTCCTTGACCGAGCCGCTGTACTCGCCGATCTCCTCGGCCGTGAGGGAGGTCCGCCGGATCAGCTCGTCCTTCCACTGCCGGGCGCTGACGGTGTTGGTGACGAGGATCAGCGTGGTCGCCTTGGCCTCGGCCATCGCGGCAGCGCCGACCAGTGTCTTGCCGGCGCCGCACGGCAGCACCACCACGCCGGAGCCGCCGTGCCAGAACGACTCGACCGCCTCGCGCTGGTAAGGGCGTATCGACCACCCTGTGAGGTCGAGCTCGATCGGCGGCGCCTCGCCGTCGACGTAGCCCGCGAAGTCCTCGGCCGGCCAGCCCAGCTTGAGCAGCGCCTGCTTGAGGTTGCCGCGCT
>DATLIA010000284.1:0-6182 GCA_035540215.1 Actinokineospora sp. | reverse complement strand
ATCGAGGTCCAGGCGATCCCGGTCGAAGGCCTGCTCGTGCTGTTCCAGGACGACGACGTCGTCGTGCTCGACAAGCCGGTCGGCGTCGCCGCGCACCCCAGCCCCGGCTGGTCGGGCCCCACGGTGATCGGCGGCCTCGCGGCGGCGGGCATCCGCGTCTCCACGTCGGGCGCGGCCGAGCGGCAGGGCGTCGTGCACCGGCTCGACGTCGGCACCACGGGCGTCATGGTGGTGGCCAAGAGCGAGCACGCGTACACGGTGCTCAAGCGGGCGTTCAAGGAGCGCACCGTCGAGAAGCGCTACCACGCGCTGGTGCAGGGCCATCCCGACCCGAGCGTGGGCACCATCGACGCGCCGATCGACCGGCACCCGCGCCACGACTACCGGTGGGCCGTGGTCGCGGGCGGCAAGCCCAGCATCACCCACTACGAGACCATCGAGGCCTTCCGCGCCGCGTCGCTGCTCGACGTCAAGCTGGAGACCGGCCGGACCCACCAGATCCGCGTGCACTTCAGCGCGCTGCGCCACCCGTGCGTCGGCGACCTCACCTACGGCGCCGACCCGACCCTGTCCAAGCGCCTCGGCCTGAGCAGGCAGTGGCTGCACGCCCGCACCCTGGGGTTCCACCACCCAGAGGACGGGCGCTGGGTCGAGTTCACCAGCGAGTACCCCGCCGACTTGGCCGCCGCGCTCGACCTGCTGGCCGCGGACTACTAAAATCCCCTGCGGACCGGGTCGACTCGGCTAGTTTGAGACGCGTTGGTCCGGTGTTGAGGGTGGGGAACGATGAACGGTGCTAACTGGGACGGCGCGGACGACGGCGACCCGTTCGCCACGGGCGGGCACGGCCGCTTCATGAAGGACGGCGCGGCGCCCGCGGTGATCGGCGCGGTCCCCGGTGACGACGTGGACGAGACGGTCCGGGTCGATCCGGCCCAGGTCTACGACCGGGAGCCGCCGACGTCGCCGATCCCGGTGGCCGCGGCGGCCGAGGAGAAGAAGGGCTTCTTCGCCCGGATCTTCAGTTCTCGACCTTCCAGGTGAGCGTGCGGGCCTCGTCGTCCGGGCGTGGGCTCCAGCGCACGGCCGTGACCTCGGTGTCCTCCGGCACGACGTAGACGGTGTGCCCGCCCGTGGTCTCCCCGGGCGCCACACCGATGCGGTAGGCGGGCCGCGACGACAGGGATACCGGCGCCTTCGAGATCGTCTTGCCCTCGGGCGTCACCAGCACCAGGTACATGTCGGGCAGCGTCGCGAACCGCACCGCGCCCCGGTTGGTCATCTCGGTGTGCACGACGATCGACCGCTCGCCCTCCTGCAGGCGGTAGCCCGCAGCGGTGAACAGGTAGTCGGCCGGGTCGACGACCTCGACGAGCTGGATGGACAGCCGCTCGCCCTCCAGGCCCTCGGTCTCCAGCGTCGAGCCGGACACGCCCTGGCGGGAGCCGGGGCGGACGGCGGGCTGGGTCCGGTCCATCGAGTCCTGGGCGGGCGGCTGGTCGCCGCGGGCCCACGAGGAACTCTGCGGCGGACCCCAGGTGGAGATGGGTTCCGGGACCGGGAACGGCTGGCTGGACGGGCCGACGTTGACCGGCTGGCTCTGCGCGGCCTGCTGGCCGGGGTAGCCCTGGTGGCCTATCGGACCGTGGCCGCCCTGCTGGTGGCCCATGCCCGGCTGACCCATGCCCTGGCCGGGCTGGCCCGGCTGGCTCGCTTGGCCGACGGGCGGCTGGCCCATCGCCGGACCCTGGCCGCCGAACTGCTGGCCGTACGGGGCGTTGGGCTGGCCCGGGCCCTGGCCGAACTGGCCCGGGTAGGGCTGCGCGGGGAAGGGCTGACTCGGCGGGCCGGTCGGCACCTGGTGCGGCCCGGACGGCGGAAACTGCTGGTACCCGCCCTGCGGCGGGTAGACCCCCGACGGCGTGCCGTGCACCCCGCCGCCCATCCTGGCGAGGGCGGCGCGGACGCCGTTCGGGTCGCACTCGACCCCCACCAGCAGCGGCAGACCCGCCGCCGACAGCGCGACCAGCCGCGACGCCACCTCGCGTGGGTCCATCCCGAGCCTGGCGGCCACCTCGTGCACCGCGGCCCGCCCCATCTCGGCGACCACCCCGAGCACCCGGGCGTCAACAGCATCCGTCACGGATCGCACGCTACCGGGTCGACCGGGCCGCCGCGCCGGAAGCCGCCGATCATCCGGACAGTGATCAACTGCTCACCGACGCCGTTCGCACCGCGAGACGCGACGGGTCATCCGCACGGACCCCGACGTCGGCTACATACAGCGGACGGACCTCCCGCTCGTAGCGAGCGAACGCGGGGCACGCCCACTGCTCGTCGGCGGCCAGCCGCCTGCTCATGGCCTGCGCCGACAGCCACAGATGCACGGTGAACTCGGCGGGAAATCCGCGCCCCAGCAGGAACTCGCCGTCGAGGATCACCACCCCTTCCGGGGGCACCGGGACATAGTCGGCGCGCGCCGACCGGTCGGTCTCGGCGTTCCACAGCCGGGGCAGCACCCGGTGCGTCCGCGGATCCAGTACCTCGCGGCGCAGCCCATCGGCGTCCAGCCAGTCCGAGTACCGAGCGTCAGAGTCGGTCCGACCACGCTCGAACCGCAGCGACGCCGGGCGCAGGAAGTCGCTCGCCGACACCCGCACCACCGGCCGCCCCGCGACCCGCAGCCGCGCGGCGATCTCGTCGGCCAGCGTGCCAGGGCTGGTGGGGGCGGCGCCGTCGATGATCACTCGGGCACGGCTGGGGACTGCGGCGATCTGTGCGGACACCTCGTCGGCCAGGTTCATAGGGGACAGCGGACGAAAGCGCATCGATGCCGTCACGGATCGAGCTTAAGGGCAGCCGCAGGTCATCCGATGACCACGGCTCCCGTCGCCAAGGGCTGGGATGTGTTCGAGTATGTGAACGTCGAGCTGAGATGATCTTGTTTGGGGCGGTGTTTGACCTGTGTAGACGCTGAAGTTAGGGTCTGCGGCAAACGTCACATGTATTCAGTGTCAACGACGGCCATTCCTCGACGTCAGTCGATCTGCTCGATAGATCAGACGAATTGATCGTCAAGTGAGGTTCTGTCGGCCGACATCGACGGCCAGTGGAGGTTCCCGTGCGGTTTTCGTCCGGTTGGCGACGAGCCACGTGGTTGGGGGCGGCCGCGGCGCTCGGCGCCGTCGTCGTGGTTTCGGTGCCTGGTCACGCCACAGGGTCGAGTCCCCGGCTGCAGGTCGGGTTCGGTGGCGCGTTCTCCCAGGGCAACACCTACACCTCGGCGACGGGTGAGGTGCTGGACGGGGCGCTGACCAGGCGCACCGGGAGTGAGGTGCTGAACGCGGGACTGCAACTCGCGGGCGGAACCCAGGGCGCGTCCTTCCAGCCCGCGACCGGTGCGCTCACGGGCTCCACTGTGGACCGCAGTCTGCTCCTGGAGGCCACCTACATCCCGACGGCGGGCGCGACCCAGACGTCGCTGACGACCGTGCTCGCCGCGGCGGGTTACATCTTCGTGCGGTACTCCGACGCCACACACCTCGAGTTCGGCTACTGGGCGGGGTCAACGGAAGGCACCAAGCGCGTCATTGTCAACGCGCCTGCGGCGGGGTCGGCACATACAGTCGGCCTGGCCTACCAGCGCACCGCGTCCGGCACCACGATGCGTGCTTTCCTTGACGGTGCGGAGGTCGGCGGCGCGTCCTCCACCGCCGCCGCGGTGCGGAACACCGGTGCCGCCGCCGAGGTCGGTATCGGCAACGACGTGCACCCGTCGGCGCTGGCCCGGGGGCTCAAGGGCAAGATCACGACCGCCGCGTACAGCACGTACAGCGGCGCGATTCCCGCCACCGACCTGCCGAAGTCCTCGCGGCAGAACCTGAAGTCCGGTTTCACGGGTTCGTTCAGCGCCAACGCCTACACGGCCGCGTCCGGTGACGTGGTCGCCGGGACCTTGAGCAGGCGTGCGGGTACCGAGACGATCGGCACCGCGGGCCTGACGCTGGCGGGCGGCGCGCAGGGACTGTCGTTCCAGCCGTCGTCCGGCGCGTTCACGGGTTCGACGATCGACACGAACCTGGTGCTGGAGGCCAAGTACACCCGCGCCACGACACCGACCCCCGCGACCTTGGAGACTCTCCTCTCCGCGGGCGGCAACATGTTCGTGCGCTACTCCGACGCGACACATCTGGAGTTCGGGTTCTCCGACCCGTCCGGTGTCAAGACGCGGGTCGTGGTGAACGCGCCGACCTCCGGTGTCGAGCACTCAGTCGCCCTTGCCTACGAGCGCACCGCGTCCGGCGCGGTCGTGCGCGCGTTCGTCGACGGCGTCGCGGTCGGCACCGCCACGTCCACCACTGGCGGCGCGCTGCGCAACTCGACCGCGGCCAATGTCGGTGTGGGCAACGAGGTACACCCGAGCGGGCTCAACCGCGGCTTCGTCGGCAAGATCCGGCAGGCGACCTACACGACGTTCACCGGTCCGTTCGCCGGGTCGCTGCTGGTGAACACCACGCCGTGCGTGACCGACACGTCCACAGTGCAGCCCGCGCGCCAAATCGCGGTGCTGTACAACGAGTGCCTCGACAGCCTGGTCGCCAAGGCGAGCAAGGTGCGCCCCGATGACCGGCAGTACACCTGGCACCGGTCCGAGCAGGTCGCGTTCGTCCACTTCGGAGTCAACACCTTTACCGACCTGGAGTGGGGATACGGCGACGAGGACCCCGACCTGTTCAACCCGACCGCGCTGGATACCGACCAGTGGGCGAAGGCGCTCAAGGATTCGGGCTTCGGGATGGCGATCCTGACGGTCAAGCACCACGACGGCTTCGCCCTCTACGACTCCCGGTACACCGCGCACGATGTGGGGTCGAGCGCGTGGGAGAGCGGCAACGGCGATGTCATGCGTCGCTTCGCCGACTCGATGCGCAAGTACGGCCTCAAGGTCGGCATCTATGTCTCGCCCGCCGACGAGAACGCCTACTCCGACGGGACCGGCATCTTCGCCAACGGCAGCGCGCGAAGCAACCGCACCATCCCGACGCTGGTGTCCGGCGATGACCGCGCGGGCACCAACCCGCGGTCGTTCACCTTGCCCGCCACCGACTACGGCGCCTACATGCTCAACCAGCTCTACGAGCTGCTCACCGAGTACGGCCAGATCGACGAGGTGTGGTTCGACGGCGCGAACGGCCGCATCCCGGCTGGTTCGGTCGAGACTTACGACTTCGACAGCTGGTACTCGCTCATCCGGTCGCTCGCCCCGACCGCGGTGATCGCCAACGCGGGCCCGGACGCCCGCTGGGTGGGCAACGAATCCGGTGTCGCCCGACAGAACGAGTGGTCGGTCCTGCCCACCGCCGGTGGTGTCCGGAACGGGACGACCGAGCCCTCCAACGCCACCGACCAGGGCAGCCGCGCCGTGCTCGCCACGGCAGGCACACGGGCGAAGTTCTTGAGCTGGTACCCGGCCGAGACCGACACCAGCATCCGGCCTGGCTGGTTCTACCACGCTTCGCAGGACACGCAGGTCAAGTCCGTGGCCACCCTCACCAAGATCTACCACGAGTCGGTCGGCCGGAACTCGGTGCTGCTGCTCAACATCCCGCCGGACAAGACCGGCAAGATCCCCGCTGTCGACGTCACCCGACTCGCCGACTGGCGGGCCAACATCCTGCGGCTCTACCCGGCCAACCTCGCCACCGGCAAGACCGCCACCGCCACCGCGGGCACGACGCCGGGCGGCGCCATCGACGCCTCCTACGACACCGCGTGGAAGACCACCAACGGCCAACCCGCCACCCTCACGGTGGACCTTGGCGCGTCCACACAGGTCGATGGAGTGGTCATCGCCGAGGAGATCCGCCAGGGCCAGCAGGTCGACACGTTCACCGTGGAGTACCAGAACAGCTCGGGGACCTGGGTGAAGGTCCCGACGACCGAGCAGACCCTGAGCATCGGTGCCAAGCGCATCCTGCCGCTGTCCTCGGTCGTCACCGCGCAGAAGTTCCGCCTGAGCATCACCCAGGCGCGTGGCCCGATCAACATCGCCACCTTCGCCCTCTACAAGGCCGGAGCGTGACAGCCGGTTTCGGCGTGAGGTGATCGGGGCGACGTAGCCTCGGCGCACGAAGGGCCGTTCGACGACCGCCGCGGTCGTCGAACGGCCCTTGTGTTTCGAG
>DATLIA010000283.1:0-24976 GCA_035540215.1 Actinokineospora sp. | reverse complement strand
CCCTTCCACCAGCGGCCGACACCCCCAAGCCGCCCGCCGAGAAGCCTCCGTTCGACCCGGACGCCACCTGATCAGGACGTTATCAATCCGTTATCCCAAAAGTGTCCTGATTTCATGATCAAATCGCTCGTCGAAGCGAAGAAGAGGCACGACCCGGAGACACCCACGGCTCACGGCTCCACCGCCCCGAACCGGGCAAGATCCAACCCGACAAGGCGATCCGGGTCGGACAAGATGTCGATCTCCACGATGCGCCCGCCCGCGACGGTGAACCCCATCACCGACACCGCCACGCCATCGCGCACGGTCACACTGCCGAACGCCCCATTGACCAGCGCGAGCCGCGCGTAGGGCGCGTAGTGCGTGAACATGAGCGCGTTCCCCGCCACGTTCGCCGCCCCGACGACGACCTTCGACGGCGCGCGCAGCCCGCCGTCGACCCGCAGGACGACGTCCGGATCGAGGACCGCCACCAGCGCGTCGAAGTTCCCGCCCCGCGAGGCGGCCATGAACGCCTCGACCACCACTCGCTGCCGCTTCAGGTCGGTCTCCGGCGCGGGCGTGCCCCGCACCCGCCGCCGCGCGCGGCTCGCCAGCTGGCGTGACGCGGCTGGGGTGCGGCCGACGATCGGGGCGATCTCGTCGAAGGACACCCCGAACATGTCGTGCAGCACGAACGCGAGTCGCTCGGCCGGGGGCAACGTCTCCAGGACGACCAGCAGCGCGAGTCCGACGGAGTCGGCCAGGACGGCCTGGTGTTCGGGGTCCGGGATGTCCACTTGGGACACGATGGGGTCGGGGATCGCCGCGTCCAGTGGGGTTTCGCGGCGGGATTTGCGGGTTCGGAGCATGTCTAGGCAGACCCGGCCGACGACCGTGGTCAGCCAGCCGCCGAGGTTGTCGACGGCGGAGGTGTCCGTGCGGTTCAGCCGCAGCCACGCTTCCTGGACCGCGTCCTCGGCCTCGGTGACGGACCCCAGCATTCGGTAGGCGACCGCGCGTAGGTGCCCGCGGTCGGCCTCGAAGCGGTCGGCGAGGCGGTCGCCCGCCCCGTTGAATCCGTCGGTCGGAAAGTTCTTGTCGCTCATCGGTCACATTCCTCCATCGCGAACCGTCAGGGCTTTGACGGACGGCGAGGAGCCGATGTGACAAGGGAGATCGACATGCAGGCACGGATGGCCAACCCGGCGATGATCGTTCCGGACGCGATGCAGGCGTTGCTGGGTTTGGGGAAGGCGATCAACAAGGGCGGCGTCCCCGCGCAGACCCTGCACCTGGTCTACCTGCGCGCCAGCCAGATCAACGGGTGCAGTGTGTGCGTGGACATGCACGCCCGCGACGCCAAGAAGGCGGGCGCCACCGACGAACGCATCTGGGCGGTCGGCGCGTGGCGGGAGACGACGCGGTTCACCGAGGCCGAGCGGGCCGCCCTCGCCCTGGCCGACGCGACCACCCGCCTGACCGACGGCCCGGTTCCCGACGACGTCTATGACGAGGCCGCCAAGCACTTCGACGAGCAGGCGCTGGCGACACTCATCATGGGGATCGCGACGGTCAACCTGTGGAACCGGCTCAACGCGGCCAGCAGGCAGATCGCCGGCTAGCACTTACCGGCCCGCGGGTGACACAGACAGCATCCGCCCGGAGAGCCCGCGGGCCCGCATGGACAGCTTCCCGGCGATCTCGTTCAGCACACGGGCCGCCGGAGCGTCCGGTGTGGACTTGACCAGCGGCTCGCCCGCGTCGCCGCCTTCGCGCAGGCGCGGGTCGAGCGGGACCTGGCCGAGCAGCGGCACGGCGGAGCCGACCGCGCGCGACAAGGAGTCCGCGACGGCCTGGCCGCCGCCGGTGCCGAAGACCTCCATCCGGGTGCCGTCGGCCATCTCCAGCCACGACATGTTCTCGATGACACCCGCGATCCGCTGCCGGGTCTGCAGGGCGATCGCGCCCGCGCGCTCGGCGACCTCGGCGGCGGCCTGCTGCGGGGTGGTCACCACGAGGATCTCGGCGTTCGGGATGAGCTGGGCCACCGAGATGGCGATGTCGCCGGTGCCCGGCGGCAGGTCGAGCAGCAGCACGTCGAGGTCGCCCCAGAACACGTCGGCGAGGAACTGCTGCAGGGCGCGGTGCAGCAACGGGCCGCCCCAGACGACCGGGGTGTTGCCCGGGGTGAACATGCCGATGGAGATGACCTTCACGCCGTTGGCCTCCGGCGGGAGGATCATCTTCTCGACCTTGGTCGGCTTCTCGTTCGTACCGACCATGCGCGGGATCGAGTGGCCGTAGATGTCGGCGTCGACGATGCCGACCTTCACCCCGCGCGCGGCCATCGCGACCGCCAGGTTCACCGTGACACTGGACTTGCCCACCCCGCCCTTGCCGGACGCGACGCAGTAGACCCTGGTCAGCGAGCCCGGCTCGGCGAACGGGATGCGCGGCTCCTCGCTGTCGCCGCGCAGCGACTTGCGCAGGGCGGTGCGCTGCGCGTCGTTCATCACGTCGAGTTCGACGCGCACGTCGGTCACGCCGGGCAGGCCGATGACCGCGGCCGTCACGTCCCGGGTGATCTTGTCCCGCAGCGGGCAGCCCGCGACGGTCAGGAAGATCGCGACGTCCACGCGGCCGTCGTCGTGCACGGTCACGTCCTTGACCATGCCCAGGTCGGTGATCGGCTTGTGGATCTCCGGGTCCTCGACCTTGGCCAGGGCGGCGCGCACGGTTTCGACGGTGGGAAGTGTGGTCACAGGCCCATGCTACGGGCGGGTAGCCGGGAGTCCACGTGCGGATGGCGGGCGCCACAGGGCTCCGCGCAGTCGGCCGGACGCGTTCCGTAACATGGGACGTCGCTCGGCCTCAGGAGGACCCCTTGACCGTGCCGGACCAGTCCGCCCGGCCCACCCGTGAAGAACTCCACGCTTGGCGCACCTTCCTGCGTGCCCACGCCCGCATCACCCGCGCTTTAGAGGCTGAGCTGGTAGCCGAGCAGAAACTGTCCCTCGGCGGCTACGACGTGCTGGTTCAGCTCGCCGAGGCGCCCGGTCGCAGGCTGCGGATGGCCGAGCTGGCCGACGCGGTGCTGCTGTCGCGGTCCGGGGTGACCAGGCTGGTCGACCGGCTCGAACGCGTCGGCCTGGTCTCGCGGGAGCGGGTCCCCGGCGACGGGCGCGGTGTCGTGGCGACCCTCACCGAGGACGGCCTGAACACGCTGCGCACCGCGTCGCGCACCCATCTCGACGGTGTCGTCCGACACTTCGTCGCGCGTTTCGACCAGGACGAACTCAACGACATGGGCGCACTCTGCGCCAAGCTCGTCGACTAAGGCTCATCGTCCCAGCGCGGGTCGTCGAGGATCGACTTGCCGGTGGCGGCCTTGGCCTTCGTCTTCGACTTCTTCGAGACCTTGAGGTCGTCGCGCAGCTTGTCGAGTTCGCCGCGCAGGTAGTCGCGGGTGGCGACCTCGCCGATGGCCAGGCGCACCGCGGCCAGCTCGCGGGCAAGGAACTCGGTGTCGGCCTTCGTCTGCGCCGCGCGTGAGCGGTCTTCCTCCAGGGACACCCGGTCGCGGTCGTCCTGCCGGTTCTGCGCGAGCAGGATCAGCGGCGCGGCGTAGGCGGCCTGGGTGGAGAAGGCCAGGTTGAGCAGGATGAACGGGTACGGGTCCCATCGAAGTGTCACGGCGACGAGGTTGATCGTGATCCACGCGATGACGAGCATCGTCTGCCAGAACAGGAACTTCCCCGTGCCGAGGAACCGGGCCAGCCGCTCGGAGAACCGGCCGAAGGCCTCCGGGTCGAACTCGAACCGCAGCGCGCGCGGTCTGCGGGGCTGGTCGAGGCGGCGGCGGAAGGTGGGCTCAGGCATCGATCGGGTTCGCTTCCCGCTCGCGCCAGCCGTCGGGCAGCAGGTGGTCGAGCACGTCGTCCACGGTGACCGCGCCGAGCAGGTGGTTCTCGTCGTCCACCACCGGCGCGCACACCAGGTTGTAGGTGGCGAAGAACCGGGTGACGTCGACCAGTGAGTCGGTCGGCCGCAGGCTCGTCAGCTTCTTGTCGATGGCCCCGGCGACCAGGTCGGACGGCGGCTCGCGCAGCAGCCGCTGGATGTGCACGCAGCCGATGTAGCGGCCGGTCGGGGTGGCCGACGGCGGCCTGCTGACGAACACCATGCTCGCCAGGGCCGGGGTGATGTCCGGGTTGCGCACCCTGGCCAGCGCCTCGGCGATCGGCGCGTCCGGGCTCAGCACGATCGGCTCCGGGGTCATCAGGCCGCCCGCGGTGTCGAACGAGTACTCCAGCAGCCGCCGGACCGGCTCCGACTCCTCGGGTTCCATCAGCTCCAGGAAGCGGTTCTTGTCCGGCTCGGACAGCTCGGCCAGCAGGTCGGCGGCGTCGTCGGGGTCCATCGCCTCCAGGATGTCGGCGGCGCGTTCCTCGTCGAGGTGGGTGAGGATGTCCTTCTGGTCGTCCTCCGGCAGTTCCTCGATGACGTCGGCGAGGCGCTCGTCGTCCATCGCGTCGGCGACCTCGTAGCGGCGCTTGGACGGCAGGTCCTGCAGCGCCGTCGCCACGTCGGCGGCGCGCATCGACTCGAACACGGCGATGAGCTGGTGGGCGTCCTGCGGCTGGCCGCTGAGCTCGGTGATGCCGGGGGAGCGGATCGCCGACCACGGCAGCACCTGGATTGGCCCGCGCCGCCCCAGCCTGCCGGTGCGCTCGCGGATGGCGACGCGGCCGAGCACCCAGTCGCGGGTCCGGGTCGGCTCCATCGCGGTGTCCACCACGACCGCGATCGTCCCCGTCGCCACGACGTCGACCCTGGCGTCGAGCAGCTGCCCGACGACAAGTACCTCGTTGGCCCGCTGGTGGAAGTGGCGCATGTTGACCGACCCGGTGGCCAGGGTGATGGCGTTCGGGTCGATCGAGGTGACCCGCAGCATCGGCACGAAGATCCGCCTGCGGGTCGCCAGCTCCACGACCATGCCCAGCACCCTGGGCGGCTGCCCGTCCACGCGCAGCGCGGCGACCAAGTCGCGGATCTTGCCGATGGACTCGCCGTCCGGGCCGAAAACGGGCAGGCCGAGGAGCTGCGCCACGAAGATCTTACTGATGCCTGCCACGCCGTCAGGCTAAAACATGGCACGGCCTGCGGCCGTGCGGCTCGGCCGCTTTCAGGTGACGGTTTCGGGCACCGCGAACACGACGACTGCGTCGCGTGCCCGCGGCACCCGAAACCGTCACCGCGGCCGAGCGGTGTGTTGCGAGGTCGCGCAGGCCAGGCCCGGGAGGTCGGTGTGGCGGGGGCTATCGGAGGGTGTCGCCTAGTTCTGTTCGTCGGTATAGGACGGTCTTGCGGTCGCGGGCCTTGTTCACCAGGCCGGACTCCAGCAGGACGGACAGGTGATAGGAGACGGTGGCGCGTGCCAGGCCATGTCGGGTGCTCAGCTCGGACGTCGTCCTGGCGGTGTCGAGGTCGTTCAGCAGTGTGGCCCGGGTGGCGCCGACGAGGCGGGACATCCCCGCCTGCCTGGGGCCGCCGACGGCAGCCGGGTAGCTGATCACCGAGGCGTCACCGAGCTGGATCTGCAGGCAGTCGTCCATTTCCAGCAGCGTCGGGGTGAGCACGAGGCCGCCGCGGCACTCGGCGGTGCGGTGTCCGGGCCACCGGATCCACAGCGCGGTGCCGGTCCATTCGAGGTTCGGGTGCAGGGAGCCGAACAGGCCGCCGACGCCTTCCCTCGCCATGGTCGTGGCCCGGGTCGCGAGGTCGGCGTCGAGCCGGGCCCGCAGATCGCTCCAGCCGTCGCCGACCGCCGCCCGCCAGAACAGCCCGAGGCCGCGGGCCGCCCGCGCGGCGTAGGTCCCCGAGTCGACGGCCGCGTGGAGGTCGCGGTGCACGGGCCTGCCGGTGCGCGCCACCTGCTCGGCGACGACCTCCGCCGTTGTGGCGGCGGTCTCGGCCAGCTGCTCGGCCATGATCAGGTCGGTCCGCACGGCGGCCGGTCGCGGGGTGAGCAGGTCGGGTGAGTAGCCGCCGCGGCCGATCAGCGGGATGGATCTGGCGACCAGCGCGACGTCGCGGTCCCGCAGTGCGAACCGCGCGGCGGGGCCTGGGTCGCCGAAGACCGGGTGACGCGCGCCGCTGGCGGTGAGGCGCAGCCACGACAGTGCCTCCAACGCGGGGGAGATGGCCAATCGCACTCCGGCCATCGCCGTGGCGTCCAGTGTCGCGATCAGCACGCGGGGAGCCTACCCACGCTGGATTCGAGTCGAATCGAATCGTTTGGATCCGGTGGTGGTAGTGCGGTGAGCTTGTGGCCTGGGGGTACGGCCGGGGCCCCGCGTCCCGGCCGTACTTATATTCACCGGCCCGCGAGGGCCGTGCCGCGATCGGTTCGCCGATACAGGACGGCACGGCCCGCGCGGGCCCTGGTGACCAGACCAGAGCCGTGCATGACCGACAGGTGGTACGAGATGGTCGAGGGGGACAGGCGGAGCCGCTCGCTGAGGTCGGACGTGCTGCGGGGCACGTCGAGGTCGCCGAGCAGCCGGGCCCTGGTCGAACCGACCAGGCGGGCGACGTCCTGCTCTGGCTGACGCTCGCCGCCGACGCCGTGGGCCGGGTAGTAGATCGTCGAGCTGTCGACGGCCAGTTGGAAGAGCATGTTCGGCCACGACAGCACGCCCGGCGCGAGCACGAAGTCGCGCTCGACGTGGAAGGTGGTGTCCCCCGGCCGGTGGACCGTGAGCGTCGAGCCGGTCCACATCAGGTCGGGGTGCAGCGTGCCGAGCAGGCCGCCGATCCCGGCGGTCGCCATCGCGCGGGCCCGAACGTCCAGGTCGGCGTTGTGGCGGTCCCGCAGGTCCGGCCACCCGTCGCGGATCGCCCACATCCAGAACTTGTCCAGCCCGCGGGCCGCGCGCGCCGCGAAGGTGCCCGCCTCGACCGCGGCCATCACCAGCGGCGACTTCGCCCCGACCGTCTGGCCCACCTGCTCGGCGACCACCTCCGGCGCCGTCGCGGCCACCTCGTCGAGCTGGGTGGCGAAGATCAGATCGGGCCGGGTGAGCCGAGGCTGCGGGCTGAGGAAGTCGGCGGTGTAGCCCGCCCCGATCGGCATGGTGGCGGCGACCAGCGCGACATCGGGGTCGCGCAGCGCGAACCGCGCGCTCGCCCCGGTCTCCCCGAACACCGGGTGGACGTCCTCGCTCACCGTCCGCTCCAGCCACGCGAGTGCCTCCATCGCGGGCGACGGTGAAAGCCGCACGTTCGCCAGTGTCGCCGCGTCGAACTGGATGACCCTCACCCAGCTGAGCCTATCGGCGGGCGCCTATCCGGCCACTGCGAGCGCGACCACACGGGCCCGCTCGTTGTCGGGTTCGTCGACCCAGCTCTCGACCGCGCGCACGAAGGACCAGCGGCGGGCGAGACCGTGGTCGAGGTCCATCGCCGCCACCACGGCGTCGAGCCTGGCCATCGGGTCGTCCAGCCGGTTCCACAGCAGCGCGAGGACACCGAACTCGGGGTCGCCCGCGATCGGCTTCGGGTCGATGACCAGCCACGGCTCGCGCTCGCCGCGCAGGACGTTCGCGTAGTGCAGGTCCTCGTTGACCAGTCGGTTCCCCGCTCGCGGGCCCAGTTCGCGGCAGTAGGCGGCGGCTTGGTCGACCAGTTCGCGAGGCACCTGGGTGTCACTGGCGGAGAGCTCGGCCGCCCACCGCTCGGCGACGGCTCTGACCTGGCGCAGCCCGGCGGGCGCCTGCCGGTCGAGCCTGCGGGCCAGGCCCGCGACGACCCCGATGGCCTCGGCGACCGGGACGTCGTGCAGGGAGGTGTCCGAGTCGAGCCGTTCGAGCAGCATCGACCAGTCAGACGGTTCGTGGGCGAGCAGCCGGACCGCGCCGTCACCGTCCCAAAGGGACAGTGTGAGGGCTTCGTGTTCGCCTTCGTCGTGCGGCCAGGGGAGTTTCAGCACCGCCTGGGTGCCGTCGGCGCGGCGGACGGGGATGACGAGTGCGACGTAGCCGTAGCGGGCCTCGCCGTCCAGGGTCAGGTCCCAGCGGCGGGCGCAGCGGGCGGCGAGGTTGGGCAGGTCGGTGATCCAACGACGCTCATCTGGCTCGGTAAAGCCGTCGGCGAAGTCAGTCGGGACGGTCAGCACAGTGTCATTGTGGCCACACCAGGTGTTGTAGAGGCCACACCCTGTGTTGCGGTGGCCACAATGGCGGTCCCGCTGATGCCGTGGTCGACTACAACTCTCCAGTGGTTACCGGCCGGTTAACCTCGTACCGAACGGAGGCTCGATGCGTTCACCGAAGGACTTCTTCCGCCCGCTCGCGGTAGGTGCGCCCGAGCCGGTGCGGGAGATCCCGTTCCGGCCGTCGCGCATGATCCACTTCTTTGACCCGAGCAACGAGAAGATGGCCGCGAAGGTGCCGGACATGGCCGCGCAGGCCGATGTCGTCCTCGGCAACCTGGAAGACGCTGTGCGCGCCGACCGCAAGGAGGCCGCGCGCGAGGGTCTGGTGAAGATCGCCAAGGCCACCGACTTCGGTGACACCCAGCTCTGGACCAGGGTGAACAGCCTCGACTCGCCGTGGGTGCTCGACGACCTGGTCACCCTGGTCGCCGAGATCGGCGACAAGCTCGACGTGATCATGGTCCCGAAGGTCGAGGGCGCCGCCGACATCCACTACGTCGACCGGCTGCTGGCCCAGTTGGAGGCGCGCGCGGGCCTGGACCGGCCGCTGCTGGTGCACGCGATCCTGGAGACCGCCAGCGGCGTGGCCAACGTCGAGGAGATCGCCACCGCGAGCCCGCGCATGCAGGGCATCTCGCTCGGCCCGGCGGACTTGGCCGCGAGCCGCCGGATGAAGACCACCCGGGTCGGCGGTGGCCACCCGGGCTACCTCGTGCGCACCGACCCGGTCGGCGACGACTTCACCGCGGGCCGCACTACCTACCAGCAGGACCTCTGGCACTACACCGTCGCGCGCATGGTCGACGCTTGCGCGGCCGCGGGGATCCTGCCGTACTACGGCCCGTTCGGCGACATCGCCGACGTCGTGGCCTGCGAGGACCAGTTCCGCAACGCCTTCCTGCTCGGCTGTGTCGGCGCGTGGAGCCTGCACCCCAAGCAGATCGCCATCGCCAAGAAGGTCTTCTCACCGGCCCCCGAGGACGTCGCGTGGGCGCGGCGGGTCATCGCGGCGATGGGCGACGGCACCGGCGCGGTCATGATCGACGGCAAGATGCAGGACGACGCCACGGTCAAGCAGTGCCGGGTCGTGGCCGAACTGGCCGACGCGCTCGCCGCCCGTGACCCGGAACTGGCCCAGGCCTACGAGGCCGCGACCAAGGAGGCTTTGGCCGGTGAGTGACTCGACGCTGTCTGGGATTGGTTCGATGCCGCGCCCCCGCCGGTCCGTCCTCTATATGCCGGGCGCCAACGAGCGCGCGCTGGAGAAGGCCAAGACCCTGCCCGCCGACGCGCTGATCCTCGACCTGGAGGACTCCGTCGCCCCCGACGCCAAGGCCGAGGGCCGCGAGCGGGTGTGCGAGGCCGTCGCGAACGGCGGCTACGGCAGCCGTGAGCTGACGATCCGGGTCAACGGTCTTGGCACCGAGTGGCACGCCGACGACATCCGGGCCGCGGCCAAGGCGGGTCCGGCCGCGGTCGTGGTCCCGAAGGTCAACAGCGCGATCGAGGTGCACGCCATCGAGCGCGCCCTGGAGTCCGCGGGCGCCCCGGACCACACCGCGATCTGGGCGATGGTCGAGACACCCATCGCGATGCTGCGGGCGCACGAGATCGCGTCGGCGTCGGACCGGCTGACGGTGTTCGTCATGGGCACCAACGACTTGGCCAAGGAACTGCACGCCGAACACGTCCCCGGCCGCGCGCCGCTGCTCGGCGGGCTGTCGCTGGCCCTGCTCGCGGCGCGGGCCACCGGCAAGGTCATCCTCGACGGTGTCTACAACGACGTGAAGGACCTCGACGGGTTCGCCGCGGAGTGCCTGCAGGGTAGGCAGTTCGGCTTCGACGGCAAGACGCTCATCCACCCCGGCCAGATCGAGCCGTGCAACCAGGCGTTCGCGCCGTCCGACGCCGAGATCGCCCAGTCCCGCAAGATCATCGAGGCGTTCGAGGCCGCCGCCGCCGAGGGGCGCGGCGTGGTGACAGTGGACGGTCGGATGATCGAGAACCTGCATGTCGACAACGCCCGCCGAATCCTCGCGGTGGCCGCCGCGATCGACGATCTGGGCTGACCGCTTGGGTTCCGACCGCCCGCGCCGAGTCACTCGGCGCGGGCGGCCGCGTTTCGCGCGCATTCTTTGACCTCGCGGGGACGCGAAAGGTTGCTCCGAAATCCGGGCGAATTTCCGCGCGTCCGCAATCAGTTGTCTGGTGACGATGTGTTGCTGAAACGCGCTATGGTACTGCCGATGTTCACCCGTTCGGGCTCCTTGATCCGCCGCCCGGGGGGTACTGAATTGTCGCCGCTCCGGCGAGTAATCGCCCCGCCTTTCTCGCCACAGTGCGAGTGATGGGGACTAATCGAGACGGAGAAGAGGAACGATTCTGGTGCTCGATGAGCAGGAGGAAACGCCCGTGCCGTCGCGGGCGGCGGGCAGACGCGGTCAGGCCGCGTTGAGCAGGCTGCTGACCACCACCGACTTCACCAACGACCGGCTCGGTCCCGACGACCGTAAGCTGATCCTGTTCCTGCTGGTCGTCCTGGTCGACAAGCACGACTGTCTGACCGAGGCCTATCGCGCCGTCGCCGAGCGGTACGGCCACCGGCCCGGCCACTGGGCCCACGGCAGCGATCTGGGCGACCTGCAGAAGAAGTGCTCCAAGTTCCTCGGCCGCGGTGCCCGCAGGCGGCCGCGCTGGGAGGAGATCGTCGACGTCCTCGCGGTCGCGGTGTCCGAGGAGAACCGACCCGTGATCACCGCGCTCGCCGCGGGCCTCTACTGCCGCGCCGCGACACTGCGCAGTCCCGGAGGCGGCTACACGGGCGAGATCCGGCTGCCGTCGTGGATCGACGAGCCCATCGTGACCCGCGGCCGGATCCACGACTCGCTCGTCGCCGTCACCAGCCGTCCAAACGAAACGGAGCAACCCGGCGTGCGTGACTCCGCCGTCGCCGCGGTGCTCCACGCCCGCCTGCGCGACCAGCAATCCGAATTCCAGCGCCGCGAACACCAACTCCGCCGCGAAGCGGGCGAGGCGCGCCGCCGAAGTGACGCCCTGGCCGAACTCGCGCAGCGCTACCTGCGCCAACTGCACCCCGACGCGGGCGACGACCACCTGCGGCGACTGTTCCTCACCGACATCAACGCGGGCATCGATCGGCTGCCCGAGGGGAGGGGCTGACGGCCCGCGCGGTCATGTGGGACGACCTCCGAGGCGAGTAACATCGACCTTGGAAGGGAGCCCGCCATGGTTCTCGTCTACGTGCTGGCCTCGATCCTGTTCGCCGCCGCCATAGTCCTTGGTACGTGCACAAGGGTTGTGCGCCAATACGAACGCGGCATCGTCTACCGCTTCGGCCGCGTGCGCCCGCGCGTGCGCCAGGCTGGTCTCGCCGTGCTGCTGCCGGTCGCCGACCGGCTGCAGAAGGTCAACATGCAGATCGTCACGATGCCGGTGCCCGCGCAGGACGGCATCACCCGCGACAACGTGACGGTCCGGGTCGACGCGGTCGTCTACTTCAAGGTCATCGACCCGGTCCTGGCGATCGTCTCCGTGCAGGACTATCAGTACGCCGTCGGCCAGACCGCGCAGACGTCGCTGCGGTCGATCATCGGCAAGAGCGACCTCGACGACCTGCTGTCGAACCGGGAGCGGCTCAACCAGGGCCTGGAGATGATGATCGACAGTCCCGCGCTGGATTGGGGCGTCCACATCGACCGGGTCGAGATCAAGGACGTCGCGCTGCCGGAGTCGATGAAGCGGTCCATGTCCCGCCAAGCCGAGGCCGAGCGCGAGCGCCGCGCCCGTGTCATCTCCGCCGACGGCGAGCTGCAGGCGTCGCACAAGCTCGCCGAGGCCGCCAGGGTCATGGCCGACACCCCCGCCGCGCTGCAGCTGCGGCTGCTGGAAACGGTCGTCGAGGTCGCCGCGGAGAAGAACTCGACGCTGGTGCTCCCGTTCCCGGTCGAGCTGCTCCGCTTCCTGGAGTCGGCGACGGGTAATCGGTTCGTTACCGAGCCGGAAAGACACGAAACGGTTACGGAGCAGGTCGCGGACGTGACAGGACGTGAAAGGTTGTCGTGACATAACGCACAGATCACGGTCCGGGCTTGCTTTGCCCCCCACCCCGCGGGTGAGGCTATGCCCATGGGTAGACACCGCGACACCTCATCGGAAGGTCTTCTGAGCTTCTTCGGCGGACGACGCCGCCAGGCCGACGACCTCTTCGCCCGCAGCTTCCGCTCCTGTGACGGCTGCGGCGCCGACGTGTACATCCTCGCCGAGGAGTGCCGCGGCTGCGGTGACGAACTGGTGCTTCGCGCGGGCTGAGTGGTCCTGCGCACTTCTGTGACGCGAACGGGCGTTAACCGGTAGATACTGCTGGGTAACCAAATGCCCGTCTCGCCTAGGGAGCTCGTATGGCCCGCCTCGCCCAGACTGCCGGACTGACCGACGTCCAGCGGGAGATCCTGTCCACGGTCAAGGACTTCGTGGACAAGGAGATCATCCCGCACGCGCAGGCCTTGGAGCACGCGGACGAGTACCCCACCGACATCGTCGAGGGCATGAAGGAGATGGGCCTGTTCGGGCTCACCATCCCGGAGGAGTACGGCGGCCTCGGCGAGTCGCTGCTCACCTACGCGCTCGTGGTCGAGCAGATCGCGCGCGGCTGGATGAGCGTCTCGGGTGTCATCAACACCCACTTCATCGTGGCGCACATGGTCAAGCAGCACGGCACGGACGCGCAGAAGGCGCACTACCTGCCGAAGATGGCCACCGGTGAGGTCCGCGGCTCGTTCTCCATGTCCGAGCCCGACCTCGGCTCCGACGTCGCCGCGATCAAGACCCGGGCCAAGCGCGACGGTGACGACTACGTCATCGACGGCGCCAAGATGTGGCTGACCAACGGCGGCTCGTCGAACCTCATCGCCCTGCTCGTCAAGACCGACGAGGGTGCTGACAAGCCGCACCAGAACCTCACCACGTTCCTGGTCGACAAGCCGTCGGGCTTCGGCGAGGTCGTCCCCGGCCTCACCATCCCCGGCAAGATCGACAAGATGGGCTACAAAGGCGTCGACACCACCGAGGCCGTGTTCGACGGCTTCCGCATCGGCGCCGACAAGGTCCTCGGAGAAGCGCCCGGCAAGGGCTTCTCCTACATGATGGACGGCGTCGAGGTCGGCCGGGTCAACGTCGCCGCCCGCGCCTGCGGCATCGCGATCCGCGCCTTCGAGCTGGCCGTCGAGTACGCCCAGCAGCGCAAGACCTTCGGCAAGGCCATCGCCGAGCACCAGGCCATCGCCTTCAAGCTCGCCGAAATGGCGACCAAGGTCGAGGCCGCCCACCTGATGATGGTCAACGCCGCCCGCCTGAAGGACTCCGGCGAGCGCAACGACGTCGAGGCGGGCATGGCCAAGCTCATCGCCTCGGAGTACTGCGCCGAGGTCACCCAGGAGTCCTTCCGCATCCACGGCGGCTACGGCTACTCCAAGGAGTACGAGATCGAGCGCCTGATGCGCGAGGCGCCGTTCCTGCTCATCGGCGAGGGCACCAGCGAGATCCAGAAGACCATCATCTCCCGCGGCCTCCTCCGCGAATACAAGTCGCGAGGCTGACCCACTCACGCCGAAGGGGCCGCCACCCAGTGGGTGACGGCCCCTTCGCGTCAGATCAGCTCAGGTAGTAGCCGAACAGGTCGACCACGACGTGTGTTGTGCCGCTGTTGTTGTAGACCAGGATCTTCCCGTCGACGACCGGGACCGTGACCTGGTTGGGCACGGTCTGGCCCGCCTCGAAGTTGAGGTTCGAGGTGTTGGGGTTGGGCGATCCGTACGGGAACACCGTGAGGTGGCTCCGCGCGGTGGCCTCGGTGGCGGTGACGTTGAGGACGACCGACTTCGTGCCAGCGGGCAGGCCGGGGATCTCGACCGCGCGCGCCTCCCGCTGACCGATGCCCGCCGCGCCACGGGTGTCGAGCACCCGGCGCGGCTGGGCGGGCACGAACACGGACTCCATCGACTGTTTGAAGTAGCCCACCACGTCGATGATCACGTGGACGTCTGCGCCGTGGCTGTAGAGCACGCCCGCGGTGTAGTACTGCGCCAGCGGGATGAGTACCTGGTTCGCGCCGGTCCAACCCGCGGTGTAGTTGATGTTCGACGTGCCTGGGCGGGTTGCGTTGAGGCCGTACAGGGTGATGTATCCGGGCCCCGTCGCCCCGGTGACGGTGAGGTTCACCAGCACGGCGGTCGCCCCGTCGGGGGCTCCGGTCTGGAAAGCGTTCTCGAGGCCGTGTCTCGTCGGCCCGCCCCAGTCGACGCGGGTGTCGAGCGCGCGGCGCGGCTGTACGCCGGTGTACATCTGCTGTGCCGTCCGGTGGTAGTAGCCGAACAGGTCGACGATGGCGTGCGCGCTGCCCCGACCGTTGTACAGCCGGACCTTGCCATTGCTGACCGGGACCGTGACCAGGTTCGCCGTGGTCTGTCCGGCGACGAAGTTGAGGTTCGAGGTGTTCGGCCGCGCGGTGCCGTCCGGCCATACGGTCATGAAGCTCGCGGCCGTGGGTTCGGTCGCGGTCACGTTCAGCACGACGGCGGTCGCGTCGGCGGGAACACCGTCGATCGTCAGCTCACGGGCGTCCTGGCTGATCGGTGTCCCGGTGTTCCGGGTGTCCAGGAGCCTGCGGGGGGACACCGGGACGAGCCCGCCGCCGCCCGCCGGGAAGGACACTGGGATGTCGCGGGACACGATTGAGGACTGGTCCGCCGCGTCCGCCGCGTAGACCGAGACCCGCACCGGTTTGTCGCTCGCGTCCGGCCTCACCTCGAGGGAGAAGGTGAACTGGCCCGCGAGTATCCGGTCGGGCTGTCGAGAGTGGTGGGATCCGGCTGAGGTCGAGATGCTGAGACTGGTGACCCCTGGACTCCAGGACTTGACGTTCACCGTGGCCTCGACCGTCGTATACAGACCGCCCGTGAGCTTGCCGGGTGTCAGTGACACCAGCGTGATCTCCGGCGCGGGTCCGGTCATCCTGGTGAAGGTCGGTGCCTGGGCGTTGCCGTGCGAGGCGCCGAACGCGGAGACATGGCCGAGCTCGTCGAACACGAGCAGGCTGGTCACCGCGCAGGACGCGGTGAGCACCGGGACCCGGATCGCCACTGACAGCTTGGTCGATCCCGCGGCGGGCAGGGTCTGCGCGCCCGCGACGCACGGCGCGGCCACGGTCAGCTCGACCTTGGTGATCGGCGAGGGCGCGACCGCGGTGGCGGTGAGCTCCGTGGTCTTGTCCTCCCGCCAGGTGTCCACCGACTTGACGAGCAGGTCGCTGACCTTGATGTCGGTGTTGTCGGTCACGGTGATGGCGGGGACCGCCGGATCGGCGTAGGTCGCGTGGTTGCCGACCCGGTCGCTCAACTCCACGGCGGCCACCCGCCAGGTCCCGTTCGGTGTCCCCGCCGGGATGACGACGTCCTGGAATCTCCAGTTGTCGCCGTACGGGAGCTGTTCGTAGGAGGTGTACGCCGGGGTCGACCAGGTGAGCTGCGCGCCGCCGGGGCCGCTCAGGGTGTATTTCGCCTGGTAGTAGCCGGCCCCCTGCTCGAAGGGTGTGAGGTAGTACTCCGACACCGTGCCCGTGGGGCCCACGAAGCGGTACGGGGACGGATTGCGGTCGACCAGCGAGGTGAGCGTCGGGGCCGTCGTGTCCGCGAATGACTTGGCGGTGAACGCGTACTTCGGACCCGATGGCAGCTCGGCGTCAGCGACCGCGACGACCTGCCACGTCGCGGTCTCGGCGTTGGCGAACCTGGGGACCGTGAACTTGTAGCGGTAGGTCTGCCAGCCGTCGGACTCGCTGACGAACTCGGCTGGGTACTGCGTGACGCCGCTCTTGCCGAAATAGATCGGCCGCGTCATCGGGGAGGCGAGCCCCGACGCGCCCATCATGCCGATCTTGGCCTGTCGGATGGTGTTCGACGCGCTGACCGTGAACGTCAGCGTGTTCACCGTGGTCCCCGGCGTCGCGTCGACCTCCGACGCGGACCACGAAAGGTCCTTCAGCACCGTCGCGGCCGACGCGGGCCCCGCTGTGACGACGATCGTGGACACGGCTAATACGACCACGGCCGCGAAAGAGCGCAGCCTTCTTACCAACGCCATAGTGAAACCCCTACCCCAGAAAGCCGCGTGCGAGGGCCCCGAATCCTCGTCTGCGCGGACGTTTGGCCGAATGATAGGTCCCAGGGAAGGCTCCAGGACAGCCCAATGCCTGGTCGGGTTCGCACCTGTCGTCCGATGTTGGCAGGATGGAGAGATGACCGGTGCGTTTTCGGGCTCCACGCGAGCCAACCAGGGTCTGCCCAAGGTGCCGACACCGCCCAGCGGCTGGCCGATCGGTTCCTACGGCACCTACCAGGAGGCACACCGGGCGGTCGAGCACCTGGCGGGCAACGAGTTCCCGGTCGAGGAAGTGACCATCGTCGGGGTCGACCTGATGCTGGTCGAGCGGGTCATCGGGAAGCTGAGCTGGCCGAAGGTGCTCGGCACCGGTGCGCTGTCGGGAGCCTGGTTCGGCCTGTTCGTCGGCCTGCTCTTGGGGCTGTTCAGCACCCAGCAGACCTCGTTCGCGCCGATCCTGGTCGGTCTGTCCGCCGGTGTGGTGTTCGGGCTCGTCTTCGCCGCCGTCGGCTACGCCAGCACGCGCGGCCGCGGCCGGGAGATCGCGTCGGCGACTCAGCTCGTCGCGGGCCGTTACGACGTGCTCGCCCAGCCGCGCAACGCCGAGAAGGGCCGCGACCTGCTGGCCAAGCTCGCCATGGGCTCAGGTGGCATCAGCTAGCCCAGTCCGCCTCCCCGGCTCAGGCCGAATTGCGGGGCCTGATCACCCGGCCTAGGTTCAGGAGATCCGGTGCGCGAGTTGCGGCTGGCCGCCGGTGGCACGTCGTGGTGCCACAGCTCTTTCGACGTGTCCGTCGGAAGGAGGCTGCGCGATGGGTCGACCACATCGGGTGTCAGCCGTCGTCCTCTGTGCCGCCATGGCCGCCTCGGCTTGTGCCGCCGAGGAATCCGGGACGACGGTCAACGTCTATTACTCCACTGAGGAGAACTTCACCAAGGTCATCGCCGCGTGCAACGACGCGGCGAACGGCCGCTACAAGATCGCGCTGAACGTCCTGCCCCGTGAGGCCGACGGACAGCGTGAGCAGATGGTGCGCAGGCTCGCCGCGGGCGACGACGACATGGACATCCTCGGACTCGACGTCACGTGGGTGGCCGAGTTCGCCGAGGCGGGTTGGATCGCCGAGTGGACCGGGGCGGACAAGGCCGAGGTCGAGCGCGGCACGCTCGAGGGTCCACTGGAGACAGCGCGCTGGAAGGACAAGCTCTACGCGGCGCCGAAGAACACCAACGTGCAGCTCCTCTGGTACCGCGAGGACCTGGTGCCCGACCCGCCGTCGACCTGGGCGGAGATGCTGGAACAAGCCGAGGCGCTCAAGGCCGACGGCAAGCCGAGCACGGTCCTGATGACCGGCGCCCAGTACGAGGGCCTGGTCGTGCAGTTCAACACCCTGGTCGCCTCCGCGGGCGGCAAGATCCTCTCCGACGACAGCACCCAGGCCGTGGTCGATGAGGGCGCGGTCCGCGCCCTGCAGGCCCTCAAGGACCTGGCGACCTCCCCGGTCGCCAGCGCATCGTTGTCCAACGCCAAGGAGGACGACATCCGCCTGGCGTTCCAGAGCGGATCCGCGGCCTTCGAGCTGAACTGGCCGTACGTGTACGCGGCGATGGGCAAGGCGAACCCGGAACTGGCCAAGACGTTCAAGTGGGCGCCGTACCCGTCGGTCGACAGCGGCAAGGCGGGCACGGTCACCATCGGCGGGTTCAACCTGGCGATCAGCGAGTACTCCAAGCACAAGCCGGAGGCGTTCGAGGCGGCGAAGTGCTTGCGCAGCGCGGAAAACCAGAAGTTCTCGGCGATCAACTCCGGTGTGCCGCCGACGATCGAGTCGGTGTACGCCGACCCGGAGATGGCCAAGCCGTACCCGATGAAGGACGCGATCCTCGAAGAGCTCAAGAGCGCGGCGGTCCGTCCGCTGACCCCGGCCTACCAGAACGTGTCCACGCTGATCTCGACGATCCTGTCGCCGCCGTCGGCCATCGATCCACAAGCGACAGCCGACCGGCTGCGCAAGGAACTGCAGGACGCACTCGACTCGAAGGGAGTGCTGCCGTGAGCCAGACACTGGACAAGCCGGTCGCTCGCGCCGTGGGCAAGAAGGCGCTCAGCGAGGGCAAGAAGGCCGAACGCAAGCTTGGGCTTTGGCTGTGCGCTCCCGCCGCGCTCGTCATGGTCGCGGTGACGGGGTACCCGATCTTCTACTCGATCTGGCTGTCGCTGCAGCGGTACGACCTCCGATTCCCGGACGAGCGCAAGTTCATCGGCATCGACAACTACATCACCGTGCTGTCGAACTCGTACTGGTGGACGTCGTTCGGCGTCACCACGATGATCACGGTCATTTCCGTTGTCATCGAACTGGTGCTGGGCATGGTGCTGGCGCTGATCATGCACCGCACGCTCGTCATGCGCGGCTTGGTCCGCACGGTCGCGTTGATCCCGTACGGCATCGTCACCGTCGTCGCGGCGTTCTCGTGGCGCTACGCGTGGACGCAGGACACCGGCTACCTCGCCCAGCTCGTCGCGCCGGACTCCGCACTACTGACCGAACGCGTGCCCGCGCTGGCGATCATCATCCTGGCCGAGGTGTGGAAGACGGTGCCGTTCATGGCTTTGCTGCTCATGGCGGGGCTGGCGCTGGTGCCGGACGATCTGCTCAAGGCCGCGTCGATGGACGGCGCGTCAGCCTGGCAGCGGTTCACCAAGGTGATGATCCCGGTCATGAAACCGGCGATCCTCGTCGCGCTGCTGTTCCGCACGCTCGACGCGTTCCGCGTCTTCGACAACATCTTCGTGCTCACCAGCGGCGCGCAGGAGACCGGATCTGTCTCCATGCAGACCTACAACAACCTGATCAAGGGACTCAACCTCGGTATCGGCTCGACCATGTCGGTGCTGATCTTCCTGGCCGTGGCTCTGATCGCGTTCCTGTTCATCAAGGTGTTCGGCACCGCGGCGCCGGGCAGTGACGACGGAGGGAAGCGCTGATGGCCGCCATCGGATCGGCCGCGCCCGCCGGTGCCAAGGCCAGGTGGGGCCTGGTCGACATCGCGGTCGTGATCTACGCGCTCGTTCCTGTGCTGTGGATCGTGTCGCTTTCGTTCAAGACCAAGGAGACCCTGACCGACGGCAACTTCATCCCGCGGTCGTGGACGTGGCAGAACTACGTCGACATCTTCAACACCAACGAGTTCATCCGGGCGCTGGTCAACTCGATCGGCATCGCGCTGATCGCGACGGTGATCGCGGTCGTGCTGGGCACGATGGCCGCGTACGCCATCGCCCGGCTCGACTTCCCCGGTAAGCAGGTGCTGGTCGGCGTCTCGCTGCTCATCGCGATGTTCCCGCAGGTGTCGCTGGTGTCGCCGCTGTTCGAGATGGAGCGCGGGCTCGGCCTGTTCGACACCTGGCCCGGCCTGATCCTGCCCTACATCACCTTCGCGCTGCCGCTGGCGATCTACACGCTGTCGGCGTTCTTCCGCGAGATTCCCTGGGAGCTGGAGAAAGCGGCCAAGATGGACGGTGCGACCCCGGCACAGGCGTTCCGCCGGGTCATCGCGCCGCTGGCCGCGCCCGGGGTGTTCACCACGGCGATCCTTGTGTTCATCTTCTGCTGGAACGACTTCCTGTTCGCGATCTCGCTCACCTCGACCGAGTCCTCGCGGACCGTGCCCGCCGCGTTGTCGTTCTTCACGGGTTCGTCGCAGTTCGAGGACCCGACCGGGACGGTCTGCGCGGCCGCCGTGGTGATCACGATCCCGATCATCCTGTTCGTGTTGTTCTTCCAGCGCCGCATCGTCGCGGGGCTGACCTCCGGCGCGGTGAAGGGCTGAGCCATGGCTGAGATCGTCTTGGACAAGGTGACCAAGCGCTATCCGGACGGCGCGCTCGCGGTGTCCGATGTGGATATCGAGATCGCCGACGGCGAATTCGTGATCCTGGTCGGCCCGTCCGGCTGCGGCAAGTCGACCACGCTGAACATGATCGCGGGCCTGGAGGACATCTCCGACGGTGAGTTGCGCATCGACGGCAAGCGGGTCAACGAGAAGGCGCCGAAGGACCGCGACATCGCGATGGTGTTCCAGTCCTATGCGCTGTACCCACACATGAGCGTGCGGGAGAACATGGCGTTCCCGCTGCGCCTGGCGAAGATGGACGACGCGACGGTCCAGCGCAAGGTCGATGACGCCGCGCGGATCCTGGACCTGACCCAGCACCTCGACCGCAAACCCGCGAACCTCTCCGGCGGCCAACGCCAGCGCGTCGCGATGGGCCGCGCGATCGTCCGCAGCCCCAAGGCGTTCCTGATGGACGAACCACTGTCCAACTTGGACGCCAAACTGCGGGTGCAGATGCGGACGTCGGTGTCGAAGCTGCAGAAGCAGCTCGGGACGACGACGGTCTACGTCACCCATGACCAGACCGAGGCGATGACCTTGGGCGACCGGGTCGTGGTGATGCGAGGTGGGCTGGTGCAGCAGATCGGTTCGCCGCAGTTCCTCTACGAGCAGCCCGCCAACCTGTTCGTCGCCGGGTTCATCGGGTCGCCGTCGATGAACTTCCTCCCCGCGACCCTGGAGAACGGTGGGCTGGCGACGCCGCTGGGTTCGTTCCCGCTGTCCGACCGCGTCCGCATGCTGGTCGAGTCCGCGAACGCGCCGCGGGAGGTGATCATGGGCATCCGGCCGGAGAACTTCGAGGACGCCCACGTGCTCGACCCGTCGGCCCAGTCCGGCGGCGGCACGTTCACCGCGACGGTGGATGTCCTGGAGTCGATGGGCTCGGACAAGTTCGCCTACTTCACCATCGAGGGCGAGACCGCGACGTCGGCCGAACTCGACGAGCTCGCGGCGGACGCGGGTGCCAACGAGCTGACCGCGAGCGGGCCGCAGATCGTGACCCGGCTGTCGGCGGCGTCGCTGGCCAAGCCGGGCGAAGACCTCGACGTCTGGTTCGACGCGGACAAGATCCAGCTGTTCGACCCGGCCGACGGAAGGAACCTGACCTACGCGGGCTGAGCCTGTGGACAACTGTTTGCGGCCCGCCGAATATTTCTCCACCCTTGACCCCGGGCGCCTCGACCCCCGAGGCGCCCGGGGAAAGGGGAATTCACATGCGAACTGTCTTCCGTGCCATGCTCGTCGTCCTGCTCACACTGTCCACTGTGCTCGGTCTCGGTGGAGCGGCCACAGCCGAACCAGTCCTGTGTGGGGCAGGTGAGCTGTGCCTGTGGTCGGAGCCGAACTTCGGCGGGGAGCCCGTGGTGCTGAGCCTGTCGGATACGGGTGTGGAGGAGTGCGTACCGCTGTCGGAGGACATCGGGGTGCGGTCGTTCATCAACCGGCTGAGCAAGCCGACAACGGTGTACCAGGACATGGAGTGCTCGACCGAGGGCGAGTTCGACACCTATCCAGGCAACGGCACCTTCGTCCCGTCGGCGCCGTTCACCGTTCGGGCGGTGCAGATCTGGACCTTGTGACCAGGCCGTCGGAGGCCCAGGGGTGAAGCGGTCTCCCGGTTCAGTGCCGCTGGTCGCGGAGGGCGGTGATCACCTCGTCGTCCCAGCGGTGGGTCCGGATCAGCCGGTACCGCTCGGCGATCACCCACAGGTACGCCTCGGCCTCGGTCTGCGTGTCGATCATCCCGGCCTGCCGGAGCATGGTCGTCACCGGCACGAACTCCTCGGAGTACCACCGTGCCGCCACCGTTGGCCGGTCGAGGAACGCCTGCTCGTCCTGCATGAGCCGGAACCCCCAGGCCTCCACCGCCTCCGACAGCTCCGCGTAGTCCCACGGCGCGGTCAGGTTGATCGCCGCCCGCGCCTCGCCCCGTAGGGGGACGCGGTCGAGGAATATCCGCCGGTAGTCCTTGACGATCAGGTCACCCCGATACCGGATCCCGGCCGCCGACACCCGAGTGACGATCTCGGTGACGTACGCGTCGATCGTCCGCAAGTCCAACGCGTGCGCCACCGAGACCCTATGGTGCCCGTCCACCACGAAATGGAGGTCCCCCACGCGATAGACCTCGATAGGCGGAATCGCCTCCCCCCGACGTTGCGCGAGAGCCAGCCGTTCCCAGCGCTCGCGGGCCCGCCCCGAGGTAGGCCGGAACCGGCGATCGAAGTCCCGGGTCCGATCCACGCTCCCGACAATCGAGTCGAGCGTGATCACCCGCAACCCGAGCCGCTTCTCCCCGGTACGCCCAAGGGCACCCACGACCTCATCGAACGGCAGCATGATGTTGACGTCGTCTGGCTCCCGACGCAGCCACGCCCCAAGCCGGGAGAGCACCTGCCGCCTGCGCATCCGCAGGAAGTCGTTCTCCGCGTCGGCATGGGGAAACCCGGTATCGCGCGCCATGGCTCACGTCCTCGGCCCTGTGGGTCCTCTGGGCCTACTCGGTCCTCAGGTGCTGGTCAGGTGCCTCGCCCGACCGTCGAACCGAACAGCCTGCGACGGACGATGCCCCTGCCCGCGATTCTGATCGCCGAGAGGGCTTGATGCGAGCCCAGGCACGGCATCGGACCCGGTCCGCCAGCGGTGGCAGAGGTGCAGGCTGTGCCAGGCGCTGGCACCGCGCCGGCAGATTCCGGCCTGCTCCGGCTCGATTCGGCCTGGCTCGATTCGGCCTGGTTCGGCTCGGCCTGGTTCGGCTCGACTTGGCCTGGCTCGGCCCGGCCTGGCCTGGCCTGGCCTGGCCTGGTTCGGCTTGGCCTGGCTCGGATCCGGCGCCTGGTTTTGCTTGGTATGACCTGGCTTGGGTCGGGGCTTGGCTTGGCGCGGGGTCGGGGTTTGGCTGGCTCTGGTTGGGTTTCGGTCGGCTTGGGGCGGGTCCTGCTCGAGGCAGGTTCGGGTCCCTCTTCGGTTCCGGGTCCGGTTCCGCTGCTGGTTCCCGGCCGGGCATGGGCGTTGTCGCTCTACGCCCGCGGGGGCACTCTCGCGGCGGGGCCGGGCGGGCTGGGTCATGCCTTGGCGGGGATGTCGAGGATCCGGTATCCGACGGTGTTCACCACGCGCGTCGGTCCGGTTGTGCGGTCGGGGACCTGTTCGCCGTGCGGGTGGATGTGGCCGTGCACCATCACGGTCGGCCGCAGCTTCCGCAGTGTCGTGTGCAGGCAGGTGAATCCCCGGTGCGGCGGGTCCTCCCGGTCGCCGAGGTGGCGGGGCGGGGAGTGGGTCAGCAGCACGTCCACGCCGCGGCCGTCGCGGAGGCGGGTGAGGGTGGCTCGGCGGTGCAGGGCGCGGGCGCGGCGGGACATCTGGCGTTCTGTCCACTGGTTCGGGCCGCCGTTGTAGTGGATTGAGCCGCCCAGGCCCGCTATGCGCAGGCCCGCGACGTCGGTCACCCGGCCGTCGACGTTGATTGCGCCGGTTGGTCCGGGCCAGTCGGCGGGGAGGCCCGCGTTCGTCCACATGCCGCGCGACGAGGTGTAGCCCGAGAGGTCGACGTCGTGATTGCCTGGTACGAACACGCAGGGTCGGTCGAGCGCGTCGGAGAGGAACTCGAGGTAGTCGAAGGGCAGATCCCCGGCCGCGAGCACGAGGTCGACGTCGTGCCTGCGCACCTGGGTGGTCCACAGCCGCTCGACGACCTCGTCGGACACGGCGAGCACCTTCGGCATCGTCCGAGGGTACGGCCGTTCGGGTATCGATGTGATGGTGGGAAACGAGATCTACGGGGGAGAGGGAACTGTTGTTCCCCGCCCCGCGTCGGAGCGGTTAGCGTGATCGTCGGATGCGATCGTCTTCGGGCGGTCTCAGTCACGAGCGGTGGCGAGCGCCTTGCCACCGAGGGGAGTTCGTGCGATGGATAGTGGGCAGCAGGCGGGAGACCGGTACGTCACGGGTGGCGTGAACTGGGACTCCTACTCGCTGGAGGCGCTGGTGGCGATGGTCGCCGAGAACGCGAGCGCACCCCAGTTGGAACGGCTCGCCGACGACTGGCGCGCCGCCGGGGCCGAGGTCACCGACGCGTCGAGTGTGTTGGCCAGTGCGCTTGAGGACCTGATGCAGTACTGGTCCGGGGCCGCGGCCGAGCAGGCCAGGACAGACGTCGCGCTCAACGCGCAGTGGGTCGGGGACTTGGGCGAGACCGCCCGCCAGATCGGCGACCCGGTGCAGGAGGCCGCGGGCGCGCTCAAAGCCGCGCAGGACGCCATGCCGACGATCCCGCCGCCGCTCCCCGTCGACCGGGCCCTCGCCGTCGACAACGCCCAGCAGGGATTCGCCGCGGGCGGTCCGCTCGCCGCGGCCATCAACGGCACGGCCGCGGGCGCGGACAGCGCCTTCGCCGCTGAGCAGGAACAGGCCAAACTCAAGTCCGTCGCCGTCGAGGCCATGAAGCGCTTCGAGGGCGCCGCGCTCGGTATCGACGCCGCGACCCCGCGTTTCGAGGGACCGGACAGCGAACTCCACACCCCGCCGACCACACCCCGAGTCATCCAGCCGCCGAACACCGACGTCTCCTACGTCACCGACGTGGAACTCCGCTGGATGTCGCTGACCGGCGGCGACCCGACGACCACCGCCCAAGGCCACGACGGTTCCACCGACCCGCGCACCGCGGGCGGCGGGGGCTCGGCGGGCGGTTTCGGTGGCGGC
>DATLIA010000282.1:0-18253 GCA_035540215.1 Actinokineospora sp. | reverse complement strand
GCTCCGGGAGATGCCGAGCACGCCCACGATCCCGCCCGCGATCTCACCCCCGATCGCGCCCACGATTCCGCCCACGATTCCGCCCGCAGCGTCTTCCCCCGCTGCGGCGCACTCTCCCGCCGACCCGCGGTCTCCCCAGCGCCCGCCTACGGTGACCAGGTGTTCACCACCCGGCCCGAGCTCGCCGGCACGTTCGGAATGGTCGCCTCCACCCACTGGCTGGCCTCCGCGGCCGGCATGGCGACCCTCGAGGCCGGTGGCAACGCGTTCGACGCCGCCGTCGCCGCAGGGCTGGCCCTCCAGGTCGTCGAGCCGCACCTCAACGGCCCCGGCGGCGAGGTCCCCGCCCTGTTCGCCACCGCGGCCGACCCCACCCCGCGCGTGTTGTGCGGGCAGGGCGTTGCACCGGCCGCGGCGACCATCGGCCACTACCGCGACCTCGGTCTCGACCTGATCCCCGGCGCGGGCCTGCTCGCCGCCACCGTGCCGGGATCGTGGGACGCCTGGCTGCTGCTTCTGCGCGACCACGGGACGAAATCACTGGCCGATGTGCTGCGCTACGCGATCTCATATGCGCGTCACGGCTACCCGCTGGTCCCGGCCATCCCGGCCGTCATCGACCAGGTACGCGACCTGTTCACCGACCACTGGCCGACGTCGGCGCACTGGCTCGGCGTGCGCGGCGACCGACACGCCAACCCCGTCCTCGCCGACACCTGGGAGCGGCTGCTCGCCGAGGCCGTCGGTCCGACCAGGGAGGCCCGCATCGACGCGGCCCGTGCCGCTTGGTCCCAGGGATTCGTGGCCGAGGAGATCGACGCGTTCTGTCGCACCGCTCGGCGCGACAGCTCCGGGCGAGCACACGCGGGCCTGCTGACCGGGCAGGACATGGCGACGTGGTCGGCGACCTATGAGGACGCGGTGTCGATCGACCACGGCGACTGGACCGTGGCGAAGTGTGGTGCGTGGACCCAGGGACCCGTTCTCCTGCAACAGCTCCGCCTGCTGGAGGGCTTCGACCTGTCCTATATGGATGGACTGCCCACGGCCGCGACCGTCCACGCCGTACTGGAGTGCGCAAAGCTCGCCTTCGCCGATCGAGAGGCCTGGTACGGCGACACCGACGTGCCCCTGGACGACCTGCTGTCGCGCTCCTACGCGGCCGAACGCCGGAAGCTGGTCACCGACACGGCGTCCTTCGAGCTGCGTCCGGGATCACCCGGCGGGCGGGTGCCGCTGCTGCCGGAGCCGCCCGCGCCGCGCGAGGTCCAGCGGTCGGTCGAGGTCGGCGAGCACGTCATCACGCGTGACGGCCGGACCAGGGGCGACACGGTGCACGTGGACGTCGTGGACCGGCACGGGAACATGATCTCCGCGACCCCGTCCGGCGGGTGGCTGCAGTCCTCGCCGACCGTCCCCGGGCTGGGCTTCTGCCTCAACTCGCGCGCGGAGATGTTCTGGCTGACCGAGGGCCTGCCGAACTCCCTGGTGGGCGGCAAACGGCCACGGATCACCCTTACGCCGACCATGGCGCTGCACGCGGGCGGCCCCGCGCTGGCGTTCGGTACCCCCGGCGGCGACGGCCAGGACCAGTGGCAGCTCTGCTTCTGGCTGGCCCACACCCTGGGCGGGCTGAACCTGCAGGCCGCGATCGACGCGCCGACCTGGCACTCCACGGCGTTCCCCAGCTCGTTCTATCCGCGGTCGAGCAGCCCGGGTGAGGTCTACGCCGAGTCGCGGCTGGGCGCGGACGTCCTGGACGACCTCACGCGGCGCGGACACCGGGTGATCGACGCCGGTCCGTGGTCGCTGGGCCGGATGTGCGCGGTCGGCCGTGGCGACGGCCTGCTGCGCGCCGCGGCCAACCCGCGCGGCATGCAGGGGTATGCCGCGGGCCGCTAGTCCTCGTGGACGGCCACCCACGCGGCGATCGCGGTGGTGACGGGGACGGCCGCGACCAGTCCGATGCTGCCCACCAGCGTCCGCACGATCTCCTGCGCGATCGACTGGGAGCCCAGGATCGTGCCCAGCCCGACCCCGGAGATCGAGGAGTACAGCAGGACCGGGAGCGCGGCGCCCGCGTAGGCCATGACCAGCGTGTTCACTGCCGACGACACGTGGTCGCGGCCGATGCGCCCGCCCGCGGCGTACAGCTCGCGCCAGCCAAGGGCCGGGTTGGCCGCGCGCAGTTCCCAGACCGCGCTGGTCTGGGTGACGGTGACGTCGTCGAGGACACCGAGCGCGCCGATCACGATGCCCGCCAGGAGCAGGCCGCGGGTGTCGATCGGGGTGCCGAGGGACCCGACCAGGTTGGCTGTCTCGTCGTCCAGGCCGGTCAGCTTGGCCGACGCGGCGAACACGGCGCTGAGTCCGCCGATCAGGGCCAGGCTCACCATGGTGCCCAGCACTGCGGTCGTCGTGCGCGCGGACAGCCCATGCGTCAGATAGAGGACGACGAACATGATCACACCCGCGCCCGCCACGGCCACGAGCAGCGGATTCTCCCCGCGCAGGATCGCCGGGAGGATGAACAGCAGCAGCACCGCGAACGTCGACCCCAGCGACACCAGCGCCTTGAGCCCCTGCCAGCGGCCGAGGATGAGCACAGCGATGGCGAAGAGCGCGGCCAGCACGGCCAGCGGGACACCGCGCTGGAAGTCGACCAGCTGGTAGGACCCGCCGCTGAGCGGGTCACCGCCGCTGTAGGCGAGGACGACGTCGTCGCCCACAGCGAACCGTGGAGTGCTCGGTTCCAGGGGGACGGTTGTGCGGATGTCGCTGCCCGCCGCCTTGCCGTCGGTCATCTCCACCGTGACGGTCAGGCACTGCTTGTCGTCGCCCTCGCCGCAGGCGCCCGCCTGGGTCGCGGAGATCGTGCCGAGGACCGGCTGCTGGCCGACCGCCTTCGGGCCGTCGCCGCTGGGGAACAGCAGCGCGACGCCGACGACCGCGGCGAGCGCGAACGGCGCCACCAGCGCGATCAGCAGTCTGCGGACCCGTACCGACGCCGGAGCGGCCGGACCGTGGCTGTGTGAATGGCCATGGCCGGCATCGCCGCCGCGGCGGCCGGTTCGGCGCTCGCCGTCCCGCTCGCGGGCGCTGTCGCGCTCATGATCAGCCGGGACCCGCGGGATCGGCTGCGTGTCCCAGTCATCCACCGCCCAATCCTAATCAGTTCTGGGAGTGAGCCATCCGGCAAACTCCTGGTGGTAGCCGTCTCTCAGGACAGGGCGCGCTCACCCGGCCAGGACCCGCCCGGCGATCCAGGCGATGTCCTTGGCGGTTTGCGCGGGGGTGCCCGACGGCTGCATGACATGGCTCAGCACGAGCCGCACGACCATGTCGATCACGGTCTCGCGCTCGCGGTCGTCCAGCGGCAGGTCGAACGGCCGCAGCCGCTCGGCGACGACTCCCTTGGCGGTGTCCAGCAGGGACCCGGCGTGGGTGGTCAGCAGTGGCAGCAGCTCGGTGTCAGCGCCGTGGGTGGCCGACACGATCGCGTGCAGCAGGGTGTTGCCCTGGGCCAGCTCCAGCGCCCCACGCACGGCGTCGTTGATCGCGGGGATGAGGTCGGCGGGGTGCCGCTCGAACGCGGCGTTGACCACCGCGAGGAACCGAGCCAACTCGTCGAGCACCATGGCCTCGGCCAGGGCGGGCTTGGAGCCGATCTCGTTGTAGACCGTCTGCCTGCTCACGCCGACCATGTCGGCCAGCCGGGACATGGTCACCGACGCCCAGCCCGACGTCACGGTCAGCTCGGCCGCGGCGGCGATGATGCGTTGCCGGTGGGGGGCCATCTCGGCCGAACTGACCGCGGTCATGACAGTCATTCTAGGTAGCCCTCACGCGCTGACCCGGGTGACTGGGACGAAGTCCACTTTCTCGCGGACGCCGCAGTCCGGGCAGCACCACGAGTCGGGCACCGCGCTCCACGGCGTCCCGGCCGGGAAGCCCTCGCGCGGGTCGCCGACGGACTCGTCGTAGACGTAGCCGCAGCCGGGGCACTGGCCCGCGTGGTGGGCGGCCACCTCGGTCACCCGGGAGCGCTCGATCCGCACGTCGGCGGGCTCGGTGGCGGACACGGGGGCGTCGTACTCGGCCAGGATCCTGGCCCGCTTGCGCGGGGAGATGTTGGCCCGGCCCATGTCGCCGTCGAAGTGGCACAGCACCCGGAAGTCCATGACCCGGCGCCACAGCGGCGGGATCAGCGCCAGGACGATCATGCCCGCGTAGCCGGTCGGCAGCACCGGCGACTCCTCGAAGTCGCGCAGGGTCTGGTAGCGGCGGGTCGGGTTGGCGTGGTGGTCGCTGTGCCGCTGCAGGTGGTAGAGCAGCACGTTGGTGGCGACGTTGTTGGAGTTCCAGCTGTGGCTGGGCTTTACGCGCTCGTAGCGCCGCTTGTCCGGGTCGCCGACCTTCTGGCGCAGCATCCCGTAGTGCTCCATGTAGTTGACGACCTCGAGCAGCGAGAAGCCCACGACGGCCTGGATGACCAGGTACGGCAGGATCTCCACGCCGAAGGCGACGGTCATGCCCGCCCACAGCACCGCCGACATCAGCCACGCGTTGATCACGTCATTGCCGATCCGGTACGGGTGCTGGTCGCGGCGCGCGTAGCGCTTCTTCTCCAGCCGCCACGCGCTCTTCAGCGAGCCGCCGACCGTGCGCGGCCAGAACTGGTAGAAGTTCTCGCCGACGCGGCTGCTGGCCGGGTCCTCCGGCGTCGCCACCCGCACGTGGTGGCCGCGGTTGTGCTCGATGTAGAAGTGGCCGTAGAAGCTCTGCGCCAGCGCCACCTTGGACAGCCAGCGCTCGTGGCTCTCCTTCTTGTGGCCCAGTTCGTGCGCGGTGTTGATGCCGATGCCGCCGATACAGCCGATCGAGATGGCCAGGCCGATCTTGGCGAACGTCGACATGTCCGTGGTGCCGATCATCCAGAAGGCGGCGATGAAGCCCGCGTACTGGATGGGCAGGAACGCGTACGTGATCCAGCGGTAGTACTTGTCGTTCTCCAGCGCCTCGAGAACGTCGTCCGGTGGGTTGGTCCGGTCGAGGCCGGCGATCAGGTCGATGGCCGGGACGATGCCCAGGATCACCACGGGGCCCAGCCAGAGCAAGATGCCCCAGCCGGTGGCGTAGTACAGGCCGATCGCGATGAAGGCGAGCGAGGGCACCACCAGGCCGATCAGCCACAGGTAGCGCTTTCCGTCCCTCCAGGCCTCGGTCGAGCCCTGCGGGATGGTGCCTGATGTCTCCGTCGACATGGTCCTCGCCTCCCCGGCTGTCGTTTGACAAAACCATAAGGTTTGTAAACGCCATTTGACAAGAGGGAGACTTTTGTAAATCTAGAGTGGGTCGGCGAAGGTGAATTTGTCTCTGATCGCGGCATCGCAGGCGCGGATGGCCTGGCGCAGTCGGTGCTCGTGGTTGCCGGTCAGCAGCACCCACGGCACGCCGCGATCGCGCAGGCCGTGGACGAAGCGGGCGGTCATCCAGCCGCGCAGGTGCTCGCCGTCGCGCCAGCCGTCCTGCTCGAACGGGACGCCGACGTGGTCGGTGAGCAGGTAGAGCGCGGGCCTGCGGTCGCCCGCGGCGATCTCGGGGTGCTCGCGGCCCAGGTAGCGCTCGCCCCACACCGTGGCCGCCCACGGGTCGTTGTCGCAGATCAGCACGGGCTCGGTCGCGGCGGCGTCCTCGGCGGCGGCCTGCCGGGCGGCGACGTCGAGGAAGTCGCCGAGTGTCCACACCAGGGCGGCCGGATCGGCGTTCCCGGTGAGCGCGACCGCCGCGGCCAGCTTCTCCTCGGTGTGCAGCCTGCCGTGCTCGGGCACCCATGGTGCGCCGTAGTGCTCGGCGAGCGCCTTGGACAGCGTCGTGGTGCCGGTCGACTCGGCGCCGACGACCACGATCCGCGCGGCGAGCCCGGCCCGGGTCGCGGGCGCGAGGAACTCCCACTGGCCGACCGGGTCGGCGCGCACCGCGGTGCCCGACACGGGGAACTGCGTGCGGTCGAGGTCGAGCTGGACGTGCTTGGCGCCGAGGCGAGCGGCCAGTTCGGCGCCATAGTGCTCACTGGTGAACACGACATCGACCGGCGCGCCCGTCGGGTCGCCGTCGGCGATGGCGCGGCGGGCCAGGACGGACCGGATGACACCCATGTGCAGGTCCCAGATCGCGTCGTCGTGGTAGTCGACGGGATGGTCGTCGAGGTCGCCCAGCACTGCGACGCCGCGGTCGCCCGCGTGCTCGTCGGCGATCCAGCGGACCCGGTCGGCGATCGACAGGGACTCGACGCTCGACCCGAGCACGGCGACGGTCGTGCGCTCGGCCACGGCGGCGGCTGACCGGATGAGGTGGTGGTGTCCGGCGTGCGGTGGATAGAACTTGCCCAGTACAAGGGCGTGCCGGTGAGTCACGCGGCGGCCAGGGCGGGGGAGCGCAGGTCTGCCCGCCAGGCGCGCAGGCCGACTACGCATAGGCCTATGAAGCCGACGTACAGGATCGCGGTGAGCCAGAGGCCCTTGTAGGCGTAGAGCGGCACATAGACGACGTCAGCGGTGATCCACAGCCACCAGCACTCGACCTTCTTGCGCGCCTGTCCCCAGGTCGCCAGCAGCGACAGGACTGTGGTGGCCGCGTCAGGGAAGGGGACGCTGGAATCGGTGGCCACCACCAGGATCCAGGTCAGCGCGGCCGTCGCGGCCACCCCGATGACGGCGAGCGCGCGCCACTGGGCAGCCGTGGTCGCGGAGACCGGCAGGGTCGAGTGGTGGTCGCCGCCGCGCAGCCACGCCCACCAGCCGTAGACCGCGAGTCCGAGGTAGACGACCTGCAGCCAGCCGTCGGCGTAGAGGCCGGCGGTCATGAACAGGGCGAAGAACGCGACGTTGTTGGCGATGCCGATCGGCCAGTTCCACGCGTTCTGCCTGGCTACCAGCCACACGCACAGCGCGCCGGTCAGGAACCCGATCACCTCCATCCACGATGTGGGCGCGCCGAACAGGGTGAACGCGGTGGCCCGCAACGGATCGAGTACCTGATCGAGGGACACGGGGCCTCCGTTCGTTGACACCTGTTCGAACATGTGTTCGACTTGTGTCGTGCGATGGGACGGGCAGTTGGCGGCGGGCGGCGACCAGGTCCTACCTGGCCTCCCCGGGTTGGTGCGCAGCGTACGGACCCGGAGTTCGCGGGCACGGTCTTTCACGAGGTGCTCGCCAAGTCCGTGCTGAACCGGGTCGCGGGCGCCTCGTCGCTGCCGTTCGACTGGACGGTCAACCCGTACCGGGGCTGCTCGCACGCGTGCAGCTACTGCCTGCACGGCGACACCCCGATCCTGATGGCCGACGGCACCACCAAGCCGATCTCCGCGCTGCGCGTCGGCGACCGGGTCTACGGCACCGAGCGGCGCGGCAGCTACCGGCACTACGTGACGACGGAGGTGCGTGACCATTGGTCCACCGTCAAACCCGCGTATCGCGTCACGCTGCAGGACGGCACCGTGCTCATCGCCAGCGGCGACCACCGGTTCCTCACCGAGCGCGGCTGGAAACACGTCACCGGGGCGGTGGCGGGGCCGGACCGCAGGCCACACCTGACCGTCGGCAACAAGCTGATGGGCACGGGGAAGTTCGCCGCGCCGCCCAAGGACACCGCCGACTACCGCAGGGGCTATCTGTGCGGCGTCGCCAGGGGCGACGGTGGCGCCGCGCCCGCTGAACAGGTCGAGGCCAGGGTCTCGGCCTACCTGCTCGACGACCTCGGCCTGAGCCTGCCGGTCGAGTGGCCGGACGAGCCGACCGACGAGTGGCGCAAAGGCCTGCTGGCGGGCGCGTTCGACGCCGACGGCGGCTACGCCCACCGCATCGTCCGCTTCGCCAACCTGGGCGAGCGCACGGCCGCGGCGGTCCTGGAAGCGTTGGCGCGCTTTGGTTTCCAGCTGGCCGTCGAGGAGCGACGGGCGCCCGGCGGACGGTGCTGCGTGCGGGTCGACGGCGGTCTCGCCGAACACCTGCGGCTGTTCCACACCATCGGCCCCGCGGTCACCGCCAAACGCACGATCACCGACGCGGCCATCAAGTCGGCGGCCCGGCTCGGCGTCGTGGAGATCCGGCCCATGGGGATGTCGCTGCCGCTGTTCGACATCACCACCGGCACCGGCGACTTCATCGCCAACGGTGTCGTGAGCCACAACTGCTTCGCCCGAAAGACCCACACCTACCTGGACTTCGACGCCGGGCAGGACTTCGACAGCCAGATCGTGGTCAAGGTCAACGCCCCCGAGGTGCTGGCCCGCCAGCTCCGCGCGCCGAGTTGGAAGCGCGAACACGTCGCCATGGGCACCAACACCGACCCATACCAGCGCGCCGAGGGGCGCTACCAGCTGATGCCGGGCATCATCCGCGCCCTCGCCGACTCGGGCACCCCGTTCTCCATCCTGACCAAGGGCACTGTGCTCTTCCGCGACCTGCCGCTGCTTTCGGCGGTCAGCGCGGACGTCCCGGTCGGCCTCGGCGTGTCGATCGCCCTGCTGGACCGCGACGTCCAGCGGGGTCTTGAGCCGGGCACCGCGAGCCCGCAGGCCAGGCTGGAACTGGTCCGCCGGGCCCGGGAGGCGGGCCTGCCGTGCGCGGTGATGGTCGCCCCGGTCCTGCCTGGCCTCACCGACACCGCCGAACAACTCGACGCCCTGCTGGCGCAGATAGCCCAGGTGGGCGCAACCGGCGTCACAGTACTTCCCTTGCACCTGCGCCCCGGCGCCCGTGAGTGGTTCGCCGCGTGGCTGGCCAGGGACCATCCCGCCCTGGTGCCGTTATACCGCCGGATCTACGGCACCGGCACCAACGCCGACATCCGCTACCGCCGCGCGCTGGGCACCCGGGTCGGGCCCCTGCTGCGCAAGCACGGTTTCGCCGGACCCGATATCCCCGAGCCCCGGTGGCCACGCGGCAGCCTGCCCACCGGCGCCCCGGATGTGCCGATGGCACAGGAGCAGCTGACATTGCTGTGATTCGGCGAATGAACCGAATTCATACCCGATCTCGCACGCGCTGAGACTCGCTGGAAATGACTGAGCGGGCCGAGGGAATCCCCTCGGCCCGCCCGATCCGATGCTGCTAGTTGGCCCACTCCCACCGCACGCACAGGATGCCCGGACCGAAGTCCAGCGCCACCGTGTGCGCCTTGCCGTCGGGTGTGATCTCCAGCTTGCGCCGGTTGGTCACCTGCTCGTCGCTGTCCACTGTGTACTGCTCCAGGTACGCGGGCAGCGCAAGCGGGTCGAAGCGCAGTTCGAGGACGAACTCGCGCACCGGCGTGGTGAACTTGCGGCAGTAGCTGTCGTCACCGCGCGAATACGGCGGCCCGGGGTGACGCAGCTCGTAGTCCACGATGGCGGTCTCGCCCCGGCTCAGCGGCTGCGCGAGCAGGAACTCCGCCGCCACCAGACCGGCGCCCGCGTCGTGCGCGGACCGGCCGAGGGTGCAGTTCTCCCCGGCCACGATGGTTGGGAACGGTCGACCTGGACGCTCCAGGTCGTAGACCATGACCGTCCGGTCGGCGCCGTCGTGTTCGGCACGGAAGACCTGACGGATGTGGATGGACTTCTCACCGCGGTCGGCGGCGATGACCATCCGGTCGTGCTGGCTGAGCTTGGTCATGGCCGCGTCGGTGGTGAAGTCGATCCGCTTGAGCAACTGCGAGACCGGCTCGCTGTTGCCCCACAGTGCCTCCACCGTCAGTCGCGAGGACTCACGGTTGACCCGACCGCGCGGACGCGGCGGGCCGAGCAGCGCGATGAGCGACCCCGTCGGCACGCACAGAACGTCCTCCAGGTGACCCAGCGCGGCCAGCGACTCGGCCCGTTCCGGCCTACGTCTGCCCGACTGCCAGTAGCTCAGTGCCGTCACGCTGATCGAGACGCCGCGTGCCCGCAGTCGGTACTGGATGCGGTCAAGGCTCAGGCCACTGGCCTGGATGGCCGCTCTCAGTGCCGTCGGGAACGCGTCCGCCGCCATGGAGTCCGGCTCTGCCGTCATCGCATGGCGGACACTCCCGTTCTGGTGAAGTTCACGAACTGGCTCGCGGGTGATACCGCTACCCATGTTCACTCCCTGGGTTACCCCTTACGCCCTGGTGGTCACAGTACGTCTTGGCAGTCCCAATGGGTAGCGCCAATGTTAATTCGTGGGTAACCAATTCGCTGCCTACGGTGACTAGATAGCCCACATGGGTGTGTGACTATGCCCCCGAATGGCCCAAACGCTTGCCACGGATGGCTGACTCCGATGGTCGTCGGCCATCGCGTCACACCAGGTCCTAAGGCAGCTGACGAGCAGGTCGAAACCTGGTCGACACCGGCCGGGGACTATTGGCTAGCCTGACCCTTACACCTGCCGACTGGTCCATCATTCTCCAGTACGGCGTCCCAAGATCTGGAACAGGAGCACCTCACCCGTGATCCGCACGCACGAGGCCGGAACCCTCCGCGCCGAGCACGCTGGGCAGACCATCACCCTCACCGGCTGGGTGGCCCGCAGGCGCGATCACGGCGGCGTGATCTTCATCGATCTGCGCGACGCTTCCGGCGTCGCCCAGATCGTCTTCCGCGAGGGTGAGATGGCCGAGCGCGCCCACCGGCTGCGCGCCGAGTTCTGCGTCAAGGTCGTCGGCGAGGTCGCCGCGCGCCCCGACGGCAACGACAACCCGGAGATCCCGACCGGCGCGATCGAGGTCATGGTCACCGAGCTCGAGGTGCTCAGCGAGTCCGCCCCGCTGCCCTTCCCGCTCGACGACCACCTGACCGTCGGCGAGGAGACCCGTCTGCGCCACCGCTACCTCGACCTGCGCCGCTCCGGCCCGGCCAGGGCGCTGCGGATGCGCAGCGAGGCCAACCGGATCGCCCGCACGGTGCTGCACGACGAGCGCTTCGTCGAGGTCGAGACCCCGACCCTGACCAAGTCCACCCCCGAGGGCGCCCGCGACTTCCTGGTCCCGGCCCGGCTGGCCCCCGGCTCCTGGTACGCCCTGCCGCAGTCGCCGCAGCTGTTCAAGCAGCTGCTCATGGTCGGCGGCCTGGAGCGGTACTACCAGATCGCCCGCTGCTACCGCGACGAGGACTTCCGCGCCGACCGGCAGCCCGAGTTCACCCAGCTCGACATCGAGATGTCCTTCGTCGAGCAGGACGACGTCATCGCACTGGGCGAGCGCATCATCAGCGCGCTGTGGAAGGAGCTGGCGGACTACGAGATCCCCAAGCCCATCCAGCGCATCCCGTACCTGGAGGCGATGGCGCGCTACGGCAGCGACAAGCCGGACCTGCGCTTCGACCTCGAACTCACCGAGCTGACCGAGTTCTTCGCCGACACCCCGTTCCGCGTGTTCCAGGCGCCCTACGTGGGCTCCGTGGTCATGCCGGGCGGCGCGAGCCAGCCGCGCAAGCAGCTCGACGCCTGGCAGGAGTGGGCCAAGCAGCGTGGCGCGAAGGGCCTCGGGTACGTCCTCGTCCTCGAGGACGGCACCCTCGGCGGCCCGGTCGCCAAGAACCTGTCCGACGCCGAGCGTGAAGGCCTCGCCAAGGCCGCGGGCGCCGAGCCGGGCGACTGCATCTTCTTCGGCGCGGGCACCAAGTCCGACGCGCGGGCCCTGCTGGGCGCCGCCCGCCTGGAGATCGGCAAGCGCTGCGGCCTGATCGACGAGTCGGCCTGGTCGTTCGTCTGGGTCGTCGACGCCCCGCTGTTCGAGGAGGCCTCCGCCGCCGTCGGTGCAGGCGATATCCCAACCGGCTCCGGCCAGTGGACCGCGGTGCACCACGCGTTCACCTCGCCCAACCCGGAGTGGATCGACCGGTTCGAGGAGGACCCGGGCAACGCCCTGGCCTACGCCTACGACATGGTCTGCAACGGCAACGAGATCGGCGGCGGGTCGATCCGTATCCACAACAAGGACGTGCAGAAGCGCGTCTTCAAGCTGATGGGCATCAGCGAGGAGGACGCGCAGGAGAAGTTCGGCTTCCTGCTCGACGCCTTCGCCTACGGCCCGCCCCCGCACGGCGGCATCGCCTACGGCTGGGACCGCATCGTCGGCCTGCTCGCCGGTGAGCCGTCCATCCGCGAGGTCATCGCCTTCCCGAAGTCCGGCGGCGGCTACGACCCGCTGACCAGCGCGCCCGCCCCGATCACCCCGGAGCAGCGCAAGGAGGCGGGCGTCGACGCGAAGCCCGTCGTAAAGGGCGAGCAGAACGCGTAGATGCTCCACCTCAGGGTCGTCAGCCCGACCGAGTCGACCGCCGACGTGCTCGCGCTTCTGCGCGAGCACGTCGGCGCGACCCACCTTGTGCATTTCCCGGGCGCCGCGATCGAGCCGAAGGGTGACGTGGTCGAGGCCGACGTCGCCCGTGAGGCGACCGACGAGATCCTGGCCGCGCTGTGCGCGCTGGGCATCGATCACAGCGGCGGCATCACCCTCGAACAGATCGACACCGCTCTGTCCGACGCCGCCGACCTCGCCGAGGACCGCGCGCCCGGCGACGCGGCCGACGCCGTGGTCTGGGAGGAACTCGTCGCACGCACCGGCGAGGAGTCCCGGCTCAACATCACCTACCTGGCGTTCCTGACCATCGCGTGCCTGCTCGCCGCGGTCGGCGTCATCACCGACTCGCCGGTCACCATCGTGGGCGCGATGGTCGTCGGCCCCGAGTTCGGCCCGCTGGCCGCGGTCGCCGTCGGCCTGGTCCGGCGCCGCTTCGACCTGGTCAAACGCGCGTCCGCCGCGTTGGGGCTCGGCTTCGTCATCGCCATCGCGATCACCGCGGCGGGCACCTGGCTGGGTTCGCTCGCCGGGCTGTTCGACGCGAGCGCGATCCTCGGCAACCACAATGTCGACTTCGTCTACCAGGTCGGACCCTGGTCGCTCATCGTCGCCGTGCTCGCGGGCGCGGCCGGGATGCTGTCGATGACGTCGGCCAAGTCGGCGGCCCTCGTCGGCGTGTTCATCTCGGTCACGACCGTTCCCGCCGCGGGCTATATCGCCGTCGCGGCCATCCTCGGCGAGTGGCAGCGCGTACTCGAGTCGGCGGGCCAGCTGCTGGTCAACCTGGTCGGCATCGTGGTGGCCGCCGCGCTCGTGCTTCTGCTGCGTAACAACAAGCCGACGGGCGACGACGCCACCCGGCCGCTGTCTCTTGGATGAGTTCCGCGGATCGCGAATAGAAATCTCCCGTTTTGGGTACACCGTTATTTCTTGACAGGCCCCTCCCGCTGGATCGCCCTGTACCACTACGGTCTCGGGGACAACCAGACCCTGGGTCGGGGACCTACGATCGGGAGTAGGGTCAGAGGAGATGAGTGTGGAGATCACCGCCGACCCGCCGGAGGCAGGCGCCACCGCTTCGCCACCGGATCCGCAGGCGGAGGTGTTGGCCACCGTCGTCGCCGCCGAGTCGGTGCTGAGCAAGCGCTTCGGGGCCCGCATCCACCTGGCTGAGCCGGAGGACCTCGGCGGGAGTGACCGCTCGATCGTGCTGCGGGTGAAGGTCGCCTCCAGCCCGTTCTCCTTACCGCGCACCCTCGCGGTCAAGCGCTACATCCGCCCCGAGGGCACCACGCCACGCGACAGCTGGATCCGCGAGGCGGTCAGCTATCAGCTCTTCACCGCGCTCACCGCGGAAGACCGGATGTGTCCCGAGCTCTTCGCCCACGACAGCGACTCACACCTGCTGGTGATGGAAGACCTGGGCCGCGCTCCGACCCTCGCGGGCAAGTTGCACGGCACCGACGCCCGCGCCGCTGAGGGCGCGCTCCTGTCCTGGGCCAGGTCGCTGGGCCGCCTGCACGCCACCACGGCGGGCCGCGAAGCCGACTTCGACGCGCTGCTGCGCCGCCTCAGCCCACCGAGTGCCAAGGACCCGCTGTCCGAACACGGTCCGACCGCCGTCGCCGCGCTGCCGTCACTGCTGGCCGCGGAGTTCGGCGTCGCGACCTCGACCGACGCCGTCGACCACGCCCACTCGACGCTGGCGCTGCTGGACGCGACCCGGCACCGGGCGTTCAGCCCGTCGGACTCGTGCCCGGACAACAACCTGATCACCAGCCGCGGCGTCCGGTTCCTCGACTTCGAGGGCGGCTGCGTCCGCAACATCATGTTCGACGCGGCGTACCTGACCGTGCCGTTCCCGTCCTGCTGGTGCGCCTACGCCCTCCCACCTGGGATGACGGACGCGATGTTGGCAGCCTGGCGGGCCGAAGTGCGGGTGATGTGGGCCGATCTCGACGATGACGCCGTGCTGATGCCGAGGCTGCTGGACGCGCAGGTGTTCTGGGTTTGGCTGACGACGTGGCAGTACTTGACGGTGCCGGACATCGAGCAGCTGGGATCTGGCGGGGCGGTGGACACTCCGCATCAGAGTGACGTGCTGGTGGCTCGGTGGGTGGATTTGGCGAAGGCGGCTCGGCGGGCGAAGGTCGATGTGGTGGCTGAGCATGCTGACGCGGTGGTCGCGGCGATGAAGCGGGAGTTCGGGACGCGGACGTTGGAGATGTATCCGGCGTTTCAGTGAGCGGGCTTGTGGCTTGTGGCGGGCTTGCCCGCGGGCTGTTAGTGGGCGGGTTTCCTGGTGGTTGGTGGTTGCGTGCGCACCATCGGGTGAGGTTGGGCGATCCCAGCCCGGCCAGCCAGCCCGGCTTCCGCCCAGCCTTCTGTTCCGCTGCGGTCCCGCTCCCGGTCATGTCCTGGTCTGTTGCCCAGTCACGTCCCCCCACTCCCGCCGCCCGCGTCCGCTCGATGAACACCCCTGGTTGGCGCGCGTTAGCCGCCGCTCCACCTGGTGTTTCTGTCGATCTTCGTGGCTGCGGGCGGCACCGATTCTTCGCTGACCAGTCCCTCGGCGGACACCCTGATCTCACCCGATCGGCGCTGGCGGGCTCGATGGTTTAGCCCGTGACAGCGGAGGCGTTTACCTCGGCATGGACGGCGACGCGGCTCGCCGTGCTTGGGGATTCCACGACGTTCGGGGTGGGTGATCCGCTACCCCGGGGTGGGTGGCGCGGGGTCGGCCCGCTGTTGGCGGGCGCCCTTGGCGCCGAGATCGAGAATGTGTCCTTCACCGGGGCGCGGATCGCGTGTGTGCGGGAGCGGCAGCTCGCGCCCGCGCTGCTGGCTCGGCCGGACGCGGCGATCCTGATCGCGGGGATGAATGACACCCTGCGGTCGGACTTCGATCCCGCGCAGATCCGGGCCGACCTGGTCCACGTGGTCACCACGCTCAACGCGCAGGGTGCGGTCGTGGTCCTCGCGCGCTACCACGACCACGGGCTGGTGTTCCGCATCCCCGGCCCGCTGCGCCGGGCGCTGCGGACCAGGATCGCGCGGCTCAACGAGGTCATCGACGAGGTCGTCGCCGTCACTGGAGCGCCGTGCCTTGACCTCGACCGGCTGCCCGGCGCCTATGACACGAGTTCGTGGGCCGTCGACCGGCTGCACCCGTCGGAGCTGGGCCACCGGATGCTCGCCACCGGGTTCGCCGAGCTGCTCGCGGGCACCGGGTGCGCGGTGCCGAACCCGGTCAGCATGGTCTGTGAGGGCGGCAGGCCCGCCAACAAGGCCGAGCACATCGCCTGGCTGATCATCAAGGGCATCCCGTGGCTGTGGCGGCGGGGCCGCGACCTGGTGCCCTACGCCATCGGCATCATCGTCCGGTCGTTCTTCGAAAAGGAGCGACCGGCACCAACCGCGGTGCCCGCCCCGGTCGCGGCGGAGGCCGTGGTCCGTACGTAGGGTGCGGGGCATGGCACTGGTTGATCGCGTCCTGCTCGGCCCCGGCCCGTCGAACCCGTACCCGGAGGCGACCGCCGCGCTGGCCGCCCCGCTGCTCGGGCACCTCGACCCCGAGTTCCTCCGCGTGCTCGACGAGACCTGTGCGCGGCTGCGCACGGTCTGGGGCACCGACAACACCCGGACCCTGCCGCTCTCCGGCACGGGCTCCATCGGCATGGAGGCGGCGTTCGCCAACTTCGTCCGACCGGGCGACACCGTCGTCGTCGGCGTGAACGGCCTGTTCGGCGAGCGGATGGTCGACGTGGCCGGTCGCTACGGCGCCGTGGTCGTGCGCGTCGACCACGAGTGGGGGCAGCCGGTCGACGTCGAGCGGATGCTGGCCGCGCACCCGGCGCCGCGGCTGGTCGGGGCGGTGCACGCGGAGACCTCGACCGGGGTGCGCAGCGACATCGCCGCGCTCGCCGCCGCGGTGCACGCGCGGGACGACAGTGCGCTGGTCCTGGCCGACTGTGTCACCTCGCTGGCCGGGATCGAGGTCGACATCGACGGCTGGGGCGTGGACATCGCGTACTCCGGCACGCAGAAGTGCCTCAGTGTCGCGCCGGGTCTCGCGCCGTTCACCGTGTCACCGCGGGCCTGGGAGCGGCGCAACGAACACCCGCCGACCTGGTATCTCGACCTGAACCTCATCGGCGCCTACGTCGACGGCTCCAACGGCGGCCGGACCTACCACCACACCGCGCCCGTCGCCATGATCGCCTCCCTGCACGCCGGGCTCGGCCGCGTGCTGGACGAGGGCCTCGACGCGGTCTTCGAGCGGCACCGCGCCGCCGGTCAGCGGCTCCAGGAAGGCTTGGTCGACCTCGGGCTCGACCTGTTCGCCGCCGACGGCCACCGGCTTCCCGAGCTCACCACGGTCCGCGTCCCGGACGGTGTCGACTCGGCGAAGGTCCGGTCGGTCCTCCTCAATGAGTACAACGTCGAAATAGGCGCGGGCGCGGGCGCGTTCGCAACTAGCGTGTGGCGGATCGGGCTCATGGGCCACAACGCCCGCCTCGACCGCGTCGAACTCGTTCTGGGCGCCCTCACCAGGGTGCTCGGCCGATAGTGTCCCGAGCCGGAGGTTCGACCCCACCTCCGGCGCCCGCGCGGCGCCTGGCCGCACCGCGCGAAAGGCCAAGTACAACCCGGTACTACGGCCTTCCGCGCGGCGCGCCCAGCCACCACGCGGATCACCGGATCCGGCGCCGAACCTCCGACTCGGCACACCAAGGAGAACCCCGCAATGCGCGCGACCATGCTGCATGGTGCCAAGGATGTCCGGCTCGCCGACGTCGCCGATCCGCGACTGCACCGCCCGACCGACGCGGTGGTGCGGGTCGTGGCGGCCTGCGTCTGCGGGTCCGACCTTTGGGGCTACCGGGGCATCTCGCCGACCGCGCGGCCGCGGCGCATCGGGCACGAGTTCGTCGGGATCGTCGAGGAGGTCGGCGCCGAGGTCCGCACGGTCAAGGCGGGTGACTTCGTCATCGCCCCGTTCGCGGTGAGCGACGGCGACTGCGTGCACTGCCGCAACGGCGTGCACACCTCCTGCGTGCGCGGCGGGTACTGGGGCAGCCAGACCGCCGACGGCGACGACATCGACGGCGCCCAGGCCGAGTACGTCGTGGCCCCCTTCGCCGACGGCACCCTGGTCGCCACGCCAGCGGTGCCCGACGCGGCGATGGTCCCCGGCCTGCTGTCCCTGTCGGACGTCATGGGCACCGGCCACCACGCCGCGCTGTCCGCGGGCGTCGGACCCGGCAGCACGGTCGCCGTCGTCGGTGACGGCGCGGTCGGCCTGTGCGCGGCGCTGGCCGCGTCCCGGCTGGGTGCCGAGCGGATCATCGTCATGTCCCGCCATGACGCCCGCCAACGGGTGGCCCGACTGTTCGGCGCCACCGACATCGTCACCGAACGCGGCGACGAAGGCGCCGCGCGGGTGAAGGAGCTGCTTGGCGGCATCGGCGCCGACGCGGTCCTGGAGTGCGTCGGTACCAAGGAGTCCATGCAGCAGTCCCTCGACTCGACGCGCCCCGGTGGCCGAGTCGGCTACGTCGGCGTCCCCGCGGGCGGACCGGAACTCCCCGTGGCGCAGATGTTCGGCGACAACATCGGCGTCGCAGGGGGAGTGGCTCCGGTCCGCGCCTATATCGAGGAACTGCTGGTCGACGTCCTCTCGGGCAAGATCGACCCGGGCCCGGTCTTCGACGCCGAGTACCCGCTGGCCGAGGTCGCGGGCGCCTACGCCGCGATGGACGCCCGCGAGGTGATCAAGCCCCTCCTGCGCCCCTGATCTAGAGCTGTGTCCACGAACGTTGCCGGGCTCTCGACGGCCCAGCTTCCCGCTGGCCGCACCGCCGAAACGCCCAAGTACACCCAGTACGAGCGGCATTCCGGCGGCACGCCCAGCGGAAACCTGGATCCGCCGATAGCCCGACAA
>DATLIA010000281.1:0-34284 GCA_035540215.1 Actinokineospora sp. | reverse complement strand
AGCCACTACGGCGGCGGCTACGGCCACAAGAAGAAGCGCAAGAGCTTCCTCGAAGAGCTCTTCGACTGACGCTTGAACCCGATGATCTGCCCGGCCTGCGGCGAGTGGACTGAGACTCCCCAGGTCGACGGCGACATTCTGGTCTGCGCGTTGTGTGGGCACCGGGAGCCGTTCCGACGGCTCCCGGTTCTCGTGCTGACCGGACCCAGCGGCACCGGCAAGTCCACGGTGTGCCGCCGCTTGACCGCGCACCTGGGCGACCGCGCCGTGGTGCTCGAACAGGACATCCTGTGGATCGGGGCGATCCAGGACCCGGTCGACGACTTCGGGCCGTTCCGCCGGGCCTGGCTGCGGATGATCGCCGCCATCCACCAGAGCGGTCGCCCGGTCGTGCTCTGCGGGACGGTCGCGCCGCCGCAGCTGGAGAACCGCCCTGAGCGCGTGCTGTTCTCCGACATCCACTATCTGGCGCTGGTCGCCGACGATGAGGTGCTCGCGTCCCGGCTGCGCGCCCGGCCCGCTTGGCGGGGGTGGCAGAACGAGGGGCGCATCTCGGACATGCTCGGGTTCAATACCTGGGTGAAGACCAATGCCGCATTGACCTCACCGCCGATGGAACTGCTCGACACGACCGATGTGGCCGTCGAGGAGACCACGGCCGCCGTTGTGAAGTGGATCGAGTCCCGGCTGTCCTGAGCGGTCGTATAAGGCACTAGGCCGAAAGTCGCACCCGCCGGTCATGGCGGGTGCGACTTTTTTGTTTTCTACTAGACCACTGCATGACGTCAGACATGTCCCACGACGGCGCGTGGCCGCTCCGGCGCGGTCGGTCGCCGACGTGCGGACCGCTGTTGATCATGATGCCGTTGACCTGCGATCACGCTCTGAGGTCGCTCTTGACAGTTAAGAAGGCGGGGCGCACGATTGCGCGAACATGCGTGAAACTGCGCACAAATGAACAAAATTGATCGCTCCTGCCCTGTGGCGATCCCCTGCTCGGAAGGTACCTATGCGGACGCGACTACGCACCGGCCTATCAGTACTCGCCGCGACAGCCATAGCCACTTCGGTTGCCTTTGTGGCGACCACGCCTGCCCATGCCGCGCCCGCGACGATCGGGAACGTCACGGCTTTCAGCCAGTCCGGAAGTACCTTCGACATCACCGCGGGCACGGCCAAGGTCAAGGTGTCCTTCGCCCAGCCGAGCGTCTTCCGGCTGCAGCTCGCCCCGACGGGCACCTTCACCGACCCGGTCAACGGTCAGATCGCCATCGACACCGACTTCGGTGCCGTGACCGCGTCGTACACCGACGAGACCACCTACTACAAGATCAGCACGAGCGCTGTCACGCTTCGCGCGTACAAGACGCCGCTGAAGTTCGAGCTCTACAAGGCCGACAACATCACCGCCATCTGGAAAGAGTCGGCGGGTCTGACCTGGGACACCGCGGCGACCACCACGACCCAGTCGCTGGCGCGTGGCACCGACGAGCAGTTCTACGGCACCGGCTTCCGCCTCGGCGAGTTCGCCCTGCGGGACAAGGTCGTCCCGGTCAGGAACCACGGCGGCTGGAACGAGAACGGCAACGCCTCCCCGGCCCCGTTCTACTGGTCGACCAAGGGCTACGGCGTCATGCGCAACACCTGGGCGCAGGGCGAGTACGCGTTCCAGTCGACGGTCGGCCTCAAGCACAGCGAGACCCGGTTCGACGCGTTCTACTTCGCCGGTGACACGCCCAAGGACATCCTGAACCGCTACACCGATGTCACGGGCAAGCCCTTCCTCGCGCCGATCTGGGGCTTCGAGATGGGCAACGCCGACTGCTGGAACGCCTCCAACCCGGACTACACCGGCGACCACAACCGCGTCGTCCACCAGACCACCCCCGACGTGGTCACCTACGCCGAGCAGGCGCGTGCCGCGGACATGCCGTCCGGCTGGTTCCTGCCCAACGACGGCTACGGCTGCGGCTACACCGATCTGACCAACTCCGTCGCCGACCTTGAGGCGCTCGGGTTCAAGACCGGCCTGTGGACCTCCACCGGCCTGGCCAACATCGCCAACGAGGTCGGCGTCTCCGGCACCCGCGCGGTCAAGACCGACGTCGCCTGGATCGGCGGCGGCTACAAGTACGCCTTCGACGGCGTGCAGCAGGCCGTCGACGGTATCGAGGACAACAGCAACGGCCGCCGCTTCGTCTGGACGGTCAACGGCTGGGCGGGCACGCAGCGCAACGCCGTGGTCTGGAGCGGTGACACCGAGGGCGACTGGGACAACATGCGCTGGCATGTCCCGGCCATCACCGGCGCGGGCCTGTCCGCGCTGAACTACGCCTCCGGCGACATCGACGGCATCTACGGCGGCAGCGCCAAGACCTACGCCCGCGACATCCAGGCGAAGGCGTTCCTGCCCTCGCTGATGACGATGTCCGGCTGGGGCCCGGCCAACCCGTCCAGCGGCTACAGCGACAAGCAGCCGTGGCGCTGGGCCGAGCCGACCCTGTCGATCAACCGCAAGTACCTCAAGCTCCGCGAGCGGATCCTGCCGTACCTGTACTCGACCAGCCGGGTCGCGCACGAGACCGGCTACCCCTCGACCCGCGCCATGGTCCTGGAGTACCCGAACGACCCGGTCGCCCAGGGCAACGCCACCAGCCAGCAGTTCATGGCCGGTGACGCGTTCCTGGTCGCCCCGATCACCAGCGACACCACGACCCGCGACGGGATCTACCTGCCCGCCGGGACCTGGACCGACTACTGGACCGGCACCACCTACCAGGGTCCGGGCTGGCTCAACGGGTACAGCGCGCCGCTGGACACCCTGCCCCTGTTCGTCAAGGGCGGCGGCATCGTCCCGATGTGGCCGCAGATGAACTACGCCGGTGAGAAGCCGTTCACGCCGATCACCTTCGACGTCTACCCGCGCGGCAACTCGTCCTTCTCGCTCTACGAGGACGACGGCAACACCCGGGCCTTCCAGACCGGCTCGTTCGCCAAGCAGGCCGTCTCCGTCACCGCGCCCACCTCGGGTTCGGGCAACGTGGTCATCAACGTCGGCGCCAGCAACGGCTCCTACACCGGCAAGCTGGCCAGCCGCGGCTACGAGCTGAACGTGCACGTGGCGGGCGCGCCCACCACGGTGACCCGTGGCACGACGACGCTGACCAAGTACACGACCAAGGCGACCTACGACGCGGCGACCACCGGCTGGTTCCACGACGCGGCCGACCGGGGCGGCGTGCTCTACGTCAAGACCGGTTCGCTCTCCACGTCCTCGGCGTTCACCATCACCGCGACCGGCGCCACCCTGCCGACCGCGGGCGTCATCCCGAGCGGGCCCGCCATCGCCAAGGCCGGTCAGACGGTCGTGTCCGTCGACAGCCAGGAGACCGCGGGCGAGAACGGCGCGGCCGCCAACGCCATCGACGGCAACAACTCGACGATCTGGCACACCGCCTGGTCGCAGGTCAACCCCGACACCCCGCCGCCGCACGAGATCCAGATCAACCTGGGTGCCCGGTACGAGGTCGACTCCCTGCACTACACGCCGCGCCAGGACGGCGGCGTCAACGGCCGCGTCGGCCAGTACGAGGTGTATGTCAGCGACAGCACCACGAACTGGGGCACTCCGGTGGCCACGGGTGTCTGGGCCAACAGCGCTGCCGAGAAGGTGGCGTCGTTCCCGAAGAAGGAAGGCCGCTACATCAAGCTGCGGGCGCTGACCGAGGCCAACAACGGCGCATGGACCTCGGCGGCCGAGATCACCACCCACGGCACGTTGATCCCGGTCGGCCCGATCAGCAAGTCCAACTGGTCGCTGGTCTACACCGACAGCGAGCAGTCGGGCAACGGCGCGCTCCGGGCCTTCGACACCGACCCGTTGTCGATGTGGCACACCGCGTGGACGCCGTCCAACGCACCGCTGCCGCACGAGATCCAGGTCGACATGGGCGGCTTCTCGCGCTCGATCTCCGGGTTCAAGTACCTGCCAAGGCAGGACGGCGGCGCCAACGGCCGGGTCGGCCAGTACGAGGTGTATGTCAGTGACAGCACCACGAACTGGGGCACCCCGGTCGCCACTGGCACCTTCGCGAACACGGCGACTGAGAAGTCCCTGACGTTCACCGCGAAGACCGGCCGCTACCTGCGGTTCCGCGCGCTGAGCGAGGTCAACGGCAACGCATGGACCTCCGCAGGCGAGATCACCGCGGTCGGCATCTAATCAGGAATCACCGAGAACGGCGGGTCCCCACCAACGTGGGGACCCGCCGTTTTTGTTTCAAGCGCTGTTTCCACGAACGTTGCTTGCCGTAGCCGGCTCAGCTTCCCCGCCGGACGGCCATTCCCTCGACCCGTCCGCCACGCTTGGCCGCGGTGGCGTATCGGGTGCGTGAACGCGCCGACGAAGTCTGGCGTGTTCACGTGCCCGATGCGCCACCTGAAGGCGGCCGAGCCGCGTCCCCGAAGGGGACGCCAACTACACAGTCTTGCGGGCGACCGGCTTGCGGGCCGGGGCCGTCTTGTTGGCCACGCGGCGGCTGGCGCTGCGGACCTCGTGGGCCACATCGTCACCGGCCTCCTCGATGGTCTCGGCGACCTCGGCGGCGACCTTCTGGGTGGCGATGGCGGTCTTCTCGCCGACCGAGCGGGTCTGGCGGGTGACCTTGGCCAGCAGGTCCTCGGCCAGCGCGCGGGCGTCACCGGCGGCGCCGCCGAAGCGGGTCTGGGCGGCCTCGATGGCCTCCTCGAGCTGCTCGACGACCTTCTTGACCTGCGGCTGAGCCTTGAGCTTGTCCAGCGCGCCCTCGCCCTGGTCGGCCAGCTTCTGGTACAGCTTCACCGCGGCCTCGGTGTACTCGTCGACCAGCTTGCGCAGCTCGGTCGGGTCGAGCTTCTCGCGCAGGCCGGTGATCTCCTGCGGCAGGTCGGCGGCTGCGGTCCTGGTGGACTCGGCGCGCTCCTTGGCCTTGTTGACCGCGTCGACCACGGCCTTGGCGGCCAGGTCACCGGCGCCAAGGGCGGCCAGCAGCGGCGTGCGGACCTGCTCGATGGCGGTGTTCACCGCACCGGCGGCCTGCTCGCCAGCCTTGCGGACGGTCGCGCTCTTGGGCTGCGTCATGCTGATTCACTCCTTGAGGGTGGGGTCCGGGAATCGGTTCGGTCGTCCACATCAGACCCCTCCACTGTGGACTGGTTGGCGTTCTCGCGCCGGAAAGACTCGTAGATGTCGAGCAAGACTTGCTTCTGCCGTTCGGTCAGCTCGTCGGCCGCCCGAACCGCGTCCGTCACAGGGCCACCCGCGGGGACATCGAGGATGCCTGCCTGGACGTAAAGGGCTTCGGCGGAGATCCGCAGGCCCTTGGCGATCTGCTGCAGGATCTCGGCGCTGGGCTTGCGCAGACCGCGTTCGATCTGGCTGAGGTACGGATTGGAGACACCGGCCAGTTTGGACAGCTGACGCAGCGAGATCTTCGCCGTGTTGCGCTGATGCTTGATGTACTCACCGATGTCGCGCCCGAGGTCGGCGACCTTGTCGATCGCCCTGGCCTCGCCGGGCCCGGTCTCATCCATCCCGCCTCCTTCTGACACCACCGACGCTACGCCGCACTGCTAGCAGTTGCAAGCGGTGTGCTTGCAAACGGACGGTGCCGTCGGTCACAACGCAGGGTGACCTGCCCCTGTCATCGCCGAGGCATGTGGTGGAGCGGGTCGGTTCGCACGTAGGCTTGGGACGTGCCCATGACAGCCTTGTGGATCTTGCGGATCATCGACTGGGCGGCCGTGCCGGTCGGTGTGTTCGCGCTCATCCACGCGCTCATGCAGCGGCCGGACGCCTACTCGGCGGCCGACCGGATGACCAAGATGGCCTGGGTGGGCATCACCGCGGGCGCCTCAGCGGCCCTGCTGCTGTTCAGCTTCGCCGGTCGCGGTTGGATCTTCTGGATGGCGGGCCTGGTCGCGGCGCTGGTCTACATCGTCGACGTCCGCCCGAAGCTGATCGAGGTCCAGCGCGGCCCTCGCTGGTGATAATCAGGCCCTATGGGTCTGGTGACCCAGTCACGCTGATCGTTCCCGGCCTGGGTGCCACCGCAGGCGAAGCGCGCATCCCGGCTTCCGGCCTGCCCGGCACCCGAATCGTCCTGACGTTGCTCGGTCACGCCGACGCCCCCGATCCGGACCCCGGCTATTGGGACTATCGGACCCTGGCCACGGAAGTCGGCCAGGTCGAGGCCCCGCAGGCGATCGGTGTGTCACTCGGCGCGGCCGCGTTGTCCGCGTTGGTCGCCGCCGAACCCGACCGGTTCACCCGGCTCGTGTTGATGTTCCCCGCGGCGCTGTCCCGGCCGCGCACGTCATCCGCGCTGGTCACGGCCATGGCCGAGGCCGTCGAGGCAGGCGACCGCGCCGCCTTGCGGGCATTGGTCGGCGGCGAGGGGCGCTACTACGAGGAACGCACCGACGCCTTGATGAGGCTCGGGCCCGCCTTGCGCGCGGTCGCCACTCAGGTCCCAGTGCCGGACCCGGCGCCGCTGCGATCGGTCGGCGCCGAGGTGCTGGTCGTGGGCGCGGAGAGCGATCCGCTGCACCCCGTCGAGGTAGCCCACGAGGTAGCCGAGGCGTTTCCCAGGTCCAGGCTCGTGGTGTTCCCGTCGGCCGTGCCGGTGATCACCCACCGGGCCGAGCTCCGCGAGCTGCTGGTCGACTTCCTTACGTGACCAGCAGCAACAGCGTCCCCACGGCCACCGCGGTGCCCCCGATCAGCGTCCCGCCGCCGCCGAGCACCGCGCGGCGGACTGTCGTCGCGCGGATGGTGATCGCCATCGCGATCCCGACTGTGAGCAGCGATATCAGCGTGTAGGCGATCGCCCCGGAGATCGGCCACCCTGGCAGGTGTCTGCGGAACAGGATCACCAGGAAGCAGACCACGCCCCCAGCGGCGAACAGTGTCGCCGCGGCGATCAGGACAAGGATCTTCGCCGTGCCTGTCCGCTCACTCACGCCACGAGCTTAGGCGGACTGGTCTTCCGGCATCAGGATCCAGCACGCGAGGTAGACCAGCGCGCCGGTGCCGAAGCCGAGGATGGTGGCGACCACCAGCGCGATCCGGATCAGCGCCGCGTCCACGCCGAGCACCCGGGCGATCCCGCCGCACACGCCGGAGATCATCCGGTCGGTCCGGCTGCGGCGCAGCTTGCGGACGGTCTTGGTCTCTTCGTCGGTGTACAGGTAGTTCGTCATAAACCAAGAGTGCGTGTTCGCGCTCGCGGAAACATCGGGGACCGACCCTGGTTTTCGACTCGGGGTCGCCCCGGATAGTCCGATACCGTGGCGGGATGCGGCACCTCGCCACCCCGCAGGACGTCGCCGACGCCCTCGACGGCGTCGGCTACCTCGCCGACGACGGCCTGGCCACCGCCGCCTTCCTGGCCATGCGGATGGGTAAACCCCTGTTCTGCGAGGGCGAGCCGGGCACCGGCAAGACGTCGCTGGCCACGGGCCTGGCCGACGCGCTCGGTGTCGAGCTGATCCGGCTGCAGTGCCACGAGGGCATCGACGCGACCCAGGCGCTCTACGACTGGGACTTCCCGCGCCAGCTGCTGCACCTGCGCGCGCTCGACGGCAAGGTCGACCCGGACGAGGCGGAGAAGTCGCTCTACACCCGCCGGTTCCTGCTGGCCAGGCCGCTGCTGCGGGCCCTGGAGTCCGCGCCGTGCGTGCTGCTGATCGACGAGGTCGACCGCGCCGACGACGAGTTCGAGGCGTTCCTGCTTGAGGTGCTCAGTGAGAACGCGGTGACCATCCCCGAACTCGGCGAGATCCGCGCCGCCGAGCCGCCACTGGTCGTGCTCACCTCCAACCGCACGCGCGAGGTCCACGACGCCCTCAAGCGCCGCTGCCTCTACCACTGGCTGGAGCACCCGGACCTGACCCGCGAACTGGCGATCATCCGCCGCCGCGTCCCCGGCATCAGCGACCGGCTCTCCGCGCAGATCACCTCGGCCGTGCGCCGACTCCGCGCGGCCGAGCTGTTGAAGCCGCCGGGCGTCGCCGAGTCGATCGACTGGGCCCGGGCCCTGCTCGCCCTCGACCGCACCGACCTCGACGCCGCAGCCGCCGCGGTGACACTCGGCGCTGTGCTCAAGTACCGGGAGGACGCCGACCGGGTGATCGCGGCCGGTCTTGACTCGCTGCTCGCCGGGTAGCTTGGAGCGCATCGCCAGGGTGGTAGACGCCGTCGACGACGAAGCCGACGTTCGGGCAGCGCACCGAGAATCCCGTTGTGGCGAAGGTTCGCCCGGCGCGACCGCGGTGACACCGAGGGTCGCGACGAGCGCCGGGTGGTGTGGACGGTCAGTCGGCGTGCTCGTGGGTGATGAGCACGACGTCGGCCAGCGACTCCATTTCGGAGTACGTGCCGGGGGCGATCACGAGACCCGGCCGTGTACGAGCAGTGTGTCGACTTCCTCGGCGGGGACGAACAGCGAGTCCGGCCTATGCCCCGCTGAAACTGCGTGAGGCCATCGAGTTCGTGCGCGCGGTCAAGCCCGCCCACGCGTTCCCGATCCACGACGTCGGGCTCAGCCAGACCGGCCAGGGAGTTTCGACGCATGGCTTGAGGGTTCGGTTGAGGCAGGCTATGCCCGGATCCCGCTGGGCGACTCCGTCGACCTGTAATTCAGTCGATTCCGCGACGTCCATGGCGCACTATTGGGTGAACCTGCCCGGCCGACGAGTGGCGGCGTCGACTGGGATGTGGAGTGGGGCCGTCGCGGACGGCGGCCCCACTTATTATCGTTGCAGCGGCGGCAAAGTAGCGTCGAACAGCCACCGCGCGAACAGCTCCGTCAGCGGCCACGGCGTGTGCCGCTGCGCCATCGTCGTGAACGCGTCCGTGGTCACGGTGGAATGCGCGTACGTCGACGTCCATTCGGTCAGCAGGGCGAAGAACGCGCCCGCGCCGAGCCGTAGCCGCAGCGCGTGCAGCGTCATCGCGCCGCGCAGGTAGACCCGGTCGTCGAAGATTCGCTGCATGCCAGGGTCAGCCAGCCGCAGATCCTGGGGCTGGGCAACGACTTCCCGCCATGCGCGGCGCGCGTGCGTGTCGGCCGAGTCGCCGCCGGACTCCTCCGACCACAGCCACTCGGCGTAGGTCGCGAAGCCCTCGTTGAGCCAGATGTGGCGCCACTCGGCGACGGTCAGCGAGTTCCCGAACCACTGGTGCGCCAGCTCGTGGGCGACCAGGTTCTCCGAGCCGCGCCTGCCGTCGACGTGGTTGGTCCCGAAGATCGACAATGCCTGCGCCTCGACCGGCGCGTCCAGTTCGGCGTCCACCACGACGACGCCATAGCGGTCGAACGGGTACTTGCCGAACATCTTGGAGAACGCCGCGATCATCTTCGGCTGCCTGCCGAAGTCGTGCCGGAACGGCACCATCAGCCGCGCGGGCACCGCCGCGTGCACGGGCACCGAGTCCGACGTCGACCCGGTCAGCACATACCGTCCGATTTGGACACTGATCAGGTACGCCGACGTCGGCTGCGCGAGCCGGTACACCCACGTCGTGGTCGACGCGGACGCCCGGCGCGACTCCAGCACGCCGTTGGCCACGACCTGGTACGGCGAGGCGACGGTGACCGCGATCCGGTACGTCGCCTTGTCGCTGGGATGGTCGTTGCACGGGAACCACGACGGCGCGCCGACCGGCTGGCTGGCCACGAGCACCCCGTCGTCGAGGTAGTCCCAGCCCAGCTCGCCCCACACCGTCGGCACGGGCACCGGCGAGCCGACGTATCGCACGTCGACGGTCACCGGGGCCAGCGACGGCAGTGGCTTGACCGGCGAGACGAACAGCTTCGACCCGCGCTGGGCGTAGCGCACGGCCTTGCCGTCGATCAGCACCCTGGTGACCCGCAGCTTGGCGAAGTCGAGGCTGAACCGGCTCAGCGCGTGCGCCGGGACGAGGGTGAGGCGGGCCCGGCCGTCCAAGCGGCCAGGCCCCACCCGGTAGTCCAGATCGAGGTCGTAGTGCGTGACCCGATAGCCCCCGTTGCCGTGTAGCGGCAGGTAGGCGTCGTGCGACGTGGCGGCGCCGGGTTGACCGGCGCGTGCCGGATCAGCCTTGGCGCTCATTGCTCCATTCAACAACAGACCGCTCAACGCCCGGACTGCCACACCGCGATCGGGTTGCCCAGCCACCGCGAACCGTCCGGAACGGACTCGCCGCGCATGACCAGCGACGCCGGTCCGACGGTGGCCCGCGCCCCGATCGAGGCGCCCGGCAGCACGATGCCGTGCGGGCCGAGGGTGCCGCCGTCGGCCACGGTCACCGGGGCCATGCTCATGATCCGGTCGTGGAACAGGTGCGTCTGCAGCACGCAGCCGCGGTTGACCGTCGCGCCTTCGCCGATGTGGACCAGGTCGTACTCGGGCAGCCAGTAGGTCTCGACCCACGCGCCCTTGCCGATCTTGGCGCCCAGGCTCCGCATCCAGACCGCCATCAGCGGCGTGCCGTGCGCGGGCGTGGCGAACCACGGCACCGCGAGCATCTCGACGAACGCGTCGGCCAGCTCGTTGCGCCAGACGAACGAGCTCCACAGCGGACGCTCGGTCGCGACGAACCGCCCGACGAGCGTCCACTTGGCTATCGCGGCGATGGCACACGCGACGACGCCCGCGCCGAGCAGCACAGCGCCGCCGAGCACCAGCGACCAGCCGAGGCCGATCGCCTGGAAAGTGGCCGCGACCAGCACGGCGAGCGCGACCGAGGCCATGACGGGCAGCACCCGGCACAGCTCGACCAGGCCACGGGCGACCATCAGCCGCGTCGGCGGGTTGAAGGTCGTGCTCTCGTCGCCCGACTCGACCGTGCGGGGCAGTTTCATCGGCGGCATGCCCAGGTACGACGACCCGGTCTTGGCGTTCTTCGGCGTCGAGGACAGCACCCCGACCAGCCCGCCCTTGGGCACCTTGCGACCCGGCGCGGTCATGCCCGAGTTGCCAAGGAACGCCCGCTTGCCGATGCGCGCCTTCGCGATGCGCATCCAGCCGCCGCCCAGCTCGTAGGAGGCGATCATGGTGTCGTCGGCGAGGAACGCGCCGTCGTCCACGGTGGTCATCTTCGGCAGGGCCAGCACGGTAGACGCCTCGACCTGGCGGCCGACCTTCATGCCGAGCGCCCGCAGCCAGACCGGGGTGAACAGGCTCGCGTACAGCGGGTAGAGCCCGCCGCGGGCCAGGTCCATCAGGCGTTCGGTGGCCCACGCCTGCCACGCGACGCGGCTGTGCACCGCGTGGTGGCCCGCCTTGAGGCCGATGCTCAGCGCCCGCACCGACACCAGGACGAGCAGCGCGTAGGCCGCCATCCAGGTCAGGGTGACCAGCGGGACGGCGATGAGCGCCTGCCCGAGCGCCGCGCCCAGCGTCGGCGTGCCCGCGATGAACGAGGCCATGACCAGCAGAGCCGGGACGGCGGCGAACACCGGGACCAGGCTCAGCGCGAACGACGTCACCGCGTACGTGGCGATCCAGCGCTTGCGGCGCGGGGGACGGCGGTTGGGCCAGTGGTGCGTGGCCTTGCCGGTGCGGGTGGCGGGCGAGCCCGCCCAGTGCTGGCCGGTCGGCACCGACCCGCGCACGCCCGACCCGGGGGCGATGTCGGCGCGCTTGCCGATCCGCGTGCCGGGGAACAGCGTGCTGCGGGAGCCGACCGTGGCGCCCGCGCCGACCCGGATCCGGCCGATGTGCAGCACGTCGCCGTCGAGCCAGTGGCCGGACAGGTCGACCTCGGGCTCGATCGCGGCGCCCTTGCCCAGCTTGAGCAGGCCGGTGACGGGCGGCAGCGAGTGCAGGTCGACGTCCTTGCCGATCTTGGCGCCCAGCGCGCGGGCGTAGTGCGTCATCCACGGCGCGCCCGCGAGGTTGGTCGCGCCGGACAGCTCGACCATGCGCTCGGCGGCCCACAGCCGCAGGTGCACGCTCCCGCCGCGCGGGTAGGTGCCGGGCTTGACGCCACGCAGCAGCACGCGAGCGGTCGTGGCCGCGATGGTCATGCGGCCCCACGGGCTGAGGAACACGAGCCAGCCCGCGAGGACCAGCCACCACGACACCGTCGGCGCCCAGGGGAGCTGGATCAGGTTGTTCAGCGCGGCCAGCGTGACCGCCCAGCGCGCGGCGACCACCGACAGCATCGGGATCGTCGCGAGGGTCTGGATGACCTGCGCCTTGCGCGGCGTCGGGACGACCTCGCGCTCCACCTGGACACTGGCCTTGGCCGCGTCGATCAGCTTCGCGAGCGCGCCGAGCTTGGCGTTCTGGTAGACGTCGTAGACCGAGATCGTCGGGTAGACCTCGCGGATCTTCGACACCAGCTGGGCGGCCGAGAGGCTGCCGCCGCCGTGGGTGAAGAAGTTCTGGTCGGGGGTGCTGATGCCGATGCCCAGCAGGTCGGTCCACAGCCCGGCCAGCCACGCCTCGGTGTCGGACAGCGCGGCCAGGTCGACGTTGGTGGTGTCGAGCGCGGGCAGCGGCCACGGCAGGGCGTTCCGGTCGACCTTGCCGGAGGTGCGCGTCGGCAGGGTGTCGACCTCGGCGATCAGCGGGATCAGTGCGGCGGGCAGCGCGGCCCGCAGCCGCTCGACGGCCTCGGCCTGGTCGAACCCGGCGCCCGCGACGACGTAGCCGACGAGGAGCTGGTTGCCCGCCTTCGTCGTGCGCACGGCGGCCGCGGCACCGGCCACAGCGGGCAGCGCCTGCAGCGCGGCGTCGACCTCGCCCAGCTCGATGCGCCTGCCGCCGAGCTTGATCTGCTCGTCGCCGCGGCCCAGGAACAGCAGGCCCTCGGGCTCGGCCTTGACCATGTCGCCGCTGCGGTAGGCGCGTGACCAGGCCAGCGCGGGCAGCGGGGCGAACTTCTCGGCGTCCTTGGCCAGGTCGAGGTAGCGGGCCAGGCCCGCGCCGCCGATGACCAGCTCGCCGGTCTCGCCCATCGGCACCAGCTCGCCGGTCGCGTCGACCACGGCCAGCTCCCAGCCGTCGAGGGGCACGCCGATGCGCACCGGACCCTCGCCGGTCAGCTGGGCGGCGCACGCGACGACGGTGGCCTCGGTGGGGCCGTAGGTGTTCCAGACCTCGCGGCCCGGCACGGCCAGGCGTTCGGCCAGCTCAGGCGGGCACGCCTCGCCGCCGAAGATCAGCAGGCGGACGTCGTCGAGCGCCTCGGCGGGCCACAGGGCGGCCAGCGTCGGGACGGTGGAGACGACGGTGATCTCGCGCTCGACCAGCCACGGGCCGAGGTCGACCCCGGTGCGGACGAGGGAGCGCGGGGCGGTGACCAGGCAGGCGCCGTTGCGCCAGGCCAGCCACATCTCCTCGCAGGACGCGTCGAACGCGACCGACAGGCCCGCGAGCACGCGGTCGTCGGTGTTGATCGGCTCGTCGGGCAGGAACAGGTCGGCCTCGGCGTCGACGAAGGCGGCGGCCGAGCGGTGGCTGACGGCCACGCCCTTGGGCTTGCCGGTCGAGCCGGAGGTGAAGATGATCCACGCGTCGTCGTCCGGGGACGGCACGCCGAGCAGGCCGATCGGCGTGCCGACCATGCTCACCTGGCGGTTCTCGCCAAGGATCGCGGCCACGCCCGCCTCGCCGAACACCAGGTCGGCGCGGTCCCGCGGGTCGTCGAAGTCGACCGGCACGTACGCCGCGCCCGCGGCGAGGACGGCCAGGATCGACACGTAGAGGTCGACGGTGCCCGACGGCACGCGGATGCCGACCCGGTCGCCGGTGCCGATGCCCGCGTCGTTGAGCCTGCGGCGCAGGACGTCGACCTCGATGAGCAGGGCGCGGTAGGTCAGGACGGTAGTGCCGTCGTCGATGGCGTCGGCGGCGGGGTGCTGGGTCGCGGTGGCGGCCAGGATGTCCAGCAGTGTGCGGGGAGCGCTCTCCGGGCCTGCGCGGAACACGGCGAGGCCGCGGACGGCGGCGTCAGCCAGGAGGTCTGGAGTGTGGAGCAAGGGGGTCGACTGGTCGACAACCGTCATCTGGCGCACCGCTTCGACGAACGCATCTCTACCTCTCACCTGGGCTGTGACCTGGGTACTTTACCTGGAGTTCACCCGATTGGCCGCGGATCCGGGCACCTGCCGTGTCGGGATTCACACGTCCGTGTCAGCAAAGGTAAGATCGCCTTCTGATATCGATCTCCGATATCAGGCGATCATGCCAAGGGAAACAAGAAGGATCATCAGAACTCGACATTCGATATCGGAAGCCGATATCGTGTGCCGATGGATGTGGTCCGAGACTTCAAGAACGGCGCGCTGCGGCTGCGCGTGCTCCAGTACGCGGTGTCCGCCGAGGTGCACGGGGCCTGGATGACCGAGGCGCTGACCGGTCACGGCTACACGGTCTCGCCCGGCACGCTCTATCCGCTGCTGCACCGCCTGCAGGAGGCGGGCCTGCTGAAGTCGCGCGGCGACGTGCTCGACGGCAGGCGCGTGCGCCTCTACAAGACCACCAAGCGCGGCAAGAAGGTCCTCGCCGACTGCCGCGCCGTCCTGGCCGACCTGGTCGAAGAGGTCGTCTGAGGGCGCACACTGGGTGGATGGACCCGCTGCCAGGGCTCGTCGGCTTCGCCACCGCGTTGCGTGAGGCGGGCGTGGCGTGCGGTCCCGCGCAGGTCAGGGCCTATCTGGACGCTGTCGCCGCACTCGACGCCGCCGATGTCGGGCAGCTCTACTGGGCGGGCCGGTTGACGCTGTGCGCCGAGCCCGACGACCTCCCGCGCTACGACGACGCCTTCCACGCCTGGTTCGCGGGCGAGGTGCCCGGCCTGCCGAAACGGACCCGCGAACCCGCCGCGCGCGGCGGGTTCATCCGGGCCACCGGCTCCGGCGCGGGCACCGAGCAGACCGTCCGCGCCGTCGAGCGGACCGCGAGCGACACCGAGGTCCTGCGCCACCGCGACATCTCCGGGATGACCGCCGACGAACGCGCCCACCTGCGGGAACTCATCGCGCTGCTGCGCCCCGAGCCGCCCATGCGGCCCGCCTTGCGCTGGCGGCCCGACCGCCGTGGCCCGATCGACGAGCACCGCACGCTGCGGATCCTGCGCGCCGCGGGCGGCGAGCCTGCCCGGCTGGCCCGCAAGCGCAGGCGCAGCCGACCACGTCGGATCGTGCTGCTGATCGACGTCTCCGGCTCGATGTCCCCCTACGCCGACGCCCTGCTGCGCTTCGCCCACGCGATGGCCCGCCGCTCGCCGGTCGAGGTGTTCACCCTCGGCACCCGCCTGACCCGCCTTACCAGGCAACTCCGCCAGCGCGACCCCGAGTTCGCGCTGTCGGCCGCGACCCGCGCCGTGCCCGACTTCGCGGGCGGCACCCGGCTCGGCGAGACCCTGCGCGCTTTCCTCGACCGCTGGGGCCAGCGCGGCGTCGCCCGGCAGGCCGTCGTCGTGGTGTTCTCCGACGGCTGGGAGCGCGGCGATCCCGCCCTTCTCGGCGCGCAGATGGCCCGGCTCGGCCGCCTCGCCCACCGGGTGCTGTGGGTCAACCCGCACGCGGGTGGTTTGGGCTATCAGCCGGTGCAGTCCGGGATCGCCGCCGCGCTTCCCTATATTCACCGGTTGCTGGCGGGCCACAGCCTGGCCACACTCGACCGACTTCTCCAGGAGGTGCGGCGTGCGTGACGTGCTCGACGAGGTGGTCCGCCGGTGTGCGGCGGGGGAATCGGTCGCGGTCGGGACCGTCGTGGCGACGTTCTCGTCGGCGCCGCGCGCGCCCGGCGCGTCGATGCTGGTCGCCGCCGACGGGACGGCGTCGGGCAGCGTGTCCGGCGGGTGCGTCGAGGGGGCGGTCTACGAGGCCGGCCGGGAGGTCCTGGAGACGGGCAAGCCGGTCCTGCAGCGCTACGGGGTCAGCGACGACGACGCCTTCGCGGTGGGCCTGACCTGCGGTGGGATCATCGACATCTATGTCGAGCGGGTCGACGCGGAGTCCTTCTCCGCGCTGCCCGCCCTGGCGGAGTCCGTGCACGCCGAGGTCCCTGTCGCGGTCGCGACAGTCGTGGCCCACTCCTCTCTCGTCGGCGCGCGCCTGGTGATCTGGCCGGACCGCGTCGAGGGGACTACCGGGTCCGCCCGGATAGACGCGGCGATCGTCGACGACGCCCGCGGCCTGCTCGACGTCGGCCGCACCGGCACTCTCGTCTATGGACCGGACGGTGAGCGGCGCGGTGAGGGACTGTCGGTGTTCGTCAACTCCTACGAGCCGCCGCCCCGACTGCTCGTCTTCGGCGCGATCGACTTCGCCGCCGCCATGGCCCGGCTCGGCACCTACCTCGGCTACCGGGTGACGGTGTGCGACGCGCGGCCCGTGTTCGCCACGACCAGCCGGTTCCCCGGCGCGCACGAGGTCGTCGTCGACTGGCCGCACCGCTACCTGACCGCGGAGATCGCCGCGGGCCGGGTCGACTCGCGGACGGTGGTGACCGTGCTGACGCACGACCCGAAGTTCGACGTGCCCGTGCTGGAGGTCGCGCTGCGCGGCAAGCTCGCCTACGTCGGCGCGATGGGCTCGCGCCGCACGCACGACGACCGGATGGCGCGGCTGCGCGAGGTCGGGCTGACCGAGAGCGAACTGTCAGCGCTGTCGTCGCCTATCGGCCTCGACCTAGGCGCGCGCACCCCGGAGGAGACCGCGGTGTCGATCGCGGCGGAGATCATCGCCCTGCGCTGGGGCGGCAAGGGCGACCGGCTCACCGGCCTGTCGGGCCGCATCCACGGCGAGTAGTCCTTGCCGCAGTGGATCAAGCTCTGCCAGCGTTCCTGGCATGCCTCCACGCGCCTCGATCTCGGCTCTCACGGACTCCATCCGCGTCTCCATCCAGTCGCCGGGCGGCTGGTATCAGTCCAACTCGGGCTGGATCCGCGGGGAGACCGGCGGCCTGCTGGTCGACACCTGCGCGACCGAGAGCCTCACCAATCGACTGTTGACCGCGGTCGACGCCGACCTCGGCGCCCGGCCGCTGAAGCTGGCGCTGACCCATGCCCACGGCGACCACGCCAACGGCGCGGGCGCGGTCCGCCGCCGCGGCGCCACCGTCATGGCCCGCACGGCTACCGCTCACGAGGTCAAGGCAGGCCCACACACGTTCCCGCAGGTCTTCGCCTGCTCATCCTGGGGCGACATCGCCCCGCCCGCCGACATCGACCCCGTCGAGGCGGTCGTTCCGGTGGACCTCGGCGGCCGGATCCCCGAGATCCACCCGGTGCCGGTCAAGGCCCACACCGCGGGCGACCTCGTCGTCTGGGACCCGGCCGACGGCGTGCTGTTCACCGGCGATCTCTTGTTCGTCGGCGTCTGTCCGCTCGCGATCCAGGGCAACGTCCGCGGCTGGCACCAGACCCTGGTCGACTGGGTGCCCGCGTTCGGCGCGGCGCACCTCGTCCCCGGCCACGGCCCGGTGACCGACCGGTCCGCCTTGCGTCCGTTGATCGATTACTTCGAGTGGCTCATCGAGGTCACCGACAAGCCAGAGCCCGACTTCGCCGCGCTGTACGCCGACGCGCGCGACCGCTGGCCGGACTGGCTCGACAGCGAACGGCACGCGGTCAACCTCCTTGTCGCCCGTGCGGAGTCGCTGGGAACCGAACCTGACCTAATGGCGGCGATCACAGCGCTCATGACTACGGCGGGTGGCCGGATAGTGCTCGATCTCTGACCGTTCAGGCGAGTTATCCACAGGGCGGGGCAGTGGGGTTGTGAGGTCAGGCGAACAAGGGGACGCTCGGTTGTGAGCCCCGTCACCCGCTCTCGCTTGGAGGCACGATGCGCATCACCGTCAACGTCGACGGCACCAGCTACGCCGACGACGTCGAGCCGCGGCAGCTGCTGGTGCACTACCTGCGCGACACCCTGGGCAAGACCGGCACCGTCGTCGGCTGCGACACGAGCAACTGCGGCGCCTGCACCGTCCACCTCGACGGCCACAGCGTGAAGTCGTGCTCGGTGCTGGCCGTGCAGGCCGACGGCTGCGAGGTCACCACGATCGAGGGGCTCGCCCGCGACGGCAAGCTGCACCCGGTCCAGCAGGCCTTCCACGACAACCACGCCCTGCAGTGCGGGTTCTGCACGCCCGGGATGATCATGCAGTCGATCGACCTGCTGGCGAACAACCCCGACCCCGACGAGGACGCCGTCCGGCACGGCCTTGAGGGCAACCTGTGCCGCTGCACCGGCTACCAGAACATCGTCAAGGCCGTGCGCGACGCCGCCCACCACATGCGGCCCGGCGCGGGCCCCGAGGTCGAGCGCGTGACCGATGTCCGCACGCCCAGCCACGCCTCCGGGGGCGAGTGATGACCGCGACCGTCGAACCCGAGGTCGGCAAGGCCAGGACCCGCAAGGAAGACGCCAGGCTGATCACCGGCCGCACCCGCTGGACCGACAACCTGACCCTGCCCGGCCTGCTGCACATGGCGTTCCTGCGCAGTCCCTCGGCGCACGCCAAGATCGCCAACATCGACACCACCGCGGCCAAGGCCCGGCCGGGTGTCATCGCCGTGTTGACCGGCGCCGACCTCGCCGACGAGCAGGGCAGCCTGCCGTGCGCGTGGCCGGTCACCGCCGACCAGAAGGCGCCGCCCGCGCCCGCGCTCGCCGTGGACACGGTCAACTTCGCCGGTGAGGCCGTCGCCGTCGTCATCGCCCGCAGCAAGGCCGAGGCGCACGACGCCCTCGAACTGATCGACGTCGACTACGACGACCTGCCGCTGGTGCTCGACCTGGAGTCCGCCGTCGCCGACGGTGCCGACCTCGTCCACCCCGACCTGGGCACCAACACCTCCGCCGTGTGGATCTTCGACTCGGCGCAGGCGGGCACGGGGACCGACGTGGCCGACGCGATCGCCGACGCCGAGGTGCTGATCGAGCGCACCTACCGGCAGCAGCGGCTCATCCCGTCGTTCATGGAGCCGCGCTCGGTCATGGTCGACCCGACCGGCGAGCACTACACGATGTGGTCATCCACCCAGATCCCGCACATCCTGCGGCTGATGCTGGCGCTGACGACCAACACCCCGGAGCACAAGCTCCGGGTCATCGCCCCCGACGTCGGCGGCGGGTTCGGCGGCAAGCTCCAGGTCACCCCGGAGGAGGTCGTGTGCCTGCTGGCCGCCAAGCGGCTGGGCAAGCCGGTCAAGTGGACCGAGTCCCGCTCGGAGTCGCTGCTGTCGGCCCACCACGGCCGCGACCAGCTGCAGAAGCTCACCCTGGCCGCCCGCCGCGACGGCACGGTCACCGGGCTGAAGGTCGAACTGCTCGCCGACATGGGCGCCTACCTGCGCCTGGTCAGCTCGGGCATCCCGATCCTCGGCGCGTTCATGTTCAACGCGATCTACAAGTTCCCGGCCTACCACTTCGCGTGCACCAACGTCTTCACCAACAAGACCCCGACCGACGCCTACCGCGGCGCGGGCAGGCCGGAGGCGACGTTCGCGATCGAGCGGCTGATGGACGAGCTGGCCGCCGAGCTGGACATGGACCCGCTGGAGCTGCGCGAGAAGAACTGGATCAAGCACGAGGAGTTCCCCTTCACCACCGTCGCCGGGATGACCTACGACTCGGGCGACTACGAGGCGGCCACCGCCCGCGCGAAGGAACTGTTCGACTACGACGGCCTGCGCGCCGAGCAACGTGACCGGCGCGAACGCGGCGACTCCGTCCAACTCGGCATCGGGATCTCCACGTTCACCGAGATGTGCGGGCTCGCGCCCTCCCGCGTGCTGGGCGCGCTGTCCTACGCCGCGGGCGGCTGGGAACACGCGGCGATCCGGATGCTGCCCAGCGGCAAGGTCGAGGTCGTCACCGGATCGTCGGCCCATGGCCAGGGCCACGAGACGGCGTGGAGCCAGATCGTCGCCGACCAGCTCGGCGTCCCGTTCGACAGCGTCGAGGTGCTGCACGGCGACACCCAGATCTCGCCGAAGGGCCTGGACACCTACGGCTCGCGGTCGCTGACCGTCGGCGCGATGGCCGTGCTGAAGGCGGGCGAGAAGGTCATCGCCAAGGCCCGCCGGATCGCCGCGCACATGATGGAGTGCGCCGAGGACGACCTGGAGTTCGCGGGCGGCCAGTTCACCGTTCGCGGCACCGACAAGTCGACCGGCATCGCCGACATCGCCTTCGCCGTGTTCTCCGCCCACGACCTGCCCGACGGGGTCGAGCCGTCGCTGGACTCCGAGGCCACCTTCGACCCGGAGAACTTCTCGTTCCCGCACGGCACCCACCTGTGCGCCACGGAGGTCGACACCGAGACCGGGATGGTGAAGATCCGCAAGTACGTGTGTGTGGACGACGTCGGCAAGGTGGTCAACCCGACGATCGTCGACGGCCAGGTCCACGGCGGGCTCGCCCAAGGGTTGGCGCAGGCCCTCTACGAGGAGGCGATCCACGACGAGAGCGGCACGCTGACCACCGGCAGCTTCGTCGACTACCTGGTCCCGTCCGCGGTCGACCTGCCCTCCTTCATCACCGACCGCACCGAGACCCCGTCCACCACCAACGTCCTCGGCGTCAAGGGCGTCGGCGAGGCGGGCACGATCGCCTCGACCCCGGCCGTGGTCAACGCCATCGTCGACGCGGTGCGCCACCTCGGTGTCACCGATATCCCGATGCCGTGCTCGCCCATGCGGGTGTGGTCGGCGATCCAGGCCGGAGGTGCCCGATGATCCCCGCGGCATTCGACTACGTCACACCCTCCACAGTGGACGACGCCGTGCGCGCCCTCGCCGAGGCGGGCGAGGACGCCAAGGTCCTCGCGGGCGGCCAGAGCCTCATCCCGGTCCTGCGCCTGCGCATGGCCGCCCCGACGAAGCTCATCGACCTGGGCCGGGTCACCGCCATGCGCGGCATCCGCGACGACGGCGACGCGATCGTCATCGGCGCCATGACCACCCACTACGACGTGCAGCGTGACCCGCTGGTCACCGAGCACGCCCGCCTGATCCAGCTCGCCACCGACAAGGTCGCCGACCCCCAGGTCCGCCACCGCGGCACCTTCGGCGGTGCCCTCGCCCACGCCGACCCGGCAGGCGACCTGCTCGCGCCTGCCCTCGCCATGGACGCGACGTTCGTGGTGTCCGGAATGGACGGCAGGCGGATGGTCCCGGCGAAGGACTTCTTCGTCGACTACTTCACCACCGCACTGCGCGCCGACGAGGTCCTGGTCGAGGTCCGAATCCCCAAGCACACCGGCTGGACCGCCCACTACGAGAAGTTCAACCGCGTGGCCCAGGCCTGGTCCATCGTCGGTGTGGCAGCCACCATCCGCGCCGAAGGCGGCACCATCGCCGAGGCCCGCGTCGCCCTGACGAACATGGCCCCGGTCCCGGTCCGCGCCCGGTCAGTGGAGGAAGCGCTGGTCGGCCACCCCGCCACCATCGACACCATCAAAGCCGCCGCCGCCCACGCCGCCGATGGCACAGCGCCGACGACCGACGCCAACGCCGACCCCGCCTACCGCCAACACCTGGCCCGCGTCCTCACCGGCCGAGCCCTGACCGCCGCCGCGGGCGTCTGACCGCGAAGTCCAGAGAGGACCAGCGTGCAGCTCGACCACACCTTCACCGTCCCAGCCGACATCGACACTGTCTGGGCAGCCCTGATGGACCCAGAACGCGTGGCCCCCTGCATGCCGGGCGCCACCCTGACGGAATACGCGGGGACGACGTTCGCTGGGACGGTGAAGGTCAAGCTGGGCCCGGTATCGATGGTCTACAAGGGCACCGGCGAGTTCATCGAGACCGACGAGGACACCCACCGAGCCACCATCAAGGCGGCGGGCAAGGACTCCCGAGGCAACGGCACCGCCGCCGCGACCATCGCGGTGGCACTCACCGCGAACGGCGCGTCGACCACCGGCAAGGTCACCACGGACCTGGCGATCACCGGCAAACCGGCCCAATTCGGCCGAGGCATGATCGCCGAGGTGGGTGGCAAGATCCTCGAAGCCTTCGCCACCTGCCTGGCCGCCAGGCTCGCCACCGCGACGGATGTGAGCAACCCCAACGGCAAAGCCCCCAACACGAAGGACATCCAACCTGCCCCAAAGGCGAACCGTGCCGTCCCCGCGAAACCTGGCCCACCACCAAACACCGCGAAACCGACCGTGGCCCCCAAACCGACCGCCGCCCCGAGTCCCAGTGCGGTCACCGGCGCGAATCCTGACACCGCTAACCCCGCCGCAACCGCTAACCCCGCCGCAACCGCTAACCCCGCTGTGACCGCGAAGCCCACTGCTTCCGCTCAACCCGCCGTGACCGCGAAGCCCACCGTGCCCGCGAAGCCCACCGCAACCGCGAAGCGGCCGAAGTCGGCGAAGTCCTCCCCACCCGAATCCGTCGCAGGCGAGCAGGCCACCGGCATGGCCGACCCGCAGGCCCAACACGAATCCACCGAGTCCACCCCGATATCCGCCAAGCCCGATTCCGCCGTTGCCGGACTACCACCCGACCAACGGACCCCTAGCCAGACGGCATCCGCCGATTCCGCTCCCACCGCAGCCGCTCCCACCTCAGCCGAATCCGGGGCAGCCGAACCCGAGGCAGCCGAACCCGAGGCAGCCAAACCCGAGGCAGCCGAACCCGAAGCAGCCAAACCCGAAGCAGCCAAACCCGAGCGGCCGCCGCGCCAACTCCACGCCGTCCCCGATTCCGCACCTCCCATTGATCTTCTGGAGTTCGCGGGTCCGTCCGTCGGCAAACGCCTGCTTCCAGTCGCCGTCGCACTCTTGGTCGTCGCGGTGGTGGTCCTCCGCCGCAGACGTTGACCAATCGCACGCCCAAGCCCCTCGCCACCCGACCGTCTTCCCTGTGCGCTCAAGTACCGTGCCCGCATGCGCAGCACCCGACTCCCCCTGGTCGTCCTCGCCTGCGCACTCGCCGCGTGTTCGGCTCCCGAATCGATCGGCGGGAGCCCCCAGGCCCGTCCGGCCGAGGCAGACCAACCCAGCCAACCCAGCCAGGCCACCCCCGGCCAATCCCCGGTGCAGGGCGAGTCGTTCACCCTCATCGCCGGAGGCGACGTCCTCATCCACCCCGCTCTCACCGAGCAGGCCACCAAGGACGGCAACGGCACCCGAGACTTCAAGCCCCTCTTCGCAGGCGTCAAGCCCGCGATCGAGCAGGCCGACGTCGCCCTCTGCCACCTCGAGGTCCCCATCGCCGCCGCGAGCGGGCCGTTCAAGGGCTATCCGACGTTCAGCGCGCCGCCCGAGGTGGTCGAGGCGTTGGCCGCGACCGGTGTCGACGTCTGTTCGACCGCCTCCAACCACACCATGGACCAGGGCGCGGCCGGGGTCACGAGCACTCTCAACGCCCTTGACGCGGTGAAGATCGCGCACACCGGGTCGGCCCGGTCGGCGGCGGAGGCGGCCAAACCGCTGGTCCGCACGGTCGCCGGGGTGAAGGTCGGCTTCGTCTCCTACACCTTCGGCCTCAACCAGGGCACGTCCCGACCATCGCCGTGGATGGCGAACGTCATCGACCCGAAGGCTGTGATCGCCGAGGCCAAGGCCGCGCGGGCGGCAGGGGCCGAAGTGGTGATCGCGAGTCTGCACTGGGGGATCGAGGGCAAGCACGACCCGTCGCCGGACCAGGTGCGGATCGCGAAAGCGGTGCTGGCCGACCCGGCCGTCGACCTGATCATCGGCCACCACGCGCACGTCGTGCAGCCCTTCGAGAAGATCAGCGGCAAGTGGGTGACCTACGGCCTCGGCAACCACATCGCCAAGCACGAGGAGCCCAAGGGTGACACCGAGGAAGGCGTCCTCGCCCGGTTCCGGTTCATCAAGACCGCGCAGGGCTGGTCGGTCGACAAGGCCGAGTACCTGCCCACCCTGGTCGACCTCGGCCCGCCCATCCGGCTGCGCGACCTGACCGCGTCCACCGGCACCGCACGGGACAAGCAGGCGCTGGACCGGACCGAGGAGACTGTGCTGAGCCGCGGCGCCGCCGAGGCCGGGTTGACTCGGCCGGGTGCCTGAAATCGCGCGCTGATTCGCGGTATATTCGACAGTCGGAACAAAAATAGCGGCCGTATACGGCCGCTGCGAAATGAATTATATGTCACGTGGAGGGCGTTTGTCAACCGAGCTCGATGCCGAGCAGGAATACGTTTCCCTGCTCTACGCGCATCTCGATGAACTCCGCGCCGACACCGACCATCGCCTGGCCAAGACGCTGCGGGAGACCAGCAGCAACCCGCAGGCGATGACTCAGCGCGATGCCGCGACCGCGCATTACGGGGAGCAGCTGGCGCATTACTCCGCGGTCGAGAACGGGCTTTGTTTCGGCCGACTCGACTTCACCGACGAGACGCGCACGTATATCGGCCGCATCGGCCTGTTCGATGAGGACGACGATTACGAGCCGCTGTTGCTCGACTGGCGCGCGCCCGCCGCCCGCCCGTTCTACCTGGCGACCGCGGCCTCCCCCGACGGCGTCCGCAGGCGCCGCCACATCCGGACCAGCAGGCGCAAGGTCACCGGCATCGACGACGAGGTACTCGACCTCGGCGCGGGCGAACACCACGTCCACGACGGCCTCGCCGGTGAGGCCGCGCTGCTGTCCGCGCTCAACGCCAGCCGCACCGGCCGGATGGGCGACATCGTCGAGACCATCCAGGCCGAGCAGGACGAGATCATCCGCTCCGGCCTCAACGGTGTCCTCGTCGTCCAGGGCGGCCCCGGCACCGGCAAGACCGCGGTCGCCCTGCACCGCGCCGCCTACCTGCTCTATACCTACCGCGAGCAGCTCTCCCGCCGCGGCGTGCTGATCATCGGTCCCAACGCGACATTCCTGCGGTACATCGGCCAGGTCCTGCCGTCCCTCGGCGAGACCGGCGTGCTCCTGCAGACCGTGGGTGAGCTGTACCCAGGCGTCGTCGGCACTCAGCACGAACCAGCCGCGGTCGCCGAGATCAAGGGCCGCCTCGACATGGTCGACGCGCTGCGCCGCGCCGTGCGGGACCGCCAGGAGCTTCCCGACGAGCCGATGGTCCTGGTCGTCGAGCGCGAGGAACTCGTCCTCGACCGCGACACCGTCGCCGCCGCCCGCACAACGAGGCCCGTCCGGCGTTCGCCGAGGCCATCGTCGCGGCCCTGGCGCGGCAGGAGGCCGACCGGCTCGGCGCCGAGTTCCTGGACGAGGCCGACCTGGCCGACATCCGCGGTGAGCTGGCCGAGGACGACTCGGTTCGCGCGGCCATCGACCAGCTCTGGCCGCTGCTCACCCCACAACGCCTGCTGACCGACCTGTACGACAGCGATGAGCGCCTCGCCGCGGCCTTCCCCAACGTCGAGAACCGCGCGCTGCTGCGCAGATCCCCGGAGTCCGGCTGGACGGCCGCCGACGCCGCGCTGCTGGACGAGGCCGCCGAACTCCTCGGCGTGGACGACCGCGCGGAACGCGCCGAAGCAGCTCGCCGTCGCCGCGAAGAAGAGGACTACGCGCAGGGCGTCCTCGACATCCTGCAGTTGGAGGATGAAGCCGACCCGGACATCCTCACCGCCTACGACCTGATCGACGCGGGCAGGCTGGCGGCCCGACACGATGATGAGGACTATCGGACAGCCGCCGAACGCGCGGCCGCCGACCGGTCATGGACGTTCGGCCATGTGATCGTCGACGAGGCCCAAGAGCTCTCACCCATGGCGTGGCGGGTGCTGATGCGGCGGTGCCCGTCGCGGTCGATGACACTGGTCGGCGATGTCGCGCAGACCGGGGATCTCTCGGGGACGGACTCCTGGTCCGCCGCGCTGGCGCCCTACGTCGAGGATCGCTGGCGGCTGACCGAGCTGACGGTCAACTACCGGACGCCCGCGGAGATCATGGCCGTGGCCGCGGAGGTGCTGGCCATGCTCGCGGTCGACATCGAGCCGCCGCGAAGCGTCCGGCAGACCGGCGTGCGGCCTTGGCGGTCGGCGGTGGACTCGGTGCCCGACGCGGTCGCCGGGCTGGTCCGCGACCACGACGAGCCTGGGACGCTGGCCGTGCTGGCGCCGGAGTCGCTGGTCGAGGCGGTCGGACGCGCGGTTGTCGAGTCCGTCCCGGACGCCGGGTTCGGTGATCAGCCGGACCTGGAGAACAAGGTCGTCGTGCTGACTGTCCGGCAGGCCAAGGGCTTGGAGTTCGACTCCGTGCTGCTGGTGGAGCCCGCCGCGGTCATCGACGAGTCTTCCCGCGGGCTCAACGACCTCTACGTGGCGTTGACCCGCGCGACCCGGCAGGTCGGGGTCGTCCACTCCGGGGCGCTGCCGCGGGTGCTTGAGGAGTTGTCCGCTCGCTGACCAAGCCAAGGCGGACCACCCGCGACTGGGTGGTCCGCCCTAGAACTAGAGGACGACGGTAGGAGTGACCACGGTCCGCGGCTTGCCGCCGTTCATCCTGACGAGGATCTGGGTAGTCCCGCGCGGCACCTCGGTGAGCACGAACCGGCCACCCTCGTCCGCTGTCGTGGCTGTCGAGCCGTGGTCAGCGACGCGGACCTCGACGCCGTGTTCGCCCGCGGGGACGAGCCAGCCGTCGATCCGCTGCTTCTCGCCGGTTCGGGTGACGTTGACCATGACGGTCAGGTCGCCGACGAAGAAGGTGATCGTGCCGGGCGCGCCGCTGCGGACACCGACCAGTGGGCGTTGGTCTGCCCAGCGGGCGGCTTCCAGCTCGACCTCGGCGTCGATGTCCTCGATGGCGATGGCGAACTGGGCGCGCTCGACCAGACCGACCGGGACCGGGTCCAGGTCATCGACCAGATGGGTGAGCTGGGCCAGCCAGTAGTCCCGCTCGGCGGGTTCCATGTCGTACTCGGTCTTCATGAGTCTCAGTCCCCATCCTGATCACGGGTGCCGTACAGGTCGCGCAAGGAGTTGAGACAGCGGCCGCGGGTAGGGCCGATACTGCCGTGGGGCATGCCCATCCGCTCGGCGACGATCCGATACTCCGCCCGGCCCGCGAGCACGGTCAGGCGCAACAGTTCCTGGCAGCGCGCGGGCAGCCTGCGAAACGCCGACCACAGCTTGCGGTCCCGCTCGTCCCGCAATACCTCGGCCTCGGGCATCGGCTCGGTGCTGAGCTGGTGTTCTGCCACCTCGGGCAGCAGCTCGACCTGGCCGTTGCCGCGCTGCCTGGTCCGGTTCGCCTCACGACGGGCGGTCGTGATCAGCCAGCCGACCAGCGCCCGCGGCTCGGCGAGGCGGTCGACGTGGCGCAGCAGGGCCAGCCAGACGGTCTGCACGACGTCCTCTGCCGCGGATCGGTCCAGTCCCGTTCCGCGCGCGACGTGCCAGACCAACGGCGTCAGCTCGGCCACGAGCACGTCCAACGCGCCCTTGTGGCCTTCCCGCGCCGCGATCATGCAGGCCGCGTGCCGGTCCGACCCCTCCAGCCCCTCCCAGGGCGGATCGGTCTTTACCGTGCGGAGCTCGGTCACCGCTCCCACCCCATCTTTCCGTTGCCGGGGTTGTGCATTCTCGTGGCAATGGTTACATCGCTCTGAAGTGGGCCGATGCGTCGGATCCACGCTCGGCTCACTCGAACTGGTGAAGATCACGCCGGTGCCATTCACAGCGCGTGCAAAACGAAGGTCAATGCCTGCCGGGCCTCGCCCTCCCAGGGGCGGGCGAGCTCGGCGCGCAGTTCGTGCAGGCCCGCCGCCGTGACGTCGAACGCCAGTCTGCGCTCGCCCGCGGCTCCCGGCGCGTCCAAGCCGGTCGTCGCCGCGTCGACGTGCTCGTCGGCGACCATCCGCAGGGTCACCGGCAGTCGCCAGCGCCACCGGTAGCCCGTCGTGGGCGATTCCGGCAGCCTCAGCTCCACCGTGTCGCCACGGTGTAACTCCGTCGGCCCGTCGGCGTCTGTCGCCGACAAGTGCACCAACGCCATGGCTGGCTCCTCTTCGCATACCCGACTTCCTTGGGGAGAGAGTCGGCCGGACGGGACCCCGCAGCCCGTCCGACCGCACGTTTGTGGTGGTCAGACCAGCAACTGGTCGATTCGGCCGGAGGCGTCCTCGTGGTAGTCGACCGGCAGGTTGTCGTGGGTGGCCATGGTGGCCAGCGCGGTCAGGTGGGTGTGGCCGGACTCGGAGGCGGGCGAGAGCCGCTTCCAGCCGACCCCGTCCACCCAGACCCACACGCCGGTGCTCGAGTCGTAGGACCACAGGTGCGTGATCATCCGGTTGTTCACCCAGCCCGCCGCCTGGGGCGCGGCCGAGTCGAGGCTCGGCGGGCGTGGCGCGGCGATCTCGGCGACCGTCGCGCTCACCCCGTCCGCGCCAGGTGGGATGGGCGGCATGATCGAGGCGATGTCCAGGCCGACCGGCAGTTCGGGCGTCGCGGCCGGGCTTTTGCGGACGCGCCGCGGGACAGTGGTGGTCATGGCGAATCCCTTCAGTCCGCGACGAGCACGGTGCTCAGCTCGGTGCCGTTGATGTATGGGGTGACGAGGTGGCCGCTCGCCCGCGCGTGGGTCAGCTCGGCCAGCTTGTTGGTCGTGGTGGCCGGGCCGCCCGCGAGGTGCGCCCAGCCGAAGTTCTGCAGGTAGGCCCAGCCGTTGGCGTCGTTGGCCGTGGCGAACAGCCGCAGCGCGCGCTGCGCGGGCAGCCACGCCTTGATGGTCACCGACTTGACGCCGAACACGGTCGGCCGCGGCTCGGGGTAGTCCTCGATGAACGAGTCGCCGTAGGCGATGCGGAAGTAGCCGCCGTCGCCCCAGCCGGTGCCCCACGAGTTCTTGCCGATCCAGCAGCCCGCGGCGTCGTCCCAGCCGATCAGGGCGACGCAGTGCCCGCCCGCGACCGACGACGTGGTGTGGCGGTAGACCCCGGAGCGGTAGTGGAAGAAGTCGTCATAGACGACGAAGCAGGTGGCGACCGCGCCGTACGTGCTGATGTGGGCCTTGATCGCGGCCGGGTTCGCGGTGAGATCGGTCACATCGACCGACTTGGCGAGCCGGTTGGGCCAGTCCGCGTTCGGCGCGCCGGTGCCCGCGTCGTTGTACGGGAAGTAGTCCTCGAAGGTGACGCCGATGGCGGCGGTGTCGGCGAAGAGGTCGTCCGGCCAGGACCCGGAGCCGCAGGTGTAGCCGCGTGCCTTCGCGTGCACGTGGAACAGGTGGGCTTCGGACAGGTCCAGGGACAGACCGGGGGCGGAGCGGGTGAACGCCGCAGTGCTCTCCATCGCCGCGACAGTGCCGAAGGCGACGCAGGAACCGCATCCGCCCTGGTCACGGACACCAGTGACGTAGGTGCGGCCACCCACGTCCCGCAGGTCGAACTTGGCGGGCAGGGCGATATCGGCGGACTGGGCGGCGGCGGCCATGGCCTCGGGCTGGCCTTCGCGGGCGGCGATCTCGGCGGCGCTCGGCGCGGGCACACCCAGTCGGGCGGCGCGCCATTCGGCGGAGAGCCTGCTCATCCGGGTCTCGGCGGCCTGCCACGGGTGGCCCTGCTGGGAAAGGGTCTCTCGGACGGCCGCGACCTCCGACGTGTGCGGTCGGTCGGGGCTCATGTGTTCCCTCCTCTGCGCTGAGTATTTCTACGGACACCAGCTAAGAGCCGGCCTCCGGCCGCTGGATACGTCCCGCGACGGGCCGAATTGCGCGGTGGCTCAGTGGGGCCGGCTAGCCTGGGGTGGTGACCTGGACCATCGCTGGGACTTTGACTGTCCTTCCCGCGCTCGACCACCCCGAACTGCTCGCCGAGCCGGTCGCGAAAGCGCTTGCGGCGCTGGCCGGGGCCGACCGGGTCGGCGTCGCCGCCATCGACCCCGACCTCGCCGACACCGCCGAGTTCTGCGCCGCCTACGGCACGCCGCTGGACGCGTCGGCCAACTGCGTGGTCGTTCTCGGCAAGCGCGGCGGCGACGAGAAGCTCGCCGCGTGCCTGGTCCTCGCCACCACACGCGCCGACGTCAACGGCCTGGCCAGGCGCACGATCGAGGTCCGCAAGGCGTCGTTCGCGCCGATGGACCGCGCGGTCGAGGAGACCGGGATGGCCTACGGCGGGATCACCCCGATCGGCCTGCCCGCCGCCTGGCCGCTGCTCATCGACGCCGCTGTCGCCGCCGCGCCCGAGGTGGTCATCGGCAGCGGCGTGCGCGGCAGCAAGCTGCTGGTGCCTGGGGACGTGCTCGCCGGGCTGCCGGGCGCCATCGTCCTCGACGGACTGGGCCGTTCACCCGAATAACCTACGAAGGTCGGTAGCCCCGCACCCCCCTGGTCAGGTCCTATTCCCTGAACAGACTGGAAGGGGCGAACCAGTGACAACGCAGTTCGATGTGGACGGTCCGGCGGTGGAGCGGGCGACCGTGCGCGTCGGTGTCGTGGACGACGAGCCGATGGCCCGCGCGTTCGTGTCCAAGATCCTGGCCTCGGCGCCGGACCTGCACGTGGTCGGCGAGGGTGCCGACGGCGGCGAGGCGCTGCAGCTGGCCAGGACCCAGGAGCTCGACGTCCTGCTGCTCGACCTGCGGATGCCGCGGATGGACGGCCTGGACGCGCTGCGTGAGCTGCGCAGACTGCCGGTGATGCCCGCGGTCGTCGTGCTGACGACCTTCCACGCCGACCAGGCCGTGGCATCGGCGCTGCGGCTCGGCGCCAAGGGCTTCCTGCTCAAGCACGTCGACCCGGCCGAACTGGTCCGCGCGGTGCGGGTGGCCGCGCGCGGCGGTGCCGTGCTGGACCCGACGCTGACCCACGACCTGATGGGCCACCTGGCCAGCCACCACCTCGACCGGATCGGCGCGGCCGCCGAGGTCGCCCGGCTCTCGGCCCGGCTGCGTGACGTGCTGCGGCTGGTCGGGATGGGCCGCAGCAACAACGAGATCGCCGAGGAGCTGCGGCTGTCCGACTCGACCGTGCGCGGCTACGTCTCGGAGATCCTCGCCGCGACCGGCTGCTCGAACCGGGTCACCGCCGCGGTGCTAGCCCAGCGCGCCGGCCTGCTCGACTGACGCCGCGTAGGTCCTGAGCAGGGCGACGGCCTCGTCGGCGTCGTCGGTGACCAGGATCCACGGCTCGGCCGCCCTGCCCTTGGCCAGCTTGCCGACCAGGGGCGCGGCGGGCACGTCCTCGGTCCAGAACCGGTGCCCGAGGAAGATCATCGGCGCGGGCGGGCCGACGGAGCCGTAGTGGTTCTGGGTGTAGTCCTGGAACACCTCTTGGACCGTGCCCGCGCTGCCCGGGGTGTAGATGATGCCGCCGGTGGCCACCGTGAGCAGGCCGTCCTCGCGGACCGAGTTGGCGAAGTACTTCGCGTGCAGCTGGCAGAACGGGTTCGGCGGCTCGTGGCCGTAGAACCAGGTGGGGATGCCGATCGTGCGGATCTCCCGCTCGGGCAGGTCGACGGCGAGCCCGGCGGCCAGCCAGCGGCCGATCTCGGCGGTGTCGACCGACGCGCCGCTGGCGAACTTCGGCGCCGCCGCCAGGGTCGCCAATGCCGCGTCCACAGAGGACTGGTCGTCGAGTCGGACGCCGAGCGGGATGGCCTCCATGGCACCTGGCCCGCCGCCGGTCAGCACGGTGAAGCCGTTCTGTCCCAACGTGATGCCCAGATTCACCGCGTCGCGGTAGCCCGCGGAGTCGCGGGTGAGGGCGTGGCCGCCCATGACGGCGACCGGGTGTCCGGTGAGGACGTCGGCCAGGGCCTCGGAGATGCTGTGGTCGTGCAGGCGCTCGGTCAGCGCGTGCAGCGGGTCCAGCGCGGTCTCCTTGGTGTGCCGATAGATTCGCGCGTCGGGGGTGTCCGCATAGGACTCTGGGTGGTCCGGGTCGAAGCCCGCGAACAGCTCCTCGGCGGTGTAGAGGGTCGCGCGGTAAGTGTCATAAGGCAGGTTCGGCACGACCGGGAAGACGAGCGCCCCGGCGGCCTCCGCCCGGCGCCGTGCCTCGGGGGTCAGCGTGCAGCCCAGCAGCAGGGCGCCGTCCATCGCCGTGCGCAGCAGCGCGTCGTCTTCGCGGGCCGTGAGATCCAGCCGGGTGAGCACCACCCGACGTAGGTCGAGGCTGTCGGCGCGGTGTCGGCGCAGGGTGTCCAGGTCGGTGATCTCAGTCCGCACGCGAGTAGCGTACGGGCGTCGCCGAATCGAGGTACGGAGAACGATGAACCAGGTCCAGGCGGTCGCCGAACAGGTGATCAATGTCCCCGTCGCCCAGGTCCGCGCGGCTGTCGCCGACTACGCCGGTGTGCGCGGGAAGATCCTCACGTCGCACTACCGCGACTACGCAGTGCGCTCAGGTGGGGCGGGTGCGGGCACGGTCGTGCACTGGACTCTCCAGGCCACGGAGAAGCGCGTGCGCGACTGTCTGGTCGAGGTCAGCGAGCCGCAGCCGGACGTGCTGGTCGAGTCGGACCGCAACTCCACGCTGATCTCCACGTGGACCGTGCAGGGATCCGACGGGTCGAGCACCGTACGCGTGGTGACCACGTGGGAGGGCGCCAACGGCATCGGCGGGTTCTTCGAGCGGATCTTCGCCCCGGCGGGCCTGCGCCGCATCCACGGTGAACTGCTGGCGAACCTGAAGCGGGAGCTTGAGGGGTGATCGCGCACGAGGTGCACCTGGCGCGTCGGCCGGTCGGGAAGCCCACGCTCGACGACTTCGCGTTCGCCGAGGTCACGCTGCCCGCGCCGGGACCGGGCGAGGTGCTGGTGCACAACCACGTGATGAGCGTCGACCCGTACATGCGCGGGCGGATGAACGACGTCAAGTCCTACGCGCCGCCGTTCCCGCTGGACGCGCCGATGGAGGGCGGGGCGGTCGGCGAGGTCGTCGCGTCCACTGTGGATAGTGTGTCGGTCGGGTCGTTCGTGCTGCACAACGCGGGCTGGCGGTCCGACGTCGTGCTGCCCGCGGCGGCGGTCGTGCCGGTGGACCCGGCGATCGCGCCGCTGAGCGCGTACCTCGGGGTGCTGGGCATGCCGGGGCTGACCGCGTACGCGGGCCTGCTCGACGTCGCCGAGTTCCGCGCCGGGGACACGGTGTTCGTGTCGGCCGCGGCGGGCGCGGTGGGGGCCGTGGTAGGGCAGATCGCGCGGCTGCGTGGGGCGAAGCGGGTCATCGGCAGCGCGGGCAGCGACGAGAAGGTGCGCCACCTGGTCGAGGACCTCGGCTTCGACGCGGCGTTCAACTACCGGAACGACCGCGTGGTCAAGCAGCTCGCGGCGGCCGCTCCGGACGGCATCGACGTGTACTTCGACAACGTCGGCGGCGAGCACCTGGAGGCGGCGCTGTCGGTGCTGAACCTGCACGGGCGCATCGCCGTCTGCGGGATGATCTCGCAGTACAACGCCACCGAACCCAACCCGGCGCCGCGCAACCTCATCCAGCTGGTGTCCAAGCGGCTCACCATGCGCGGTCTGCTCGTCCGCGACCACGCCGCCCGCCGCGACGACTTCCTGCGCGAGGTCGGCGGCTGGATCCGGTCCGGCGAACTGCGCTACACCGAGACCGTGGTCGAGGGTCTGCGCAACGCGCCGTCGGCGTTCCTTTCGCTGCTTGAGGGCGCCAACACCGGGAAGATGCTGGTCAAGCTGGTTTAGCCGATCGCCTGCAAGATCGGGGCGAACATCCTCGCGCGGTCGCCGGGGAGCGCGGCACCGCCGACGACCATGGCCTTGCAGGAGAAAACGGACCTGAGGCCGACGGTCTCCGCCCAGGCGATCATGTCCGGCTGAGCGGTATCGAGATCGACGCGGGTCGTGCCGCCTGCCTCGACGGCGATATCGGAGATCAGAGCGCGCGCGTCGGCTTCGCCTGCGGCGATGACGGGGCCGATCTGGTTGCTGCCGCCCACGGAGAGCGAGCGGGTCTGCGCGGCGTACCCGGTGATCGCACCGTCGCGCTCGATGACCCGGATCCGATCGGCGAACTCAGGCAGCCGAGTGACGATGTGCGCCCGGTCGAGCCCGGACACCTCGGTGTCGAGCCGAAGAATGGCGGGCAGATCGCCAGAAGCCGCGGGGCGGGTGGAACCCGCACCGCGGCCTGTGAACTCGCCGGTAAGAACTTCGCAGCCCGATGTCACTTGGAAACCGAGTTTTTCGTATAGAGGCTGTCCTAGCGGGGTGGCGAACAGCATCGGCACGCTGTCACCCGCGGCGTCCATGACATGCCGCATGATCCGCGTGCCAAGCCCCCGCCGATCGGATCCGGGTCATCGAGCGCGACGGTGCGATCACCGGGTACGCCGCGCAGACCCGCTCGCTCTCCGTGGGCGGCAGCAACCAGATCGGCCC
>DATLIA010000280.1:0-7598 GCA_035540215.1 Actinokineospora sp. | reverse complement strand
ACCGTGGCCTGGTCGACGTCCTCTCCCGGCAGCTCGACACGTGGCGGGCGGGCGCGGCGCGCGAGGCACCGGTCCGCACGTGCCTGCGGCTGAAGTCCCCCGCGCAGGCCGAGGACTGGGAGATCGAGTTCCTCCTGCAGGCCGCCGACGACCCCAGTGTCCTCATCCCGGCCGACCAGGTCTGGGACGGCGAGAGCGTGCTGCACCGCTGGGTCGCCAGGCCGCAAGAGCTGCTCATCGCCGACCTGGCCCGCGCGGGTCGGATCTTCCCCGACCTCGACACCTCGCTGCGCGACTCGCGGCCACGCGGGATGAAGGTGGACACCGAGGGCGCACACCGCTTCCTCAGCCACGCCCCCGCGCTCGACCAGGCCGGTTTCGGGGTGCTGCTGCCCACCTGGTGGCGCGCGTCGTCCGGCATCGGTCTGCGGCTGACCACGACGTCACGCGGCACCGCGGGCACGGTCACACGCAACGCGGTCCTGGGCAAGAACGAACTGGTCGACTACCGGTGGGACCTGGCACTGGGCGATCTGACGCTCAGCGAGCACGAGATGTCGGAGTTGGCCAAGGCGAAGGTGCCGCTGGTCAAGGTCCGCGGCCAGTGGGTGCACCTCGACCAGCGCAGACTCGCCGCCGGCCTGGCATTCCTCGACCGCTCGGGAACCGGTCGGATGACCGCGGGCGAGGTGATCGACCTGGCCGGGATGCCCGCCGACGACGACGCCTTCCCGGTGCCCGTGCTCGATATCGGCGGCACCGGCTGGCTGGCCGACCTGCTCAGTGGTGCCGCCGAGGCCACGCTGGAGCCGATCGACCCGCCCGCGGGCTTCATGGCACAGCTGCGGCCGTACCAGCGGCGCGGCCTGGCCTGGCTGTCGTTCCTCGACAAGCTCGGCCTCGGCGCCTGCCTCGCCGACGACATGGGCCTGGGCAAGACCGTGCAGCTGCTCGCGCTGGAAGCGGCTTCCCGCACGACACAGCGCCCGCCGACGCTGCTGGTGTGCCCGATGTCCGTGGTCGGCAACTGGCAGCGCGAAGCCGAGAAGTTCGCCCCCGGCCTGCGGATCCACGTCCACCACGGCGCCGACCGGATGTCCGGCGCGGAACTGGCCGACGCCGTCGCAGAGGCCGATCTGGTGATCACCACCTACGCGTTGGCCGCCCGCGACGCCGCCGAGCTGGCCGAGCTGACGTGGGACCGGATCGTGCTCGACGAGGCACAGAACATCAAGAACAGCGCCTCCCGGCAGGCCCAGGCGATCCGCTCGCTGTCGGCCCGCCACCGGGTCGCGCTCACCGGGACCCCGGTGGAGAACCGGCTGGCCGAACTGTGGTCGATCATGGACTTCGCCAACCCCGGCCTGCTCGGTCCGCTCGCCAAGTTCCGCGCGCGCTACGCCGTTCCGGTCGAGCGCTACGGCGACGAGGACGCCGCGTCCCGCCTGCGCCGGGTCACCGGGCCGTTCGTGCTGCGCAGGCTCAAGACCGATCCGGCAATCATCGACGATCTGCCGGACAAGCTGGAGATGAAGCAGCTCTGCAACCTGACCACCGAGCAGGCCACTCTCTACCGCGCCGTGGTCGACGACATGCTCATCAAGATCGATGAGAGCGAAGGCGTGCAGCGCAAGGGGTTGGTGCTGGCCACGATGACCAAGCTCAAGCAGGTATGCAACCACCCGGCGCAGTTCCTCGGCGACGGCTCCCGCATCGCGGGCCGTTCGGGCAAGCTCGCGCGGCTGGAGGAGATCCTCGAAGAGGCGCTGGCCGAAGGCGACCGCGCGCTGTGCTTCACCCAGTACGCGGGTTTCGGCGCGATGCTGGTCCCCTATCTCTCGGCCCGGTTCGACACCGATGTCCTGTTCCTGCACGGCGGAACGCCGAAGAAGCAGCGCGACGCGATGGTCGAGCGGTTCCAGGCAGGCGACGGGCCGTCGATCTTCCTGCTGTCGCTCAAGGCGGGCGGCACCGGCCTGACGCTGACCGCGGCCAACCACGTCATCCACCTGGACCGCTGGTGGAACCCCGCGGTCGAGGACCAGGCGACCGACCGGGCGTTCCGCATCGGGCAGCGGCGCGACGTGCAGGTCCGCAAGTTCGTCTGCATCGGGACGCTGGAGGAGCGGATCGACAAGATGATCGAGCAGAAGAAGGCGCTGGCCCAGCTCGTGGTCGGCGCGGGCGAGGACTGGCTCACCGAGCTGTCGACAGCCGAGCTGCGCGAACTGGTCACCCTGTCCGCGGAGGCCGTCGGTGAGTGACGAGTGGTGGCGCACCGAGCCGACGAAGACCATCCGGGTCGAGAACGGCATCCGCACGCGCAGCCAGCACGGCGAGATCGCCCGGACTTGGTGGTCACGCCGTTTTCTGGAGGTCCTTGAGTCCCTTGGTATGGGCGGGCGACTCGAACGCGGTAAGCGCTATGCGCGCGCTGGACAGGTGTTGAGCCTGTCGTTGTCGACCAGCATTGTCGTGGCGACAGTGCAAGGCTCACGGCCAGAGCCCTATCGCGTGCGAATCAGCGTCAAGGCCTTCACCACGGACCAATGGATCGAGGTGGAACGCGCGCTCGCCGGGCAGGCCCTGTTCATGGCCAAGCTGCTCGCGGGTGAGATGCCCGCCGACATCGAGGAAGTGTTCGACAAGGTCGGCGTCGCGCTGTTCCCGGACTCGACCCGCGAGCTGTCGATGGACTGCACGTGCCCGGACTGGGAAGTGCCGTGCAAGCACCTCGCCGCCGCCTGCTACCTGCTGGCCGAGTCGTTCGACGCCGACCCGTTCGAGATCCTGGCCTGGCGTGGACGCGGCAGGCAGGAACTGCTCGACCACCTGCGTTCACTGCGCGACAGCACCGAACGGGTCCCTGTCGACCGTGGAGAGCCGCTGGCGTCGGTGCTCGACACGTTCTGGGGCAAGCCCGCGCCGCGAACGGGGGACGCGCCGATCGCCGCCGACCGACCCGACGCGCTGCTCGACCAGCTCGATCCGCTGCGCGTGATCGTGCGCGGAAAGCCGCTGGTCGAGTTCTTCCGACCCGCCTACCGGACGATGTCGGAGGGCTCGTGAGACTGGCCACCCGGGTGGAGACGGTCGCCGAGGAACTGTTGACCCGCAAGAAATACGTCACCCCTGTCGACATGCTGGCCGGGCTCGGCTGGCTGAGCGGGCGCACGATCGCGTCGTGGGAACAAGGCCAGGTCGAGCGGTTGGACAGCGCCGCCAGTGTGTCGAGCGACCGGGTGGCCGAGGCCGTCGCGATCCTCGCCGAGTGGGCCGCGGCGAAGGGCCTCGCCGAGTCGCAGGTCGACTACATCGCCGCCACTCGTGACCGGAGGGCGCTGCGGTTCACCGCGGGCGACGACAAGGTCTTCCGGACACAGTGGACAGACCCGACACTGTCCGCGGCGCGGCGCGAGAAGGTAATGGCACGGCAGCAGAAGGTGCCCGACCTGGTCGTCATCCAGCCGGACAAGCACTGGTACTGCTCACTTTGCCGGGAGACTGGCCAGTTCCACTTCGTGGAGAACGACGTGCCAGTGTGCGTGGACTGCGCGGACATGGGCCACCTGATCTTCCTTCCGTCCGGAGACACCGCGTTGACCAGGCGCGCCCGCAAAGCCAGCGGGCTCGCGGCGGTCGTGGTCAAGTGGAACAAGTCGCGCAAACGCTTTCTGCGGTGCGGCCTGCTGATCGAGCACGCGGCGCTGGAGACAGCCGAGGAACAGTGTTTCGCCGACGAGGAACTCCGCGAACGGCGCAAGGTCCGCGACCGCGAGCGCCGGGCGGTCCAGGACATCGAGTTCCAGGCGGTGTTCGCCGACCGGATCACCGAGCTGTTTCCTCGGCTGGCCGCAGACCGGGCGCAGGCGATCGCCGAGCACGCGGGGACCCGCAGCAGCGGCCGGGTCGGCCGATCGGCGGCGGGCCGCGCGTTGGACGAAGGCGCGGTGACGCTCGCGGTCGTCGCGGCGATCCGCCACGAGGAGACCGACTACGACGCCATGCTCATGTCCGGGGTTCCACGGGCGCAAGCCCGCGAACGGATCCGCGACGATATCGAGCGAGTCTTAGCGCTATGGCGCACGTGATTACTCGACCTTGTTAGAGGGGGCGGACCAGGTGTTGCACGACGCGCTGGACTTGCCGTCGTACCCCGACATCGCCCACTCGAGCTGGTTCTCCCGCGTGCCGTGGCTGTCGGTGCCCTGCGTGTCCTCGAAACTCTCCGCCGACTCCTCAGCGAGATCGGCGTCGACCGACCCACGCCCGGAGACCGCGGCCAGGAACATCCCCGCGAAGCAGTTGGCCTGCAGCTCGGTGCGCCGGGAGAGCTCCATCGTCTCGTCCTCGTCGGACTGCCGCTCCCGCTCGTTGACCGCGCCGAGGATGCCTGAGAGGGCCTGGACGTGGTGGCCGTACTCGTGCGCGAGAACCGCCAGGTGGTAGGCGGTCTCCTCACCGGCGTCACGGATCAACCGCTTGCGCGGCATGTAGATGACCTTGTCCCGGGCGCAGTAGAACGCGGTCGCCTCTTCCTCACCTGGCGCGAAGCCGCACTTGCTGCGCGGCGCGTCGTCGATGTTGAGGCCGGGGCTGCGGAACGGCAGGCCCGCGGCGGTCAGCGCGGGCTTCCAGGCGTTGTCCAGGCACGCGATGCCCATCCGGTAGTACGCGTCCAGCTCACCCGCTTCGGTGCCCAACTCGGGTAACGCGCAGTCCACCCCCGGCAGGGGCGCGCCGGGGGTGAGCAGCTTGTTGGCGGCGACGTCGGCGAGCGTGCCCTTGTCGGCCTTCGGGCGGTCGGAGTTCACCTGCTCCCCCAGCGCCAGCGGACGACCATCGACGGTGGTCCGGGTGCTGCCCGAGGTCACCTTGCCAACGACCGCGATGCTGAGGACACCGACCAGCACCATGCTGAGCACGGCGATCAGGACGAACGGGGAGTTGCGCCGCGGCGGCGGGGCCAGCGTGACAACGGAGACCTGGGACAGGAAGATCTCGTTGTAGTTCACCGGCAGCGCGGGTTCAGGGCGCCGTTCATCGTCCGGACTGCTCATGCCCCCACCTCGTCATCCGAGCCGTGAGTCCGGCGCCCGTGCGCGCGAACGGTCCCCCCGAACCGGCACGCCCACCATCATAGGTGGCCGGTCAGCCGCGTTCGACAACCACTTTCAGCATCTCGCTCATGGCTGACTCAAGAACGTGTCGAAGTCGACCCGCCCAACGGCGTGGTCCGGGGTCAGATGACCACCCCGCCGATAGGCCGCGAAGGTCTTGCCCGGTATCCACAGCGGCACGGTCGGCCGCCTGCTGCCGCGTACCCGCAGATAGGTCCTGGCCAGGTCACGAGCCTTCTCGATCTTGGGACCACCCAGGTCGTCGACCCTCCCTGCTGGCGGCCCGGCCGCCAACTCGATCAGCCGGGAGGCGACGGTCTCGGTGTCGACCGGCTGGAACCGCAGCGCCGGGACGAACACGACCGGCAGCCGCTGAACCGACCAGAGCCGGGCCAGCAGCTGGTGGAACTGGGTGGTCCGCAGGATCGTCCACGGCAGGCCGGAGTCCTGGATGAGGCGCTCCGCCGCACGCTTGGTCTTGTAGTAGGGCAGCGGGACACGATCTATGCCGACAATCGAGATGTAGACGATGTGAGCGCCGTTAGCCGCGGCTATGAGGTTCTCGGTAAGGCGTATGTCTTTGCCACCGAGCGTCGTGGCGCAGTGGATTACGACATCCACGTCAGCCATCGCCGCGGCAAGGCCGTCACCGGTGAGCAGGTCGACCCCGGTCCGTCGGCTGGCCGACCGAACCGCGCGACCCGCGTCCTCCAACTGCCGAACCACGACGCCGCCGAGCACGCCCGCACCGCCGGTCACGAGGATGGTCATAGGTTCCCTCCAGGGTTTGTTCGAGTCACCCCTGCAGACCGGACAGCTCCCCGGAACGTGACAGCTGACCGACCAGATACCCGAGCTTGTCCGGGTTCGCCACGATCCGCAGCGCGACTACCGCGCCACCATCGATCTGCGGGACAACCAAGCCGGACGGCACCCCTTCGACCCACACAAGCACCCCGATGTCCCCATTGACCTCGACGACTGTGGCCTGGGACGCCGCCGCGAACTTGGCCGTGATCCCGACCAGATAGCGCGCCACCCGATTCGCCCCGACCACCGGCCTGCGCGCGCTGTTGACCTTGCCGCCGCCATCGGCCCACGACACCACGTCGTCGGCCAGCAGTTTCTCCAACGCGGCGACGTCACCGAGCTGGGCGGCGCCGAAGAACCGCTCGACCAGCGCGTGATCCCTGTCGGCCGACGCGCGCGGTCGGTGCCCGTCCAGCCTGCGCCTGGCCCGGTGGTGGATCTGCCTGCTGTTGGCCTCGGTCAGCCCGAGAACACCCGCGATCTCGGCGTGCGGGTAGGCGAAGGCCTCCCGAAGGACGAACACGGCCCGCTCGACCGGACTGAGCTGCTCCAACACGACAAGCAGGGCGAATGACACCGACTCACGCCGCTCCACGGTGTCCACCGGCCCCAACGCGCCGTCCCCCGTCGCCACCGGCTCCGGCAGCCACGGCCCGACATACCGCTCACGACGGGCGCGCGCGGACGTCAGCTCGGTCAGGCACAGGTTGGTGACGACCGTGGCCAACCAAGCGCTCGGATTGGCTATCCGGTCAGCCTGCCGCCACCGCAGGTAGGCGTCCTGCACGACGTCCTCGGCCGCCACCGCCGACCCCAACATCCGATAGGCGATCCCGAACAGCCGCGACCGCTGCGCCTCGAATTCGTCGACACCGTCCACGACCATGATCCTGCCCGTACGGTGGCCACGTGAGCATCGAGTTCTGGCTGACCACCCTTGTCATCGTCATCACCCCCGGCACCGGCGTCGTCTACACAATGGCCGCGGGCCTTTCGCGCGGCGCGCGTGCGAGCGTCATCGCCGCGTTCGCCGCCACCGTCGGCATCGTCCCCCACATGATCGCCGCCATCACCGGCCTCGCCGCACTCCTGCACGCCAGCGGCATCGCGTTCCAAATCCTCAAATACCTAGGCGTCGCCTACCTGCTCTATATGGCGATAACGACGTTGCGAGACAAGAGCGCGCTGACCGTCGAGACCGACCTGGCGCCGGTGTCGGCGCGGAAGGTGATCACATCCGGGGTCGTGCTGAACCTGCTCAACCCAAAGCTGACGATCTTCTTCTTCGCGTTCCTGCCCCAGTTCGTAGACCCGACCCGGCCCTACGCCACCCTCAACATGATCGCGATGAGCGGCATCTTCATGGCGATGACGTTCGTGGTCTTCACCGGCTACGGCCTCGCCGCGGCGGCTGTCCGCCAACACATCTTCGCGCGGCCTCGGGTACTGACGTGGCTACGCCGAACCTTCGCGGGCGCCTTCGCCGGACTTGGCCTCAAACTCGCCTTCACCGACCGCTAGCCCAGCGATTGCGTGGTCGATCAGGTGCCTTCGACCCAATACCTACTGAGCCTGGCGACGGCCTCGGCCTTGTTCATCCCGGCCACCTCGGACTCGCCGAGACCAACGCGGGAGATCAGCATGTGCACAAGATCGGCGGGCAAAGCC
>DATLIA010000279.1:0-35773 GCA_035540215.1 Actinokineospora sp. | reverse complement strand
GCCCCGCGCAGGTCCTCGGTGCCGCGCGTGGCCCGGACCTGGAGCAGGACGACGGAGACCGTGTTGGCCAGCAGCAGGGCCGCGACCATCCACCTCGGCGCCTGCGTGTGTTGCACGATCCACAGCGGCAGAACCACGTCTAGCAGCAGATAGTGCATGGAGAGCAGGCCGTCGAGCACGACGAACGCGAGGAACGGCTTGTCGCGCAGCGCCACCAGCCGGGGCCCCCGCCGGGCGGGCTGCGGCTCGACCTTCGGCAGCCGCACGGTGATCGCGCCCGCGACCGCATAGGTCACGACGTTGGCCACGACGCCCCAGCGGTAGACCTCGACGGTGCCGATCGCCAGCAGCGTGCCCGCCGCCGCGGCCCCCACGGAGATGCTGACGTTGGTCGCCGCGCGCAGGTAGGCGCGCACCCGCACACGGTCGTCGGCGGGCACGACCCCGGCGATCATCGCGCCCTGCGCGGCCCGGTTGGTCCCCCACGCCACCGCGTGCAGGGAGACGACCACGACGTACTGGACGAAGCCGTGCACCACGAGCAGCGCCAGGGTCAGCGGGACGAGCGCGCCGAACGACCACACCTGCACCGCGCGCGGGCCGAGCCGGTCGGCCACGTGCCCCATCGGCGTGCTCAACACCAGCCGCAGCCCGGACGCGACGCCGAGGCCGATCCCGAGCTCGCCAGGGGTCAGCCCGATCACCGTGGTCGCGTAAATGACATTGAGCGCCATCCACAGTCCGATGCCCGACGTATTCACCAAAGTCGCGATGGTGAGAGTCCGTGAAGGACCGTGGGGTGGGAGCAGGCGGCTGAGCACGCGCGGACGATAGCGATCGTTAACTGACGCCAGCAAACACACCGAGGCCATTCCGACCGGCCGCCAATAAGGCGCCCGCAAAGTGTCCGGAGCGAGCCGGTCGAGCCAAATAGCCCGTACGCGCCAGTAACAAGATCCGTTAGGGTGTAACCACAAGTCCTACTGCTGGGTTTAACGTCAAAATGTGACCCTGACCACTACCGGCGTTACCCTGTTCGGTAGCCGAACAGGGGCCAATCGGACGTCGATTCAGTGGCTGGCGTCACACCGAGTCAGCTGGCGTCGCCGGAGCTGACGTGCATACTCGAAAGCGTCAATCACGGGGGAAGCCATACACCAGAAATGGCTATTCGCCCTATTTCCCACACGGAAAGAGGACGCGCGCGCAATGGTGCAACTCAACGCGGTGTCGGCACCGGAAATCACCGTCGATCGGGTCGCGGGCCGCATCGGGGCCGAGATCAGCGGAATTGATCTTGGGGGTGACCTCGACGACACCACGGTCGCCCGGCTGCGACAGGAGCTGCTGACCCACCGCGTGCTGTTCTTCCGCGGCTCGGACATCGGCCACGAGCGCCACGTAGCCTTCGGCCGCCGCTTCGGCGACCTGACCCGGCGCCCCGGCAAGCAGCACGGCATCGCCCCCGACGGCTTCCCGGAGATCCTCAGCGTCGACCGCAACGCCGAACACGAGCGCTACGGCAAGGATTACGAGGAGCGCTTCCGCCGCAAGTGGGTCTCGGCCGTCGCGGGCTGGCACAGCGACCTGACCCCGGCGCTCAACCCACCCGCCGCCTCGATCCTCCGCGCCGAACGGACACCGCCCTACGGCGGCGACACCCAGTGGACCAACATGGTCGCCGCGTACGAGGGCCTCTCCAAGCCCGTGCGCGACTTCGTCGACACCCTCCGCGCCGAGCACGCGTTCTTCACCGGGGTCCACCTGCTGCACACGGATCCCGAGGACCGCCACATCCTGCAGATGTACTGCGACCTGCCGCAGGCGGCCATCCACCCGGTCGTCCGCGTCCACCCGGAGACGGGCGAGCGGGCGCTGTTCGTGAGTCCTGGGTCGACGACCAGGATCATGGGCCTGAGCCAGATCGAGAGCAAGCGCGTGCTGGACCTGCTGTACGAACACATCACCAGCGCCGAGTACACGGTCCGGTTCCGGTGGGAGCCGGGCAGCATCGCGTTCTGGGACAACAGGAGCACGTGCCACTTCGCCCCGACCGACTTCGCCCACTACGAGAACGAGCGGGTCATGCACCGCGTGACCCTGCTGGGCGACACCCCGGTCGGCGTCGACGGCGAGCCCTCCGAACTCGTCGCAGGCGAGCCGATGACAGCCTGGTAAGCAAGCCAAGCACGACGAAACCCAACGGGCCCAACAGAACGGGCACCCTCGCCGCCAGGTCAAGCCCCGCGATGCGAAGCGAGCCGTTCTGTTGGGCCCCTTGCGTTTCGCTACGGCACGATCTCCAGCTGGGCCATCATGCCCATGGACGAGTGCTCCATGAAGTGGCAGTGGTACATGTACTTGCCGAGGTAGTTCGTGTCGAAGTGCGCCTGCACCCGCACAGTCTCCCCCGGCGCCACGTATACCGTGTCCTTGCGGCCCGCGTCATCCGCCGTCGGCGGCTGCCCGTTGCGGTCCAAGACGCGGAACTGCGTCAGGTGCAGATGGAACGTGTGCTCGACCGGAATCTCCGTGTCGGCGTTGTGGATGCGCCAGATCTCGCTGGCGCCGCGCTTGACTCGCATGTCGATCCGGTCGTGGTCGTATGGCCTGCCGTCCATCAACCCGAGTGGGATCTCGCCGGTCAGGTCGAAGCTCATCGTCACGTCCCTGGTCACCGTCGCGGGCGGCAGCGCGGGCAGGGCCCGCAGCGTCGACGGCACCGAACTGGTGTCGACGGCGTCGCGCACCACGTCGAAGCGCAGGACCGGGCCGCGCTCGTCCTGCAACACCAACTGGGTGCCGATGGGGTGCTGGGCGAAGTCGATGACGACGTCGACGCGCTCTGCCGACCCGAGGCCGAAGGAGGTCCGGGTGACCGGGGCGGGCAGCAGGCCACCGTCCGACCCGATCTGGATGATCGGCGTGCCGCCGAGGCTGAGCTTGAACATCCGCTCGGTCGCCGCGTTGGCGAACCGGAACCGGTACTTGCGCCGTGCCACCGGGAAGTACGGAACCGGCTTGCCGTTGGCGAGCGTCACGTCGCGGTCGGCGGGCGGGGCGCCCCAGACGAAGCCACCCGCGGCGTCGAACTGGGCGTCGCGCAAGGTGATCGGGACGTCGAACCGTCCACAAGGGAGGTTGAGGTACTTCTCGCCCGGGTCGTCGATCACGTAGAGCCCGTGCAGGCCGCGGTAGACGTGCTCGGCCTCGGTGCCGTGGCTGTGGTCGTGGTACCAGAGCGTGGCGCCCTGCTGGGCGTTCGGGTACTCGTAGGTCCGGCTGGCCCCTGGCGCGATCAGGTCCATCGGGTAGCCGTCGTGCTCCGGGGCGACGTGGCCGCCGTGCAGGTGCACGTTGGTCGACTCGGTGAGCTGGTTCTGCAGGATGACCTTGACCTTGCGGCCCGTGCGGGCGCGGATCGTCGGCCCGGGGAACGTCCCGCCGAAGGTCAGCACCGGGGTGGACAGGCCGGGCAGGATCTCGATCGTCTTGGGCTGCACCGGGATGCGGTAGATGTCGGTGTCGGTCGTACGCGTGGTCGGGGCCAGGTCGAGGGCCTCGGGCATCCGCGCGGCGAACGGCGTGAACCCAGGCGAGCTCTGCCCGGTCGACGCCTGCCGCGGCCCGGCGGGGCGGGCGGGCGCGTGGTGGTCATGCTCGGCCGCCGATCCCCGCCACATGGGCGAGACGACCAGCGCCGCGCCCGCGAGCCCGCCTGCGCCCATTAACTTCCGTCGGTCCAGCATGCCGCCCCCGTTCGTTCGCGAATGATGTTCGGATCGTGCCATTCGCGGACGAGACGGTCTTCTTCCACAGTGCGGCCGATGGCGGGAATTCCTCATGCGGCGCAACGGATCCGGGCATGCCCGGCGGGTGATCAACTCCTGACGTGATCTATCCCAGCGACGTGGGCGGCCAGCCGTTCGCGGGCCGAGTGCTCGGTCAAGGGGATCAGGTGGGCGCGGATCGTGGCGTCGCGCGCGATCGCGGCGTAGGTGTCGGCGACGAGGCGCGCCACCGTGGCCCGGTCGACGGCGCCGAAGCGTCGGGCCAGTTCGTCGACGACCCGGTCAAGTTCGTGCTGAATCTCTTCTGGGGACGGTTCGGGGAGTCCATGCATCGGTTCCTCCAAACATCGAAGGCTGTCAATTCGAGGTAGCGTCATGTCGATGGTTGCAAGAGTGCGCCGACTCCGCCCGACGGGCGACCCGGACAGGACCAAAGTTCCGCCGGACCGCACGCCCATCGGCGCCGCCGTACTCACCCCGGCCGACGCCGATCGGATCGCGGGTCCGCTCAAGGCACTGGCCGACCCGGTCCGACTCCGTCTGCTCTCGCTCGTCCGGACCTCGGGTGAGGCGTGCGTCCGCGACCTGGTCCGGTCGCTGGGCCTGAGTCAGCCAACCGTGTCCCACCACCTGCGGATCCTGGCCGACGCAGGCCTGCTGGACCGTGAGCGGCGGGGCAACTGGGTCTGGTACTCCGTGCAGGCCGGTCGCCTCGCTGAGATCCGGGAACTGCTCCGCTAGATACAGAGATGTATCGGATACAAGGATGTATCAGTTAGGCTCCCGCCCATGCCGGAGGCGAGACGCGTCACCAAACGGCGGGGCCAGACCCGCCAGCGGCTGCTCGACGCCGCCCTGGCCGTGTTCGCCGAGCAGGGGTTCGGCGCCTCGACGGTCGAGCAAGTGTGCGACCGGGCAGGCTACACCCGCGGCGCCTTCTACTCGAACTTCGTCTCGCTGGACGAGCTGTTCCTGGCCATGTGGGAGCAGCGGTCCGCCCAACTGCTCTCCGACCTGCGGGAGACCCTGGCCGACGCGGTCGCCGCGCCGACCCTCGAAGCCGCCGTCGACCAGCTGGTGACGGTCATCCCGGTCGACGACGAGTGGTACCGGGTCACCGCGGAGTTCACCGCGCACGCCCTGCGCAACCCCGCGCTGCGCCGGGTCATGGCCGCCCGCGAGGACGCCATCCTGGACACGATCATGCCCGTCCTCGAACCGGCGCTGGCCGCCGCGGGCCGCCACGTCCCAGACCGCCGTGCGCTCGGCATGGCGCTGGTCGCCGTGCACGACGGCACCGCGACCCAGTGCCTCATGTCCCCCGACGACGCGGCCGTCCGCGTCGCCCGGCACCGCCTTTTCATGACTGTCGTACGCGCATACAGCGAGGAAGCAGGAACCGATGGCTGACGTGATCGTGGTGGGAGCGGGCCTGGCCGGGCTCGTGGCCACCCACGAGCTGGTGAAGGCGGGCCGCAAGGTCACCGTGGTCGACCAGGAGAGCGCGGCGAACCTGGGCGGCCAGGCGTTCTGGTCGCTCGGCGGCCTGTTCCTGGTGGACAGCCCGGAGCAACGGCGGCTGCGGATCCGCGACTCCCGCGAGCTGGCCATGCAGGACTGGCTGGGCAGCGCGGGCTTCGACCGGGAGCGGGAGGACCACTGGCCCCGCCAGTGGGCGGAGGCCTACGTCGACTTCGCCGCGGGTGAGAAACGCGCCTACCTGCACGACCTCGGCCTGCGGGTCATGCCGACCGTGGGCTGGGCTGAGCGCGGCGGCGGCCTGGCCTGGGGCCACGGCAACTCCGTGCCCCGCTTCCACCTGACCTGGGGCACCGGCCCGGAGGTCGTCCGGGTCTTCGCCGAGCCGGTGCTGGCCGCGGCCGCCCGCGGCCTGGTCACCTTCCGCCACCGCCACCAGGTCGACGCCCTGATCGTCGAGGACGACGCGGTCGTCGGCGTCCGCGGCTCGGTGCTGGAGCCCTCCGACCTCGCGCGCGGCGTGTCGTCGTCGCGGACCGCGGTCGGCTCGTTCGAGCTGCGCGCGCAGGCCGTCGTGGTCACGTCGGGCGGCATCGGCGGCAACCCGGACCTGGTCCGCGCGAACTGGCCGGTCGAGCGCTTCGGCCGGGCCCCGGCCAAGATGATCACCGGCGTGCCCGCGCACGTGGACGGCCGGATGCTGGGCATCACCGAGTCGGCGGGGGCGAGCATCGTCAACCGCGACCGGATGTGGCACTACACCGAGGGCGTCCAGAACTGGGACCCGATCTGGCCGTCGCACGGCATCCGCATCCTGCCGGGGCCGTCGTCGCTGTGGCTGGACGCGACCGGCAAGCGGCTGCCGGTGCCGCTGTTCCCCGGCTTCGACAGCCTCGCCACGCTCAAGCACATCCTGTCGACCGGCCACGACCACACCTGGTTCGTGCTGACGCAGTCGATCATCGAGAAGGAGTTCGCGCTGTCGGGCTCCGAGCAGAACCCGGACTTCACCGGCAAGGACCTCAAGCTGCTGCTGAGCCGGGTCCGCAAGGGCGCGCCCGGCCCGGTCGAGGCCTTCAAGCAGCACGGCGTCGACTTCATCGTCCGCGACACCCTGCGCGAACTGGTCGACGGGATGAACGAGCTGGCGGGCGGGGTGGACTATGACCAGGTCGAGCGCGAGGTCGTCGCCCGGGACCGGGAGCTGGACAACACCTTCTCCAAGGACATGCAGATCATGGCCATCCGCAACGGCCGGACCTACCTGTCGGACAAGGTCATGCGCATCGCGAGCCCGCACAAGCTCCAGGACCCGGCGCACGGCCCGATGATCGCCGTCCGACTGAACCTGTTGACCCGCAAGACGTTGGGCGGCCTGGAGACCAACCTGGACTCCCAGGTCATCCGGCCGGACCGGTCCACTTTCGACGGTCTGTACGCGGCGGGCGAGGTCGCGGGCTTCGGCGGCGGCGGTGTCCACGGCTACAACGCCCTGGAAGGGACGTTCCTCGGCGGCTGCATCTTCTCCGGCCGCGCGGCCGGGCGGGCGTTGGCCCGCGACCTGGGCTGACCGGGAGCGCGCCGCCCCGGCGGCGCGCTCCCCTCAGCGGATCAGACGGCCCGGAAGCTGCCGCGCTGGATGAACGCCCACGAGTCGTAGACGCGGTCGCCGGTGTCGGCGATCGCCAACCGCAGGGTGTTGGGCACGTTCGGCGTGACCGACGCGGTGCAGCGCAGGACGGTGGTCAGACCGTCGGCCTGCGCGTTGACCGATCCACCCGTGTTGTCGCGGAACTGGAGGGTGTTCCGCTTGTGGTTGATCGCGTTCACCGTGCTCGGCACCCGCTCGAAGCCCTTGTCGATCACCGCGCAGTTCTGGCCGTTGACGAAGGCGCCGAAGACGTCGTTGTAGCCGGAGTCGACGTACTCCAGGTACTCCTCCGAGCCGAACACGAACGAGAACTGGACGGTGGCGGTGGTGGGCACGAACTGGATGTCCAGCGCCGCGGTGTCATAGGTCGTCCCGCCGACGATCGCGCTCAGCGCCCCGTCGCCAGGACCGCCGGTGTTGCCGCTGTAGCTCGACGAGTTGTTCGGCCCCGGCGCGCCCGCCGCGTTGCCGGTCGACAGGACCGTGCCCTTGTCGAGTTTGATCGACTCGAACGGCGCGGTGAACCGGCCGACCTGCCCGGCGCCACTGGCCGCCGCCGACTGGATGGCGACTCCTGGACCTGCCAGCTCCGCGGCCAGATCACCGGCCGCGACGCCGGTGTCGATCGTCCAACCGGTGTTCGCGCACTGCGGCAGGCTCTTCTTCAGCAGGCTCTGTTTGAACAGCTCGGTGCTGAACTCCAGTCCCTCGCCGATCTCCTTGCCGAACATCTCGACCTCGAACTCGGCCAGCGCCTTCATCTGCAGCGCGATGTCCAGCTCACAGGTCGACGCGTTGACCGTGGCCGTGATGCCCGGCGCGATGCCCACGCCCAGCTCGAAACCGCCGTAGAACTCGGCTTCCAGCGTCGCCTGCAGTTCCGCGCCCAGCTCGACCGAAGCCTCCGGGGCGTTCACCGTGAACGACGCGGGCGCACCTGAGTGGTTGACGTAGGGATCGATGTCGGAGTTGCGCATCTTGAAGCCGGTCGTCACCGACTGGGACTTGTTCAGGCTGACCGAGAGCGCGCCCTTGGCCGAACCCTCCACCGCGAGACCCAGCTCGAACTCGGGCTGGACGAACACGGGCAGGCTGCCGATGAAGAACACGAACCCGGCGAACTCCTGCTCGTAGAGCTCGATCTCCTTGGCCAGGAACTCGTAGGCGGCGGTGACCTCCAGTTTGGACAGCAGCGTCGCCTCCAGCCTGCTCTCGAAGTCGACGTGCACGCCGGTGGTCAGACCGAACTTCGCGGTCAACTCAAGGCCCGCGGTGAGGCTGAGCGAGCCCTCCAGCTTCGCCGAGGCCACCACGTTGTCGTTCGGATCGGCGTCGAAGCCCTCGATCGACAGGTTGTACGGCGCGGTGATCGTCGTCGAGACACCGGCCGCCGACTGCCCGGACTGTGCCTGGGCCGAGTTGGCCAGCGGAACCAGGTTGATCGGTCCGGAGTAGCCGCCACGCGGCACCGCCTCCTGGATGGCGGCGGGCTGCGCGGTCACCACCAGGGTGTCCCCGTTCTGCGTCAGCGCGGTGACCTTGCGCAGGAACCCGTCCGGCGCGTTGGGCACCGGACCGGAGGCGATGATCTGCCCGACCGCGATGCCCAGCCCGGCCGCCGTGCCGTGGAACGACACAGTGGTCGCGTCGATCGCGACCACCGAACCCGCGGCGGCGGACGGGAGCACCTCCAGATCGGGATTGAGGATCAAACCGCCGGTGTAGTACGCGAAGACGTCGACGATGATGTCGACCGAACCGGTGTTGGTGAAGAAGTCGATCGCCCCGGTCGGGCCGAGCTTCACCACGACCAGGTTCGGCCGGGTCTCCCCCGCGCGGACGTTGAGGTCCGACGCCAGCGGCCGGGCCAGACCCGCGGGCCACGCGGTGAGATAGGCGCCCGCGGTCGGGTTCGTCGCCGTCAGGTTGACGATCGCCGCGGTCGGCGGCACCTCCGCGTCCACACCAGGGATCCCGGCCACGCCCGCGACCTGCACCCGCTTGGACCCGCCGCCGACGAGCTTCGTGCTCTGCCGGGTGTCGAGCAGCCGGGTCGGCGACATCCTGACCAGCCCGGACCCGGTCTCCACCTGGGTGTCGTCGGTGAAGAAGCCGCCGACGTCGGCGATCAGGTGGGTCGAGCCCTGGAAGTTGAACAGGCTGATCGTCCCGTCCGCGCCGACGGGCACGATCACCCGGTTCGGCACGGTGTCACCGGCGACCATGTTCAAGTTGGACGACGTCGGCCTGCTCGCCCCGGTCGGGAACACCGTCACGTAGGACGACGCGGTCGGTTCGGTGGCGGTCACGTTCAGCACCACCGCCGAGACCCCGGTCTCCGGCACGCCGCCGATCCCGGTGACGTCCAACGGGATCGTCTGTCCGGTCCCGACCGCGCCGGGCGCGGGCCTGCCGGTGCCGACCCGGGTGTCGAGCAGCCGCTGCGGCGGAAGGTCCACCAGCAGGCCGCCACCGCCGCCGGACTGCGGCACGACGTAGGCGAACACGTCGGCGATCAGGTGTGTGCCGCCGCGGTTGTTGTAGAGACTCAGTTTCCCGCCACCGAGTCCGACGGTGACCAGGTTCGGGCTGACCTGCCCGGCCACCACGTTCAGGTTCGACGTCGTCGGCCGCGCCTCCCCGGTCGGCCAGACAGTGACGAACGTGGCCTCCGCGCCCGCCACCGCCGTCACGTTCAGTACGACCGCGGTCGCCGCGGCAGGCACCGCGCCGACGCCCGCGATCTGCAGGTCGATGCTCTGCCCGGTGCCCACCGGCGCGGTCGTGTTCCCCGGCCGACCGGTGCCGATCCTGGTGTCCAGCACACGGAACGGTGTGACCCCGACCGTCGACCCGCCGTCATCGGCGGCCGCGGGCGCCTGTGCGACGGACGCGGGCGCCGAGCTTCCCTCGGCGACCTTCGTGTCGGCAGGCGGTGGCCGGTGCTCGCCCTCCGCGTTTCCCGGCGCGGCGGTCCCGACAAGAAACACCGTCACCGCAACGATTCCCAACCAGCTACGCGATATCCATCGCATTCTCGCCTCGAATTTCTCCCCAACCCGAACCGTCTTTCGGCCGCATCCGGATCACCGTTACCCGTCGGCCGAAATGCGTCACCGTTGTAACGCCGGTTGTCCACAGGCCGGGCGCGCGTCCGCCCGCCCGGGCGGCCGACCTCGTAGGATCGCGGTGTGACCCAGGCAGACACCGCCCTGACCCCCGCCCTCGAAGTCCTCCGCCGAGTCTTCGGCTACGACGCCTTCCGGGGCGACCAGGCCGAGATCATCGAGCAGGTGGTCAGCGGCGGCGACGCGCTGGTGCTCATGCCGACCGGCGGCGGCAAATCGCTGTGCTACCAGATCCCCGCGCTGGTCCGCGACGGTGTGGGCGTGGTGATCTCGCCGCTGATCGCGCTCATGCAAGATCAGGTCGACGCGTTGCGCAACCTCGGTGTGCGCGCCGGTTTCCTCAACTCCACACAGGGCTACGACGAGCGCCGCGAGGTCGAGTCGGCGTTCCTGGACGGCGAGCTCGATCTGCTCTACCTCGCCCCGGAGCGGCTGCGCGTCGAGTCGACGACGCGGCTGCTCGAACGCGGGAAGATCGCGCTCTTCGCCATCGACGAGGCGCACTGTGTGTCGCAGTGGGGCCACGACTTCCGGCCGGACTACCTGGCGCTGTCCGAACTGCACGAGCGCTGGCCCGAGGTCCCCCGCATCGCCCTCACCGCGACGGCGACGAAGGCCACCCACACCGAGATCGCGCAGCGGCTGAACCTGGTCGACGCCAAGCACTTCGTCGCCAGCTTCGACCGGCCGAACATCCAATACCGCATCGTGGGCAAGAACGGCGCGCAGAAGCAGCTGCTCGACCTGCTGACCAGTGAGCACAAGGGCGACGCCGGGATCGTCTACTGCCTGTCGCGCGCGTCGGTGGAGAAGACCGCGGAGTTCTTGTCGCAGAACGGAATCCCCGCCGTCCCGTACCACGCAGGCCTCGACTCGCGCACCCGCGCGCGCAACCAGTCGCGGTTCCTGCGCGAGGACGGGCTCATCGTGGTGGCGACGATCGCGTTCGGCATGGGCATCGACAAGCCGGATGTCCGGTTCGTCGCGCACCTCGACCTGCCCAAGTCCGTCGAGGGCTACTACCAGGAGACCGGCCGCGCGGGCCGCGACGGCCAGCCGTCGACGGCCTGGCTGGCCTACGGCCTCGCCGACGTCGTCCAGCAGCGCAAGATGATCGACTCGTCGGAGGGCGACCTGGCGCACCGGCGCAGGCTCAGCGCCCACCTCGACGCGATGCTCGCGCTGTGCGAGACGGTGTCGTGCAGGCGGGTGCAGCTGCTGAACTACTTCGGCCAGGACGGCGAGGCGTGCGGCAACTGCGACACCTGCCTGACGCCGCCGGAGTCGTGGGACGGCACCATCCCGGCACAGAAGCTGCTGTCGACGGTCTTCCGCCTCGACCGCGAACGCGGCCAGAAGTTCGGCGCGGGCCAGGTGATCGACATCCTGCTGGGCAAGCAGACGGAGAAGATCACCCAGTTCCGCCACGATCAGCTCAAGGTGTTCGGCATCGGCACCGAACTCAACGACAGCGAGTGGCGCGGCGTGGTCCGACAACTGCTCGCCCAAGGACTGCTGGCCGTCGAGGGCGACTACGGCGTCCTGACACTCACCGACACCAGCAACGACGTCCTGGGCCGCACCCGCGAGGTGATGCTCCGCCGCGAACCGGAGCGCACCCGCCAGCCCCGCACCCGCAAGCCCGCGGCGGCCGCGGTCGACATGCCCGCCGAGGCGGCCCCGGTCTTCGACCTCCTACGAGCCTGGCGAGCGGCGGCGGCGAAGGAACAGGGCGTCCCGGCCTACGTGATCTTCCACGACGCGACGCTGCGCACGATCGCCGCGCAGCGGCCCTCGACGCTGGAGGGATTGGGAACGATCAGCGGCATCGGCGAGAACAAGCTGGCGAAGTACGGGACGCAAATTCTCGACGTACTGGGTGGAATCTCCGAAAACGCCATCCCGACTGCGCACTAGCGAGATGGTTTTAGGCTGAACGGATCAAGGCCCACGTGATCGCCGTTACAGTGGGTTGTGGTCTGGACCACACTCATTCAGGCTGAATCTGGCTCCGACGCATTGTCGCGTCGTGTCATAGCGCTTTTTTTCCTGGCGCGAAAGCCAATTCACCCTGCGAAAGTGGCACATCCATGAACCACAAACATTCCAGCATAAGCCGACGGCGGCTGCTGTCCGGCGTGTTCGCGGTCGGCGCGGTCAGCGTCGTCGGCGTCACCGGAGTACTCATCGCGACCCCCGCACACGCCGATGACGTCGAAGAACAATTCGACGAGGTCTACAAGGGACGCCGGATCAGCGGCACCCGGATCGCGGCGGGCCGAGGTCGCGCCGAGCGGGTCGACTCGATCGTCATCGACGGCGAGACTCTGCACCTGATGCGCGACGCCGATGGCACCTATTCGACGTCGGTGAACCATTACCAGTCATTCCGCTCTCTCCGTCAGGCTGCTAAAGCGGCTGTCGACACCTTAGGCACCGGAACACCGCGCGGCACCATTCGCGGTCACCACTGATCAGGAGAGAACGACAATGGCAAACGGTATTCGCCAGAACGCGGTGAACATGACCGCGGACGAGAAGCAGCGGTTCGTCAGCGCGATGATCGCCATCAAGGCCAACGGCATCTACGACGGCTTTGTCCAGACGCACATCGATCAGTTCAACGGTTTGGCGCACAGAGGCCCGACCTTCCTGCCATGGCACCGCCGCTACCTGCTCGACCTCGAACAGCGGCTCCAGGCGGTCGACCGGACCGTCAACATCCCGTACTGGGACTGGACCACCGCAGGCGCCACGTCGGCGGTATTCGCGGCCGACCTGATGGGCGGCAACGGCGCGTCGAACAACAACTGGATGGTCACGACCGGCCCCTTCGCCGTCAATACGGGCCGCTGGACGCTGAACATCCGGTCGGACTCCAACACTTACCTGCGCAGGCAATTCCCCTTGGGAACCCTGCCGACCGCGGCGACCGTCAACGGCGCCCTCGCGATCAACACCTACGACACCGCGCCGTGGAGCCCCGCGTCCAGCGGGAGCTTCCGCAACGCGATCGAGAACATCCACAACGGCGTCCACGTCTGGTTCGGGGGAACGATGGCGGGCGCGGCCTCGCCGAACGACCCGCTGTTCTTCCTGCACCACTGCAACATCGACCGACTGTGGTCGCAGTGGCAGGCCGCACGGCCCACCGCGACCTACCTCCCGTCAGGCAACACCCCGGGCGTCACGGACGTCAACGAGCCGATGACCCCGTGGCCGACCACCCCCGCCCAGATGGCAACCCATCCCTCCTACGTCTATGGATAAGTGACAGCTGGGGCCTGTCGTGATGATGGGCCCCCGCCGTTCGTCTCGCCTGAGTGACCGTTCGTCAAACTGCGACAGAACGTGCCGCTGTGTTGTTGAATCGACACAAGCCGCGCCATAGAGTGCCTCCAGTCGCACGCCCGTTCGGCCCTTCGTTGTCACCCGAACGGCCCAAGACGGAAGGCTCTCATGGCATCCCCCGCGCTCAACCGACGCCGGTTCCTCACGTTCCTCGTCGCCGCGCCCACCCTGTCCATCGGAGTCACGATGGCCACCGAGGCCACCGACGCTGAGGCCGCCATCCCGACGCTGCCCGCGCCCGCCGATCTGCTCGACCTCGGCGACATCCTCATCCTCGCGGGCACCCCGACCGCCAACATGCTCGTCCTGACCATCGAGTCGGACGGATCCGCGACCCTCCAGCTTCCCCGCGAAGAAGTCGGCCAGGGCATCACCACCGCCACCGCGATGCTTGTCGCCGAGGAACTCGGTATCGAGCTCGACCGGGTCAAGGTGAAGCTCGACGACGCGCGGCCCGAGTTGCTGTTCAACCAGCTCACCGGTGGTTCCAACACAATCCGCTCGGTCTACGGTCCCGTTCGCCACGCCGCCGCCGCTGCCCGCACCCGCCTGATCGCCGCAGCCGCCCAGCGGTGGGGCACATCGACGCAGGGGCTCACCACCAGGGACGGCCTGGTCGTCGGCCTCGACGGGCTGACCGAAAGCTTCGCCGCGCTGACCGGCGCCGCCGCGAAGGCCGACCTCAAGACCGCCGCCCCCACGCTCAAGGCCGAAGCCGACTTCACCGTCGTGGGCACCCCGACCTCGCGCATCGACGCGCGGGCGATGGTCACCGGCGCCCAGCGCTACACCCTCGACCTCGACGTGCCCGGCGCGCTGCCGACCATGGTCCGCAGGCCGCCGACGATCAACGGCACGGTCAAGGCCATCGCCAACGCCGCCGCCGTGCGCGCGATGCCCGGCGTGGTCGACATCGCCACCGTCGAGACCGGGGTCGCCGTGGCGGCCGAGACCTTCGGCCAGGCCCGCGACGCCGTCGAAGCCCTGCAGGTCACGTGGAACGCGGGCACGGTCGACGGCGAGTCCGACGCGTCGATCAAGCAGAAGCTGCGCGCCGCCGCGCTGCCGTTCGTGGTCCCGCCGCTGCTCACCCAGTACGTCGACGCCGAGTTCGACTTCGCCTTCGTCAGCCACGCGCCGCTGGAGACGAACTCGGCCATCGCCGACGTGCGGGCCGACCGGGCCGAGATCTGGGCGGGCCTGAAGTCGCCGATCGTGGCGCAGCAGACCATCGCCGCCGAGCTCGGTCTGCCGCAGGACTCGGTCAAAGTGCACGTGGTGCAGGGCGGCGGCTCGTTCGGCCGCAGGCTGTTCTTCGACTCGGCGCTGGAGGCCGCGCGCATCTCGAAGGCGATGAAGCGGCCGGTCAAGCTGATGTGGAGCCGCGTGGACGACATGCGCCACGGCCGCGCCCGCGCCGCCAGCCACCACAAGCTCCGCGCGACGGTCGCCCTGGGCAACGTGCTCACGTTCGAGCACCGCGTCGCCAGTGTGGAGACCGACTTCCGCCACGGGCTCGGCGAGATCCTGACCGCGATGGCCGCGAGCCTCCCGGTGGCCGGAAACCTCGGGTTCGCTCAGACCGTCTTCCTCACCACGATCAAGTCCCCCTACAACTTCGGGATCACCACCCAGTTGCTCAACGAGGTCCCACTGCGGATGCACACCGGCAGCTGGCGGTCGGTCTACTCGGCCAACACCCGCGGCGCGGAGGAGATCTTCGTCGACGAGATCGCCCGCAAGCTGGGCCGGGACCCGGTCGCGTTCCGCCGCGCGTTCCTCAAGACCGCCCGCCAGCGCGCCGTGCTCGACAAGGTCGTCACCGAGGGCGGCTGGGGCAAGGCGCTGCCAGCCGGGTTCGCCCAGGGCGTCGGCTTCCACGACGAGTACAAGTCGTGCACCGCGTGTCTGGTCACCATCGACGCCCGCGACACGACGAAGCCGCGGGTGGTCAGCGCCGTCATCGCCGCGGACTACGGCAGGCCGATCAACCCGCGCGGCCTGGAGTCCCAGCTGCTCGGTGGACTGTCCGACGCGATCTCCACGACCCTGCGCGCCGGGCTGCACATCGACCGCGGCCTGCCGCTGGAGGGCAGCTACTCGCAGTTCCACTACGCGCGGCAGAAGGACACACCGACCGACGTGAAGATCTTCATCATGCCCGCGACCGGCGAGCCCGGTGGCGCGGGCGAACTGGGTGTGCCCGCCGCCGTCGGCGCCATCGCCAACGCCTACGCCCGCGCGACCGGCGTCAAGCCGCGCAGCTTCCCGATCATCTTCCCGGTCGACTTCGAACCGTTCCCGCGCTAGGAGAATCGTGCCGAACTACACCTTCACCGTGAACGGCCGGACCGTGACCGTGGACGCGCCCGCCGACCTGCCGCTGCTGTGGGCCCTGCGCGACAAACTCGGTGTCACCGGGCCGAAGTACGGCTGCGGCATCGACGTCTGCAAGGCGTGCACCAGCCACCTCGACGGCGAGGCGGTCAACCCGTGCGTCGTCCCGGTGGCCGACGCGGCGGGCCGCGACGTGACCACGATCGAGGGCCTGGCCGACGGCGACGCGCTGCACCCGGTGCAGCGGGCGTGGCTGGAGCAGGATGTCGCGCAGTGCGGCTACTGCCAGCCCGGTCAGATCATGGCCGCCGTCGCGCTGCTCAAGCGCACCCCGAACCCGACCGACGCCGACATCGACGCCATCGAGAACGTGTGCCGCTGCGGCTCGTACTTCCGGGTCCGCCAGGCCATCAAGCGAGCGGCCGAGCTGATGGGTCAGGGCTGATCGTCACCGGGATCACCACCCGCCGTTCGCCGCGGGATGGGAAGATCGGTCGGTGGGCTCACTCCTGGCGGTCAGCGATCTGCACATCACCTACGCGGAGAACCGCGAGATCGTGGCCGAGCTGCGCCCGGAATCGGTGGACGACTGGCTGATCGTGGCCGGTGACGTCGCCGACCAGCTGCACGACGTCCGCTGGGCCCTGGAGACGCTGGCGGGCCGCTTCGCCAAGGTCATCTGGGCGCCTGGCAACCACGAGCTGTGGACGGTGCGGGCCGACCCGGTCCAGTCCAAGGGGGTCCAGCGCTACGAGGACCTCGTCGCGATGTGCCGGGAGATCGGCGTGCTGACCCCTGAGGACCCCTACCCAGTGTGGACGGGCGACGGCGGTCCGGTGCGGATCGCGCCGCTCTTCATCGGCTACGACTACACGTTCAACGCGCCGGGCTGCACCACCAAGGAGGAGTCGCTGGCCTACGCCCGCGACACCGGGATCGTGTGCACCGACGAGGTCTACCTGCTGCCCGACCCGTACGAGAGCCGCGACGACTGGTGCCGGGCGCGGGTCGCGCTGACTGAGGCGCGCCTGGCCGAGTGCGACCCGGCGGTGCCGTTGGTGCTGGTCAACCACTATCCGCTGGTCCGTGAACCCACTCGGATCCTGCGGTTCCCCGAGTTCGCCCAGTGGTGCGGCACCGTCCTCACCGCCGACTGGCACACCCGCTTCAACACCGCCGCGATGGTCTACGGGCACCTCCACATCCCCCGGATCACCCACCACGACGGGGTGCGGTTCCAGGAGGTCTCCCTAGGCTACCCCCGCGAGTGGCGCCGCCACGGCAACCCGCACGGGATCCTCCGCAACGTCCTCACCGCGCCCGCTCGCGTGTAGACAGCTCTGACCTGCGGATTCGCCGGCGAGGCGAGCGCCTCATCTGGGCAAAGTTATGGCGTTTCGGGATGGGTGACCGGGGCCACTGTCACTCATCCTGGTGAACGGAAGTCGACGACCGAACCAACCACGCCAGTAGCGGCGCCCCGGCCAGTCGACCTTGAAAGGTGGCTCGCCATGACAGCGGCGGAACTGTCCGACTTGCGCGCACTCGACGGCGGCGCCCAACCCGGCGCGCTCGTCTTCGATGTGTCCGACTATCGGACCACCCTTGGTTGGCCGGTCGACGGCGACGCGTTCGGCGCGTACCTCGACCTCGGCGAGCGGGTCGGCGGCCTGCGCCTGCGCGCCGGGCTCGGCGCCGAGGTCCAGTGGTGGCTGCGCCTGCGGATGCTGGCGGGCCCCGTGCTCGCGACCCCCGGCAAGCGGACCGAGTGGACCTTCCTGACCCAGCCGATGACCGACGAGCAGCGCCGCAAGCCTCTGCCGCCCGGCGCGGAAGCGGTGAACGCGCGGGTCCTGCTCCCGACCGGCCACACCGACCGCTCGGTCGCGTACTGGGCGACGGCGCCGGACCCGGTGCACCCCGCGCTCCCCTTGTTCAGCTCGGTGGTCGGCGCGGTGCGCAGCGTTCTCTACGGACACCGGTTCTAAGTAAGCGGCTACGGGGGCCTGCGCGGCGTTCTCCACGGACACTGGTCCCCGATAAGGCATCATCGGCCGCATGGCCGAGACGCGTGGATCGATAGCCGGTGCGGTACTCGCGGTCACCGCGGCCACGACGACGTCGGTCGCGGTGTTCGCGCCCCTGTTCGACGCGGACGTGCGCGTCGGGCCGGAGAGTGTGTACGCGCTGACCGCCGCCCCGTGGGGTGTCGCGCCGGGAAGCGGCTACCAGCCGCCGGACGCGCCGGTCGACCGCACGCTGCTCATCCTCGCCGCGGTCGTGCTGATCGCGGCCATGGTCGCGGCGATCGGTTCGGCGCTCAGCTCGTCGACGCACCGCGACCGCCGGTTCGCCGCGGTCCTGGGTGTGGCGGCTTCGGTGACGCTGACCTGCATGGCCTTCGCCACCGGCACCCAGGCCCTGGCCTGGCTGCGCGGCTATCCAGGCACGGTCGTGCGCTGGCAGGTTGGTGTCATCCTGCTCGCCTGCGCCGTGCTGTCGGCGATCATCTCCGCCGTCTGCACAGTCAACGCGGCGCGGGCGGGCGAGGTCGACCCCGCGTAGCGCCCGCACCGGGAGACCAGGCACGATCGACGCACCATGACGCTGACTTCGCGGCTGCCCGCCACCCCGGAACCAGACGAACTCTTCGACGCCTTCGCCACCTGGGCGGGTGAACAGGGCCTGTCGCTGTATCCGGCGCAGGAAGAGGCCCTGATGGAGATCGTCTCCGGGGCCAACGTCATCCTCAACACCCCCACCGGCTCCGGCAAGAGCCTGGTCGCGGCGGGCGCGCACTTCACCGCGCTGGCCCAAGGTGTGCGCAGCTTCTACACCGCGCCGATCAAGGCGCTGGTGTCGGAGAAGTTCTTCGCGCTGTGCGAGACGTTCGGCGCGGAGAACGTCGGCATGATGACCGGCGACTCCAGCGTCAACGGCAGCGCGCCGATCATCTGCTGCACCGCGGAGATCCTGGCCAACATCGCCCTGCGCGACGGCGCCGACGCCGACGTCGGCCAGGTCGTCATGGACGAGTTCCACTTCTACGCCGAGCCCGACCGCGGCTGGGCGTGGCAGATCCCGCTGCTGGAGCTGCCCAAGGTCCAGTTCGTGCTGATGTCGGCCACGCTCGGCGACGTCAAGCGGTTCGAGGAGGACCTGACCCGGCGCACCGACCGGCCCACTGCGGTGGTCACGTCGGCGGAGCGGCCGGTCCCCCTGTTCTACAGCTTCGGCATGACCCCGCTGACCGAGGCGCTGGAGGAACTGCTCAGCACCAACCAGTCCCCCATCTACGTCGTGCACTTCACCCAGGCCGCCGCGCTGGAACGCGCGCAGGCGCTGATGAGCATCAACGTGTGCACGCGCGAGGAGAAGGACAAGATCGCCGCGCTGATCGGGAACTTCCGGTTCTCGTCCGGGTTCGGCAAGACGCTGTCGCGGCTGGTCCGGCACGGCATCGGCGTGCACCACGCGGGGATGCTGCCCAAGTACCGGCGGCTGGTCGAGCGGCTGGCCCAGGCGGGCCTGATGAAGATCGTCTGCGGCACCGACACCCTCGGCGTCGGCATCAACGTCCCGATCCGCACGGTCGTGTTCACCTCACTGTCCAAATACGACGGTGTGAAGACGCGCATCCTCAAGGCACGTGAGTTCCACCAGATCGCCGGGCGCGCGGGCCGGGCGGGCTACGACACGCTCGGCACGGTGCTGGTGCAGGCGCCCGAGCACGTGATCGACAACGAGAAGTCCCTGGCGAAACTGGGCGACGACCCGAAGAAGCGGCGCAAGTTCGTCCGCAAGAAGCCGCCGGAGGGCATGGTCTCCTGGGGCGAGCCGACCTTCGACCGGCTCGTCGCCGCCGACCCGGAGCCGCTGACGTCGAGCTTCCAGGTCAGCCACTCGATGCTGCTCAACGTCATCGGCCGCCCCGGCGACGCGTTCAGCGCGATGCGCAAGCTGCTGACCGACAACCACGAGGACCGTCCGGCCCAGCGCCGCCACATCCGCCGCGCCATCGCCATCTACCGGGCGCTGCTGGCCGCGGGTGTCGTGGAGAAGCTCGACGAGCCGGACGAGTATGGCCGCACGGTTCGGCTGACCATGGACCTGCAGCTGAACTTCGCGCTCAACCAGCCGCTGTCCCCGTTCGCCCTGGCCGCGATCGAACTGCTGGACCGCGAATCGCCCAGCTATGCCTTGGACGTCCTGTCCGTCGTGGAGTCCACTTTGGACGACCCACGCCAGGTCCTCTCGGCCCAGCAGCACAAGGCGCGCGGCGAGGCCGTCGCGGCGATGAAGTCCGAAGGCATCGAGTACGAGCAGCGGATGGAGCTGCTGGAGAACGTCACCCACCCCAAGCCGCTGGCCGAACTCCTCAACGGGGCGTTCGAGACCTACCGGCGCGGCCACCCGTGGGTCGGCGACCACCAGCTCTCGCCCAAGGGCGTCGTGCGCGACATGTACGAGCGCGCCATGACCTTCACCGAGTACGTCGCGTTCTACTCGCTGGCCCGCTCGGAGGGCCTGGTCCTGCGCTACCTCGCCGACGCCTTCCGCGCGGTCCGCCAGACCGTGCCCGACGAGGCCAAGACCGAGGAGCTGACCGACCTCATCGAATGGCTCGGCGAGCTGGTCCGCCAGGTCGACTCCAGCCTCCTCGACGAGTGGGAGAAGCTCACCAACCCGGAGACCGGCGAGCTGGAGGAACCAGTCGACAAGGCGCCGCCCGCGGTCACCAAGAACGTGCGCGCCTTCCGCGTCCTGGTCCGGAACGCCCTGTTCCACCGCGTCCAACTCGCCGCCCGTCGCGCGTACCACGACCTCGGCGACCTCGACGGCGACAACGGCTGGGACGCGGGTGCCTGGGAGGACGCGCTGGTGCCGTATTTCGAGGCACACAGCCAGATCGGCATCGACTCCAACGCCCGCGGCCCGGCGCTGCTGATCATCGAGACGGAACCGGAACGCTGGCTGGTGCGCCAGATCTTCGACGACCCGGCGGGCGACCACGACTGGGGCTTCACCGCCGAAGTCGACCTGGCCGCCTCCGACGAAGCGGGCACCGCGGTCCTGTACATCACCGAGGTCGGCGAACTCTGAGAGGCGGCGCGGGTGGCTGAGGGCAGGTTACGGCGGCGTTTGGTCCGCCTGATCAACGACGAGAACGTAGACCTCTACGTCCTGGCCGCGGTGGCCACCCTCTTCACCATCCTCGGCGCGGCCGGGATCTCCGACGTCAAGACCCCATGTGGGAGACCGCGAAGGCGTGGCCGTCCCTTGACGAGGCCCGCCCCGCCCAGCGGCGGCGGGGCGGGGCAACGTTTCACCGCCTGAAACGCGTGACCTAGCAGAGTGATCAGGCGACGTGCCTGGACGGTTCTGGTCTTCACGTCGACACCCTTGCCCAACCAGGTACGGTCCGGGCGAACGGCGGTGCACGACGGGGTGACTCGCTCGACAGTCAACCGATCTAGGAGCGTTCATGGCACGTGGTGACGGCGATCGGGTGGTCCGGTGCGCCCGCGGCCACCTGCACTGGGGCCGCTTCGGCGCGGCCGGGCTGCTGCCGGTGCACCAGGGCCACATCCTGCTCCAGCAGCGCGCGTGGTGGACGCCCGGCGGGAACCTGTGGGCGCTGTTCGGCGGCGCCCGCGACAGTCACGAGGACGGTATCGCCGCGGCGCTTCGGGAGACGGGTGAGGAGAGCACCCTCGACACCGGTCTCGTGCGGCCGTTCGGCGTCATCCGCGACGACCACGGCAAATGGGCCTACGACACCGTGATCGGCACGATCGACACCATGCCCGCCGTCCACCCGGCCAACGCCGAGACCCGCGCGGCCGCCTGGATCCCGGTGGACGAGGTCACGTCGATGGCCCTGTACGAGCCGTTCGCCAAGACCTGGCCGACCCTGCGCGCCGCACTGTCGCAGCCCGTCGTCGTCATCGACGTCGCCAACGTCATGGGCTCGCGACCCGACGGCTGGTGGAAGGACCGACTGGGCGCGGCCACCCGCCTACGCGACGAACTGGCCGCGGTCGTGGCGGCGGGCGTGCCCGGCATCGCCCCGTTCGACCTCGCCTTCCCGGAGGCCCTGTTCGTCGTCGAGGGCGCCGCCCGGGGCATCGACTCGGTGCCGGGGGTGACCGTGGTGGACGCCCCGGGCAGCGGCGACGACACCATCGTCCAGATGGCCAAGGGCCGCCTCGACGTGCCGTGCCTGGTCGTCACCGCCGACCGCGAACTGCGCCAGCGCTGCGAGAAGGCAGGTGCCCAGGTCAAGGGCCCGCGCTGGCTGCTGGATCAACTGCCGTGACTCGACGGCTGTGACGCCCTTAAGGTAAGCGAGCTTCGTCTGACCACAGGCGAACTCATTTCCTGGGGATCTAATGCGTTCACTCACTGTGGGCGCGCTGTGTCTGCTGGCCCTCTCGGCCTGCTCCGCCGCGCCCAAAACCGCCACCGCGCCGCCGTCGTCGTCTTCGTCAGCCGCGCCGACCACCACGACATCGAAGGCTCCGCGCCCACTGGTCCCGCCGATCACCGAGTGGCCGACGTGGTTCGACGTCGACGACACGAAGACCGGTTTCGCCCTCCAGATGCCCTACAAGGTGCCGCCGACCGAGCGCAGCGACTCCATCCCTCCAGAGCGCTCGCATGAGATCGACCTCAGCCCGCTCCGGCCCGGCGAGAACACGCTACGGGTCGCCTTCGCCGACGTCCCCGGCATCACTCCCGCCGTCCTGCGCAAGATGCCAGAGCTCAACCGGCGCGGCTTCGCCGAGAAGGGCTACCCCGACGCCAAGCTGGAATCGGTCACCGAAGCGGTCCACAACGGGCTCACCTCGATCGACTTCGTGATGACCTGGACCATCAAGGGCACCAAGTGCGTGCGATGGAGTTCATTCCTGATCAACAGCAAGGGCTTCTTGGACGTGACGACGCTCGCCCTGGGTGAGGCCGCCGCCGGTCCTATGGCCGAGACCATGCGGCAGTACCACCAGAAGATGGTCGACAGCGCCCACTCGCTCTGACAACGGTCAGAAGTCCTTCGTAAGGCAGGCCAGCCGCGGCCCGGCGGTTCCGTCGGGCCCGGTGTGGCGGTCGTGGATGATCACCGAGTTCGCGGGCCGGTCACCGAAGCGCCACTCGACCACCGACACGGCGAACGCGGATCCACGCTTGTCGGTGGTGAAGTCGAGCCACACCTCGTTGCTCGGGTTGGCGTACGCGGGGTCGACCGAGGGCTGCACCGGGTCGGGCACGTTCTGGAAGTGCGGCCCAGCGTCGGCGGGCAGCGCGCCACAAGGCCTGACGTGCACGTGCGCGCCGTAGTGGCGGTCGGGAAGCAGCCCGTGCACCAGAAGCAGGACCGCCGTGCCGCCCCGGCCGACCGGGAACCGGATAGCCGTGGCCCGGGAGCCGACCGGCACCTTGACCTGGTCATAGGTGACCGCCTGAGCGCCCGGCTCGTAGGGCTGGAACGCCCCCGGCGGCGTCGCGGCGGCTGGCGACGCGAGTGTCAGCAGGGCAAGCAGTGTGACGACGAGTACGCGCATGCCCACGATTCTGGCGCATGACCCACCCAATGGCGCAATGCCTCTAGGCCTATCGGCCCTAGAGCACGCGTGACTGAACCAGCTCAGTCGCCGTCGCGGCGGCGTTCCGGGATCACGATCGTCGGCTGCGGCCGGTCCTCGTCGACCACGAACGAGTCGACGACGATCGTGTGCCGCTGCCGGTTCGCCACCGCGATCTCGGCCCGCCGGGTGACCCACCGCCGGATGACGGCGCGGGTCGGGGGGAGCAGCAGCAGGATCGCGAGCACGTCGCTGATGAAGCCCGGCAGGATCACCAGGAAGCCCGCCCCCGCGATCAACATGCCGTCGACCAACTCGCGCGCCGGGGCTCGCCGGGCGAAGACGGCATCTTGCAGAGCGGCGAATGCCTTGGTGCCCTCGCGGCGCAGCAGTGCGCCGCCGACGACGGTGGCGAGGATGAGCAGGAGGATGGTGGGCAGGACGCCGATGAGGTTGCCGACCGTCACCATCACGGTGATCTCTGCGACCACGGCGAGCAACAGGACCAACAGAACCGGCACCGCGGTTTCCTTCCGTAAGGAAATTCGAGCAGACATCTTCCCAACGTCTCAGCTGCCCGAAACGTCCCCGAAACACAGAAACCGCAGGTCAGGGCTATGATGGCCGATGAGACGCGGCGTCAAGGGCACGTGGTGTTCACCACGAGCGCCGTTCGGCGTATCCCGATAACGCCGAGTTCACACTATTGTCATGGAAAGTCCCGGTGATCCCGGGGCTCAACGCGCGACATCGGCGTCCACACCGGACATGTCCGCTGCGCGCGAGGCCGCACGACGAGGTGCGCTGCCACTCCGCACGATGAGGTGCGCTCAACCGCCCAAGCCCGGGCTTGTTTCCGCACGTCGCCACACAGGACGCGACGCACACCGGGCCGAGTCGACGGTGAAAGTGCCCATTGCGGCTTTCCCTGATCTACTCGGCGCGCCCGTGCGCGCTCCACTGCACAGGGAGGGCCGCTTCGCATGACGACCCGCCAGGACCCGCGTATCGGGGGCCTTTATGACGAGAGCTACGAACATGACGCATGCGGCGTCGCGTTCGTCGCCGATCTCGCCGGTCGCAGAGACCACGGCATCGTTGCCAAAGCTCTCAACGCCCTGCGCAACCTGGAACACCGAGGGGCCAGAGGCGCCGAGCCGGACACCGGTGACGGCGCGGGCATCCTGATCCAGGTCCCGGACGCGTTCTTCCGCGCGGTCGTCGATTTCCCGCTCCCCGAGCACTACGCCGTGGGCACCGCCTTCCTCCCGGTCGACGAGACCGCGCGCGCCGAGGCCGTGGCCACCGTCGAGCAGGTCGCCGCCGAAGAGGGCGCGATCGTGCTGGGCTGGCGGGAACTGCCGGTCGACCGCGAGCACGCGGGCGCCACCGCCGCCTCCGTCATGCCGCATTTCGTCCAGCTCTTCATCTCCGCCGCCGACGGTGTGTCCGGGCTGCCTCTGGAGCGTCTTGCGTTCTGCGTGCGCAAGCGGGCCGAGCACGACGCGGACATCTATTTCCCCTCGCTTTCGTCGCGCACGATCGTCTACAAGGGAATGCTCACCGAGCCCCAGGTCGGCCTGTTCTTCGCCGACCTGCGCGACGAGCGGGTCACCAGCTCGATCGGCCTGGTGCACTCCCGCTTCTCGACCAACACGTTCCCGTCGTGGCCGCTGGCCCACCCGTACCGCTACATCGCGCACAACGGTGAGATCAACACCCTGCGCGGCAACCGGGCGTGGATGGACGCGCGCGAGTCGATGCTGGCCTCCGACCTGATCCCGGGCGACCTCAAGCGGATCTTCCCGGTCATCACCCGCGGCGCCAGCGACTCCGCCTCCTTCGACGAGGTGCTGGAGCTGCTGCACCTCGGCGGCCGCAGCCTCCCGCACGCCGTGCTGATGATGATCCCCGAGGCGTGGGAGAACCACACCGAGATGGACCCGGCCCGCCGGGCCTTCTACGAGTTCCACTCGACGCTGATGGAGCCGTGGGACGGCCCCGCGCTGGTCTCGTTCACCGACGGCACCCAGATCGGCGCCGTGCTCGACCGCAACGGCCTGCGTCCGGCGCGCTTCTGCGTGACCGAGGACGGGCTGGTGCTGCTGGCCTCCGAGATGGGCGTCCTCGACATCGACCCGACCACGATCGTCCGCAAGGGGCGGCTGGAGCCGGGCAAGATGTTCCTGGTCGACACCGCGGCGGGCCGCATCATCGACGACGAGGAGATCAAGGGCGCCCTCGCCGCCGAGCACCCGTACGCCGAGTGGGTCGCCAACGGGCTGACCCCGCTCGACACGCTGCCCGAGCGTGAGCGCGAGATCCCGACGCACGCGTCGCTGGTCCGCCGCCAGCAGGCGTTCGGCTACACCGAGGAGGAGCTCAGCCTCCTGCTGCAGCCGATGGCCCGCACCGGCGCCGAGCCGATCGGCTCGATGGGCAACGACGCGCCGCTGGCCCCGCTGTCGACCCACCAGCGGTCGCTGTTCGACTACTTCAGCCAGCTGTTCGCCCAGGTCACCAACCCGCCGCTGGACGCGATCCGCGAGGAGCTGGTGACCTCGCTCGGCGCGCAGCTCGGCGCCGAGCCGAACCTGCTGGAGGCCGACGCGGAGTCGTGCCGCCGGATCGCCCTGCCGTTCCCGGTGCTCGACAACGACGAGCTGGCCAAGATCGTCCACATCAACGACGACGGCGACCGGCCCGAGTACCAGTCGGTCACCATCCACGGTCTCTACGACGTGCGCGGCGGCGGTGACGCGCTGCGCGAGCAGCTCGACGAGATCCGCGCCGAGGTGTCCTGGGCGATCAAGAACGGCGCACGCGTCGTCGTGCTGTCCGACCGCGGCGTCAACGAGAACCAGGCGCCGATCCCGTCGCTGCTGCTTGTCGGCGCCGTGCACCAGCACCTCGTGCGGGAGAAGACCCGGACCCAGGTCAGCCTGCTGGTCGAGTCCGGTGACGCCCGCGAGGTGCACCACATCGCGCTGCTGATCGGCTACGGCGCCGCCGCGGTCAACCCGTACCTGGCGATGGCCACGGTCGAGGAGCTGGCCGACCAGGGCCTCATCGCGGGCGTCGACGCCAGGCAGGCCACCCGGAACCTGATCAAGGCGCTGGGCAAGGGCGTGCGCAAGACCATGTCCAAGATGGGCGTGTCGACCGTCGCCTCCTACACCGGCGCGCAGATCTTCGAGGCGCTCGGGCTGGGCGGCGAGGTCGTCGACGCGTGCTTCACCGGCACCACCTCGCGGCTGGGCGGCGTCGGCTTCGACGTGCTGGCCGCCGAGGTCGCGCAGCGGCACGAGGGCGCGTTCCCGGCCGACGGCGTTCGGCCGAGCCACCGCGAGCTCAACGTCGGCGGTGACTACCAGTGGCGCCGCGAGGGCGAGCCGCACCTGTTCAACCCGCAGACGGTCTTCAAGCTGCAGCACTCCACCCGCGCGGGCAAGTACGAGATCTTCAAGGAGTACACCCGCGCGGTCGACGACCAGTCGGCGTCGCTGAAGACGCTGCGCGGCCTGTTCGCCTTCAAGGAGGGCGTGCGGCCGCCGGTCCCGATCGAAGAGGTCGAGCCGATCGAGTCGATCGTCAAGCGGTTCGGCACCGGCGCGATCTCCTACGGCTCGATCTCCCAGGAGATGCACGAGACGCTGGCGATCGCGATGAACCAGCTCGGCGCCAAGTCGAACACGGGTGAGGGCGGCGAGGACTCCGACCGCCTCTACGACCCGAAGCGGCGTTCGGCGATCAAGCAGGTCGCCTCCGGCCGGTTCGGTGTGACCAGCGAATACCTGGTCAACGCCGACGACATCCAGATCAAGATGGCCCAGGGCGCCAAGCCGGGCGAAGGCGGTCAGCTCCCGGGCACGAAGGTGTACCCGTGGATCGCCAAGACCCGGCACTCGACGCCGGGTGTCGGCCTGATCTCGCCGCCGCCGCACCACGACATCTACTCCATCGAGGACCTCGCCCAGCTCATCCACGACCTCAAGAACGCCAACCCGGCCGCCCGCATCCACGTGAAGCTGGTCTCCGAGGTCGGCGTCGGAACGGTCGCTGCGGGCGTTTCCAAGGCGCACGCGGATGTCGTCCTGATCTCCGGCCACGACGGCGGAACGGGCGCGTCGCCGCTGTCGTCGATCAAGCACGCGGGCGGTCCGTGGGAGCTCGGCCTGGCCGAGACCCAGCAGACGCTGCTGGCCAACCGGCTGCGCGACCGGATCGTCGTGCAGACCGACGGCCAGCTCAAGACCGGCCGCGACGTCATCATCGCCGCGCTGCTCGGCGCCGAGGAGTTCGGCTTCGCGACCGCGCCGCTGGTCGTGTCGGGCTGCATCATGATGCGCGTCTGCCACCTCGACACCTGCCCGGTCGGCGTCGCCACGCAGAACCCGGTGCTGCGCGAGCGGTTCAGCGGCAAGGCCGAGTACGTGGTGAACTTCTTCCAGTTCATCGCCCAGGAAGTGCGGGAGTACCTGGCGGAGCTGGGTTTCCGCTCGCTGGAGGAGGCCGTCGGCCACGCCGAGCTGCTCGACATGCGCGACGCGGTCGACCACTGGAAGGCATCGGGCCTGGACCTGACGCCGATCTTCCACGTGCCCGACCTGGCGCCGCGCGCGGCACGGCACTGCACCACGACGCAGGACCACGGCCTGGAGAAGGCGCTGGACAACACGCTGATCCAGCTCGCCGAGGGCGCGATCAACTCCGGCGACAAGGTCCGCCTGGAACTGCCGGTGCGCAACGTCAACCGGACCGTGGGCACGATGCTCGGCTCCGAGGTGACCAAGCGCTGGGGCGGCGAGGGCCTGCCGGACGACACCATCGACGTGACGTTCACGGGCACCGCGGGCCAGTCGTTCGGCGCGTTCATCCCGCGTGGCATCACGCTGCGGCTCGTCGGCGACGGCAACGACTACGTCGGCAAGGGCCTCTCCGGCGGGCGGATCACCGTCCGGCCGCACCCGGGCTCGCAGTACGCCGCCGAGCACCACGTCATCGCGGGCAACGTCATCGCCTACGGCGCGACCGGCGGCGAGGTCTTCTTGCGGGGCAAGGTCGGCGAGCGGTTCTGCGTGCGCAACTCGGGCGCGCTGGCCGTCGTCGAGGGCGTCGGCGACCACGGCTGCGAGTACATGACCGGCGGCCGGGTGGTCGTGCTCGGGCCCACCGGGCGCAACTTCGCCGCGGGCATGTCCGGCGGCGTGGCCTACGTGCTCGACCTGAACGCCGCCAGGGTCAACCTCGAGATGGTCGACCTCGACCCGCTTTCGGTTGAAGACAATGACTTCCTGCGTGAGGTCGTCGCCAAGCACATGGCCGAGACGGAGTCCGCGGTCGCGCGGGCCCTGCTCGCCGACTGGGACAACGCCGTCCGCCGCTTCACCAAGGTCATGCCGAAGGACTACAAGCGCGTGCTCGCGGCGCGCGCCGCCGCTGAGCGCGATGGCCGCGACATCGACAAGGCGATCATGGAGGCCGCACATGGCTGACTCTATGGAATCCATGGCAGCCCGCTCTCTGACAACTCCCAGCGACAACGCGCCCGACCGCACAGTGATCATGGAGGCCGGACGTGGCTGACCCCAAGGGCTTTCTGACCACCCCGCGCGAGAACGCGTCCCACCGCCCGGTCTTCCTGCGGCTCAAGGACTGGCGCGAGGTCTACGACGAGTTCGGCGACGAGCGCGTGCAGAAGCAGGCCGGACGCTGCATGGACTGCGGGATCCCGTTCTGCCACCAGGGCTGCCCGCTGGGCAACCTGGTGCCGGAGTGGAACACCCTGGTGTGGCGCGAGGACTGGCACGCGGCGTCGGACCGGCTGCACGCGACGAACAACTTCCCGGAGTTCACCGGGACGCTGTGCCCCGCGCCGTGCGAGTCGGCCTGTGTGCTCGGCATCAACGACGACCCGGTGTCGATCAAGCGCGTCGAGATCTCCATCGTCGACCGCGCGTGGGACGAGGGCTGGATCAAGCCCGAGGTCCCCGCGGCGCGGACCGGCAAGAAGGTCGCCGTCGTCGGCTCGGGTCCCGCGGGCCTGGCCGCCGCCCAGCAGCTCACCCGCGCGGGCCACGACGTCGTGGTCTTCGAACGGGCTGACGCGATCGGCGGCCTGCTGCGCTACGGCATCCCCGAGTTCAAGATGGAGAAGTCCCGCCTCGACCGCCGCGTCGAGCAGATGCGGCAGGAAGGCACGGAGTTCCGGGTCAGCGTCAACGTCGGCGTGGACGTCACCGTTGAGCAGCTCCGCTCCGACTTCGACGCCGTGGTCCTGGCAGGCGGGGCCACAGCGTGGCGTGACCTGCCGATCCCCGGTCGGTCCCTGAAGGGGATCTACCAGGCGATGGAGTACCTGCCTCCCGCGAACAAGGTCGCCGCGGGTCAGCTGGACCGCTCCCCCATTCACGCCGAGGGCAAGCACGTGGTCGTCATCGGCGGCGGCGACACCGGCGCCGACTGCGTCGGCACCGCCCACCGCCAGGGCGCGGCTTCGGTGACCCAGCTGGAAATCATGCCCAAGCCCCCGGAGTCCCGGGCGTCGGTCAACCCGTGGCCGACCTACCCGATGCTCTACCGGGTCACCTCGGCCCACGAAGAGGGCGGCGAACGCGTCTACTCGGTCTCGACCACCGAGTTCGTCGGCGACGCCGAGGGCAACGTGACCGGGCTGCGCCTGGCCGAGGTCGTCAACGAGGGCGGCAAGTTCGTCCCGGTGCCGGGTTCCGAGCGCGAGATCCCGGCCGACCTGGTCACCCTGGCCATGGGCTTCGTCGGCCCCGAACAGGGCGGCCTGCTGACCGACCTGGGCGTCGACTTCGACCCACGCGGCAACGTCGCCCGAGGCTCCGACTTCCAGACCACCGTCGACGGCGTCTTCACCGCGGGCGACATGGGCCGCGGCCAGTCACTGATCGTCTGGGCGATCGCCGAAGGCCGCAGCGCCGCGGCCGGAGTCGATGCCTACCTGACCGGCCGGGCTGTTCTGCCGCGGCCGATCGAGCCCACGGACCGCCCCCTGGTCTGACGGGCAACTGAACGGACGGCCCGCGAGCAAAGGCGCTCGCGGGCCGTTCTTTGTTCCGGGTGCTCGCACCTTGCGACAGCCGTCCCCTGTCCGCGCTGCCGAACGGAGCACGCGGCCCGCGAACTCGTGCGGACTTTCGTACCAACCTCGCACCGAGAACTGAACGCACGGCCCTTTCCCGCGAATCATCCGTTGGAACGGGAGGGGGTTCGGTGATCCTGATACTCGGTTGGCCGGTGATCCGCGGGAGTGCCGGGGAGGTGCGGCCAGGGCGGCGGATGACGCGGGCGCTGCTGGGCATGTTCGCGCTGCGGGCGAACCGGGTGCTCGGGTCGGAGTGGAACGTCCGTGTCGGGCGCCACGACCGCCCCGACCCCGACGGCCTCGCGCTCAGCGGCGCCGCCGTGCAGTCCGGCGCCGACCAGGTGGTCGACCGGATGCCGAACGGCTGGGAAACGCTGCTGTCCAAGCAGTTCCGCGGCGGCCTGGAACTGTCCGGCGGCCAGTGGCAGCGCCTCGCCGTGGCCCGCGGCCTCTACCGGGACGCCCCGCTGCTGATCTGGGACGAACCGACCGCGCCCCTCGACGCCAAGGCCGAGTTCGCCGTGTACGAGTCCCTGCGGACACTCGCGACGAAACCGCACAGTCGTGCTGATCACCCACCGCCTGGCCAGCGTGCGGCACGCGGACCGGATCTACCTGCTGCACGAGGGGAACTGGCGGAGGAGGGCACCCACGCCGACCAACTGGCCATGGGCGGCCGCTACGCGGAACTCTACGAACTGCAGAGCCACATGTACGCCGACGCCTGACCGTCACGCGATCCCACGGACCTCAGCGATCCACGGCCGCCGAGCCGCGATGCCGCGGAACGGCCGCGACCGTCACCTCAGCCCTTGGGTCGGGAGCCCACCTCGAAGGTCGCGCCGAACGGGTCGGTGACCGAGGCGAAGCGGCCGTAGACCATGTCCGTCGGCGTCGCCGCCTGACCGCCCGCCGCTACCGCGCGCGCCACGGCGGCATCGCAGTCGTCGACCTCGAACAACGTGCCCCAAGCCGATTTCGTGGCTTTCGGGTCGCCGGTGATGCCGCCGATCTCGTGGCCGTCGGGCCTGCGCAGGAAGGTGAAGTCGACTCCTGGCAGATCGTCGTTGCCGTCCAGCGTGAAGTCGAAGACCGACGCATAGAACGGTCGCGCGACCTCGGGCGCCGAAGTGACCAAGTCATTGCGCAGCAACGTGTTCGGCTCATTGACCAACCGCGCGCCCACATGCTTGGCGCCCTGCCACAGGCCGAACTGGCCGCCGGTCGGGTCGGCGGCGATGGCCATCCGGCCCTGTTCCATCACGTCCATCGGTTCCACCAGGACCGATCCGCCCGCGAGCCGCACCCGGTCCACTGTGGAGTCGACGTCGTCGGTGGCGAGGTAGACGTTCCACCAGAAGTCCGTGGCCGCCGGGTCCGGGTTCGGCATCAGGGCCGCGACCGGCAGGCCGTCGACCAGACAGTTGGTGTAGTTGCCGGTCTCGGCGGGACCGACATCGAACTCCCAGGCGAACAACGCGTGGTAGAACGCCATGGCGCGGTCGAGGTCGGGGATGCCGAGGTCGATCCACGTGGGTGTGCCGAGGGGCTGGTTGACGCCGACGGTGCTCATGGTCTGCCTCCCAAGTCGAGTGCCACCCAGGCTAGCCGGCCCCACCGACAGAACGCCGCTCGCGAATCTCGGCCGTCGCGGCGCGGTATGCGGGGGCGGCGCGGGTGAAGTAGTCGAACAGCGTCTCCAGCTGCTCAGGCGTGTAGCGCGCGAAGACCTCGCCGACGAGTTCGCGCGCGGGCCCCACGATGTCGGCGACGTCGGTGGGCACGCCTTCGATGAGCACCCGCCGACGGTCGGCCGGGTCGGCGACGCGGCGGACCCGGCCCGCGCGTTCGAGGCGATCGACAAGGCGGGTGGTGGCGCTGGTCGTCAGGCCGCAGGCGGCGGCCAGTTCGCCGGAGGTGAGCCGCCCCGACAGGTCGAGCGCGCTCAGCGCGTGCCACTCGGTCGGGTGCAGGCCCGCGGCGGCCGCGGCCGCTTGGCCGTGCAGCCCGACGGCGTCGAGGTAGCGCCGGTAGATCTCGTGCTCACTTGCCACGAAACCGATCCCTCCCATATAGTTGCACGCATGCAGATATTGTCTGCGCACAACAAGCATACCGGGGAGCGACCATGACCGAGGCCATCACCGCGCTGATCGACGACCTCACCGATGCCTGGGCCAGGCACGACGCCGACGCCTACGGCGCGCTGTTCACCGAGGACGCCACCTACATCTCGTACGTGGGCACCTACTACCGGGGCCGCGCGGACATCGTGAACAGCCACCGGACGCTGTGGTCGAAGTTCCTCAGCGGCACCCGCCTGGCCGACGAGATCCTCGACATCCGCTTCCTCGGCCAGGACACCGCCGTGGTCACCGGCCGCGGCGACACCTACAAGGGCACCCGTCCGGCCAAGTTGACCAAGGTCCAGACCTACACCGTCGTCCGCGAGAACGACCGCTGGCGCATCGCGGCGTTCCACAACACCAAGCGCAAGCCACTGATGGAGGCGTTCTCGTTCAAGGTCGCGCCGGGACTAGCCCCGGCAGGGCACACTGAAGTCAACAGGGAGGTCGCATGACCGAGAAGTTCACTGACGAGGAGTACGCGTTCCTGCGCTACGCGCGCTTCGGGTCGCTTCCCCAGCGCGTCGCGCCCTCGGAGTTCGTGGAACTCAACGAGACCGATCCGGCCCCGGACTACGCCGACCTCGCCTACGACGCCAAGGAACGCGCCGAGGGCTAGCAGACCGTCTACTAGGAAACCTTGGTCAGGAACGCCGTCAGCCTTGAGTGCAGATCAATCAGATCCTCAAGCGGGGTGTCGAGGTCACGGAAGACCGTGCGCGGCAGCTGCCGGATCGGCGCGCGCAGCGCCTCGCCGTCGGCGGTGAGCTCGACCAGGACGCTGCGCTCGTCGACGGTCCCCCGCGTCCTGCGGAGAATCCCGGCCGACTCCATCCGCTTGAGCAGCGGCGACAGCGTCCCGGAGTCGAGCCGCAACGCCTGCCCAAGGTCCTTCACGGTGAGCGGTCCGCGGTCGAGCAGGGCCAGCATCACCAGGTACTGCGGGTACGTCAGGCCGAGTTCGTCGAGCAGCGGCCGATAGCGGCCCGTCAGCGCGCGCGACGCGGTGTAGAGGGCGAAGCAGAGCTGCTGCTCCAGCGCCAACGGATCGGCCATCGGACTCCTCATAACATCTCAGACGACGACTAGCTCGACGTCGATGTTGCCACGCGTCGCGTTGGAATACGGGCACACCTGGTGCGCGGCGGCGACGAGTCCGTCCACCGTGGACCGCTCGACCTCGGGAACCGACACCTCCAGCTTCACCCCGAGGCCGTAGCCGCCCTCGATCGCGCCCAGCTGGACCACAGCGGCCACCTGCGAGCCGTCGACACGAACCTTGGCCTTGCGCGCGACGAGCTGCAGCGCGCTGTGGAAGCACGCGGCGTAACCGGCGGCGAAGAGCTGCTCGGGGTTGGTCGCCCCGCCGGGGCCGCCGAGGCTGGTCGGGACGGCGAGCGGGTTGTCGAGCACGCCGTCGGACGAGCGCACGTGGCCGCCCCGGCCCGAACCGGTCGCGATGGCCTTCGCCTCGTAGAGAGCCTGCACTTTGTGCCTCCAGTCAGAAGTCGATGACCAGAACGATAGTGCACAACTAAGTTGTGCACAACTTCGAGTGGCGCAGGCCACCACCACCTGATGAGGTGAACTAGGATCTGGAAGGTTAGCCTCACCTCACCACACTTCCTCTGGTATGGGAGCAGCAATGTCACTCCGATCGACCCGGCTCGCGGCGGCGATCCTGGCCACCCTGCTCGGCGCGTCGTCGCTGGCGGGTTGCGGCGACGCGGGCAGCGACGGCCCCACCTTGACCGTGTACTCCGGCCGCAACGAGGGCCTGGTCAAGCCGCTGCTGGACAAGGCGGAGAAGGCTATCGGCGCCAAGGTCAACGTCCGCTACGGCGACACCGCCGCGCTGGCCGGTCAGATCTCGGAGGAAGGCGACAGCTCCCCCGCCGACGTGTTCTTCTCCCAGGACGCGGGCGCGCTTGGCGCGCTGTCCACGGCGGGCAGGCTCGACAAGCTCCCGCAGGGCGTCCTGGACACCGCCGCCGAGCAGTGGAAAGCCGCCGACGGCACCTGGGTCGCGACCTCGCTGCGCACCCGCGTGGTCGTCTACGACCCCCAGCAGGTCACCGAGGCCGAGCTGCCCAAGGGCATCGACGACCTGCTCGACCCGAAGTGGAAGGGCAAGGTCGGCTTCGCCCCGTCCAACGCCTCCTGGCAGGCCTTCGTCACCGCGATCCGCGTGCTGCGCGGCGAGGACGGCGCCAAGACGTGGCTGGAGAAGTTCAAGGCCAACGAGCCGCAGAAGTTCGAGAACAACATCAAGATCCGCGACGCCGTCGACGAGGGCAAGCTGCCGCTCGGCCTGATGAACCACTACTACTGGTTCGAGAAGGCCCACCAGGTCGGCATCGACAAGATGCGCGCCAAGCTGCACTACATCAAGGGCGACGACCCCGGCTCGCTGGTCAACGCGGCGGGGGTGGGCGTCCTCAAGTCCAGCAAGCACAAGGACCTGGCCAACAAGTTCGCCGAGTTCCTGATGTCGGCCGAGTCGCAGCAGTACTTCGCCGACAAGACCGCCGAGTACCCGGTCCGTGCGGGCATCACCACGACCGAGCACAAGCTCGTGCCGCTCAACGAGCTGCAGCCGCCGAACCTCAAGCTCGCCGACCTGCAGTCGCTGCCCAAGACCGCCGAGCTGCTGCGCCAGGTCGGGCTCCTGTAAGTGAGCACGACCCGCGCCAACGGAGCGCCGCGAGCCGCCGGATGGCTGCTCGCGGCGCTTCCGGCCGTGGTCGTGGCGGTCCTGCCGCTGATCTACCTGGTGCTGCGCGCCACGGATCAAGGCTGGGACGTGTTCTGGTCCATCGCCGTGCGCTCCCGGACTGTCGAGCTGACGGTGAACACCGTGGGTTTGCTGCTCGCGGTCGCCGTTAGCGCTGTCGCGCTAGGCACGGCGGCGGCGTGGGCGGTCACCCGCACCGCGCTGCCGCTACGCCGGGTATGGACAGTGCTGCTCGTCCTGCCGCTGGCCGTTCCGTCCTATGTGGCCGGTTTCGCCTGGCTCTCACTCGACGTCGTCGGCTTCCCCGGCGCGTGGCTGGCGCTGACCACGACCAACCTTCCGCTGGTTCTGCTGCCCGTCGCCGCGGCACTGCGGTCGGCGGACCCGGCGCTGGAAGAGGTGTCGCGGTCGCTGGGCCACGGCCCGTGGCGGACCTTCGCCAAGGTGACCCTGCCCCGGATCTGGCCGTCGGCGGTCGC
>DATLIA010000278.1:0-38738 GCA_035540215.1 Actinokineospora sp. | reverse complement strand
TCTGGCCGCAGCAGGTCTGCCCGGCGGGGAACACGACTTGATAGCCGATCCGCTCCAAGACCCGCACCACCGACTTACCCGTCTCCGGGAACATCGTGTCGTTGAAACACGTGATGAACAGCCCAACGGTCGGCATCACGGCCTCCCCTGCAACTGGTAGACGCGGGTGGCGGTGCCCGCGAAGATCGCCGCCTGCTCGGACTGCGACAGGTTCGCGGTCAGCTCACCGGCGGCGGCGACCACCTCCGCATAGGAAGCGGCCAAAGTGGACACTGGCCAGTCGGAGCCGAACATCAACCGGTCGGGACCAAAGGCGTCGAGCACGACGTCGAAGTACGGACGCAGGTCGTCCACCGTCCACTTGCCCCAGTCGGCCTCAGTGACCATTCCGGACAGTTTGCACACCGTGTTCGGCAGGCTCGCCAGTTCGCTGACCGCCGAAGCCCACGGCTCGGTGTCCCCGTCGGCGATCGGCGGCTTTCCGAGGTGGTCGAGGACAAACGTCAACCCGGGCACCATCGCGGCGGCACGAGTGGCGGCGGGCAGTTGGTGCGGCAGGACGAGCAGGTCGTAGGCGAGGCCCGCGTCCGCGACGGTGGCCAGGCCGCGCAGGACGTTCGGCCGGGTCAGCCAGTCCGGATCGGACTCGGCCTGGACCTGGTGGCGGATGCCGACCAGGCTCGCCCCGCCGTCGGCCGACCACAGCTCCGCGAGCCGGTCACCCACATCCGGTGCGGTGAGGTCGACCCAGCCGACCACGCCCGCGATCAGCGGGCTGGCGGCGGCCATCGCAAGGAACTCCGGGGTCTCCTCCGGCACGGTGATCGTCTGGACCAGGATCGCCGCGGTGACTCCCGCGGCGGCCGCGACCGGCTCAAGGTCGGCGATGGTGAAGTCACGGCGCAGCGGGGCCAGGTCCGGACCGCTGATCCACGACTGGTCGCGTACCGACAGATCCCAGACATGGTGATGGGCGTCGATGATGGTCATGGGTGCACTCTCTCGGTGGCGGGCACGGGCACATCGGAGGGCAGCAGTCCGTTCGCCCGCAGGTCATCCCACAGGGCGTCGGGCACCGGATGCGCGGCCATCGCCACAGCGTCCCGTACTTCCGCCGGGGTCCGCCCGCCGAGGAGCACGCTCGCTACGGCGGGGTGGCCGAAGGGGAACCGCAATGCCGCCGCGCGCAGCGGCACACCGTGGCTCCCGCACACTTCCTGGATCCGGAGGGCGCGGGCGAGGACTTCCGGGGTCACGGGCGCGTAGTCGAAGGTCGCGTCCGGCCGGGGATCGGCGAGCAGGCCGGAGTTGAAAACGCCACCGACGACGACCGAGACACCGAATTCGCTCGCCGCGGGCAGTAGCTCATCGAGACCGCGCTGGTCGAGCAGGGTGTAGCGCCCGGCGAGCAGGACGACGTCGATATCGCCGTCGCGCACGAACCGGGTTAGGGCGTCGGCCTGGTTCATGCCCACGCCGATCGCACCGATGACGCCCTCCGCGCGGAGTCGGCGCAGTTCGGGCAGCGCCTCCCGCAGGGCTAGGTCGACGTGGTCGTCGGGGTCGTGCAGATAGACGATGTCCACCCGGTCGAGCCCGAGGCGGTCAAGGCTGTCGGCGAGCGACCGGGTCACGCCGTCGGCGGAGAAGTCCCAGCGGCGCCGGTGCGTGGCCGGGACCGCGAACCCGTTCGCCAGGTCGTCACCGGCCGGTTCCGCCACTGGTTCCAGTACCCGCCCGACCTTGGTCGACACGGTGAACTCGGTGCGCGGGCGCGACCGGAGCGCCGCGCCAAGTCTGCGTTCGGACAGCCCCAGCCCGTAGTGCGGAGCGGTGTCGAAGCAGCGGATGCCCGAATCCCATGCGGAGTCGACCGCCGACTGGGCTTCCTCGTCGCTCGTCTCCCGAAACAGGTTGCCGATCGCCGCCGCGCCGAACGCGAGGTCGCCGACCCGGACCCAGCTCGCGCCCAGCTCACGCATCGCCGTCACGACCCCGCTGGACGCAGCCGCAACCCGGCCATGCCGCCGTCGACCGCGAGCGCGGTGCCGGTCACCGAGGCAGCGGCGGGCGAGGCCAGGTAGGCGATCGCCGCTGCGACGTCATCGGCTTTCACGAGTTTGCCGGTGGGCTGCCGGGCGGCCAGCGCCGCACGTTCCGCCGCGGGGTCGGCGGCGGCGTCGAGCAGCCGCGCCACCCACGGCGTGTCGACCGTGCCGGGGTTGACGCAGTTGACCCGGATGCCGTCACGGACGTGGTCGGCGGCCATCGCCAGGGTCAGCGACAGGACCGCGCCCTTCGTGGCCGAGTACAGCGCGCGCTGCGGCAGGCCCGCGGTCGCGGCGATGGAGCAGGTGTTGACGACCGCGGCGTTCGCCGACGACCGCAGCGCGGGCAGTGCCGCCCGGGTGACCCGGACGATGCCGACCACGTTGACGTCGAACACCTTGTGCCACTGCTCGTCCGGGTTGTCCTCGACGGTGCCCGCCGCACCGATCCCGGCGTTGTTGACCAGGATGTCCAACCCGCCGAACCGCTCGACCACGCCCGCGACGGCGGCCCGAACGGACTCGTCGTCGGCGACGTCGGCGCGGAAGCCGACGAGCGGGTCCGGCACGCCGCTCGGGTCGAGGTCGAGCACCGCGACCTGGGCGCCCCGCGCGGCGAGCAGCCGCGCAGTGGCCAGGCCGATACCCGACGCGCCGCCGGTGACGACCGCGCGCAGTCCGTCGAGTTCGCCGCTCACGCCTGCCCCACCTTCTGGCGCTGGGTACCCAGGCCCTCGATCGACACCTCGATGACGTCCCCGGCCCGCAGGTACGGCGTGCCTGGCAGACCGAGCGCCACGCCCGCGGGCGTGCCGGTGTTGATGACGTCGCCCGGCTCCAGCACCATGTGCCTGCTCAGGTACCAGACCAGGTAGGCCGGGTCGAAGATCATTTCCTTCGTCGTGCTCCGCTGCCGAACCTCGCCGTTGACCGAGAGCAGCAGCTCCAGTGCGGACGGGTCCACCTCGGCGGCGGGCACCAGCCACGGGCCCAGCGGGTTGAAGGTCTCGCATGACTTGCCGAGGTCCCACTGGGTCGAGCGCTCCAGCTGGAACTCGCGCTCCGAGACGTCATTGCTGACCGCGTAACCCGCGATGACGGACGCGGCGTCGTCCGGCGAGTCGAGGTACCGCGCGGTGGCGCCGATGACGACGGCCAACTCGACCTCGTAGTCCGTCTTCACCGAGTCGCGCGGGACCAGCACCTCGTCGTTCGGACCGATGACGGTGTTGGCCGCCTTCATGAACACCACCGGCTTGGTCGGCACCTCGGCGCCGGTCTCCTCGGCGTGGTCGCGGTAGTTCAGCCCGACGCAGATGACCTTGCCCGGGCGGGCGATCGGCGCGCCGACCCGCAGGCCGGTGGTGTCCGTGCGCGGCAGCCTGCCTGCCTCCAGCGCGTCCCGGGTCCGCTCGATTCCGTTGTCGGCGAGGAACTCGCCATCGATCCGCGAGGAGAGGGTGGTCAGGTCGTAGGCCTGACCGTCCTCCGCCAGCACGACCGGGCGCTCAATCCCGGCGGGTCCGAAACGCGTGAACTTCATCGTTGTCCTTCTGCAGCGTCTGGCCAGGTCGATCCAGAAGGACGACCAGCGGAACCGGATAGCCGTTACACGGTCTGGTGGACCAGGCCGATGACCGCCTTGCTCGTCTCGCCGTAGTGGTGGCTGTTCTCCACGGTGCCCATCACCCGCGAGTCGCGCATGACGACGATCCGGTCGGCCAGGGTCACCATCTCCGGCAGGTCGCTGGTGATCAGCAGAATCGCCATGCCGTCCGCGGCGAGGTCCCAGATCAGCTCGTGGAACGCCGCCTTGGTCCGCACGTCGATGCCGACGGTCGGCTCGTCGATGATCAGGATCTCGCAGTCGGCCGCGAGCCACTTCGCGAGGCTGACCTTCTGCTGGTTGCCACCGGAGAGCTGTCCGGCGAACTGGCGCGGGGCGGCCTTGATGCCCAGCCGGTCCACGTAGTGCTCCGCGATGTCGCGCTCGCGTCGCTTGGCCACGTACCCGAAGAAGTTGCGGATGCGCGCCCAGACCGTCACGGCGATGTTCATCGTCAGCGGCTGGTCGAGGAACAGGCCCTCGGTCTTGCGGTTCTCCGGGACGTAGCCGATGTGGTGACGGCCGAGCGCGGTGCCGACGTTGTCGATCTTGACGTCCTTGCCCGCCACCCGGATCCCGCCGCCGACGATCCGGTCGAGGCCCAGCACCGCCTTGGCCAGCTCAGTGCGTCCGGCGCCGACCAGGCCGTAGAGACCCACGATCTCGCCGCGACGCACGTCGAGGCTCACGTCGCGGTGGCCGAAGCCGGTGGACAGAGCGTCCAGTTCCAGCACCGGGGCCTGCGCGCGGTCGACCGACCTGGCCGGGAAGTCGCTTGCCTTGTGGCTGCGGCCGACCATCAGGTCGACGATCTCGCCGGTGGTGAAGCGGCCCAGCGGGGCGGCCTCCAGCACCGACTCGCCGTCACGCAGGACGGTGACCGTGTCGGCGATCGCGAAGACCTCTTCGAGCTTGTGGCTGACCAGCAGCAGCGATGTGCCGTTGTCGCGCAGCTTGCGCATCACGTCCAGCAGCCGGTCGGTCTCGGCCAGGGTCAGCGCCGAGGTCGGCTCGTCGAGCAGCAGGACCTTGCTGTCGGTCGTGGTGAGCGCCTTGGCGATCTCCACGAGCTGGGTCTGCGCGACCGACAGACCCTTCACCGGCTCATCGAGGTCGACGTCGAGCCCGATCATGTCGAGCGCGCGTCGGGCCTGCTCCCGCATGGCCTCCCGGTCCACCAGGCCCGCCTTGGCGGGCAGCTGGTGCAGCAGCATGTTCTCGGCGACGGAGAACTCGGGGACGACGTTGCGTTCCTGGTGGACGACACCGATTCCGGCGATCACCGCGTCGTGCGGCGACTTGAAGTGCCGTTCGACGCCGTTGAGGGTCAGGCTGCCGCCGTCCGGCCGGTACACCCCGGTGATGATCTTGATCATGGTGGACTTGCCAGCGCCGTTCTCACCAAGCAGCGCGTGCACCGATCCGGGCGCCATGGTCAGGTTGACCCCGCCCAGCGCGCGCACACCGGGGAACACCTTCTCCAGCTTCTCGGCGAGCAGGATGGGCTGTGTCGTCATGATGGACTCCCGGCGAGCGGCGCGGCTTCTTTCGCGGTGTCTTTCGGGGGGTCTTTCGGGGCGCGGGCGGCCCGGTTCTCGCGGATCGTGCCCAGCACCACCGTTCCGAGCACCACGGCGCCGATGGTGAAGTTGACCAGGCTCGGGTCGAGCGAGTACTGCGCGCGGGCCACGTCGACCAGGCGGACGATGAAGGCGGCGAGGATGGTTCCGAGCACGGACACCGCGCCACCGGCAAGAGCGGCGCCGCCGATGATCGGCGCGGCGAAGCTGGGCAGCAGCCAGTCACCGCCGATGCTCTTGTTCACCCCGGGCGCCGACATGACGGTGAGCACCGCGGCGACACCGATGATGAGCCCGGACAGGCCGTGCGCCAGGATCAGCGACCGGTCGTTGGAGATGCCGGACAGGCGGGCGGCCAGCGGATTGCCACCGCTGGCCAGCAGCCGCCTGCCCGGCACGGCGCGGCGAAGGAAGAACGCCAGCACCGCGGCCACGACCAGCGCCGCGATGAAGATGAGGGGGATGTTCAGCACGTCGGCGGAACCGAAGTCGGTGAACCAGCCGTCGGACAGGGTGATCGTCCTGGTGCCCGCCACCCGGTACTGCAGTCCGATGAGGATGGTCATCGTGGCCAGGGTGACGATGAACCCGTTGATCCGGGTCACGACCACCAGCACACCGTTGACGACGCCGACCAGCGCGCCACCGGCGATCCCGATCCCCGCCGCGAGCAGCGGCGGCAGGCCGCTGTCGACGATCAGGGCCGCGATCCATACCGAGAGGAAACCGCCAAGCGCACCGACCGACAGGTTCATCTGGCCGACCGCGAGGACAACCAGCTGCGCCAGTCCGATGAGAATCGGGACGGTCAGATAGATGAGGATGCCCTTGATCGAGTTGCCCTCGAGCAGGTCGCCATTGGACTTGAGGACGAGGGCGAGGTAGCCGACGATGCCGACGACGAGCAGGGTGGGCTCGGAGCCGCGATTCGCGCGCAGCCGACTCATGAGGTCCTTGCCGGTCATGGCTTCACCCCTTTCCTTTCGGCCACCACGCTGCGGATCCGGTCAGTGGACAGCGCGAGCAGCAGGATCACGCCGAGATAGATGTTGAGGTTCTCCAGACCGATGCCCAGCGTGGTCAGGCCCTGTCGGATCACCTGGACGAGCGAGGTGCCCAGCAAGGTGCCGACGATCGAGACGACACCGCCGGTGAGCAACGTGCCACCGAGGACCGGGCCGAGGAACGACGGGATCATGAACTCCCCGCCGATGCCCGCGGTGAACGAGCCCGCGGTCACGGCGAGCATGAACCCGGCGAGCGCGGCGAGCGCGCCGGACATCGCGTGGGCGCCGACGACGCGGCGGACCGTCGGGACACCGGACAGTTCCGCCGCGGTGATGTTGGAGCCCACCAGCAGCAGCTCCCGGCCGATGCGGGTCCGGCTGTACAGATAGCCGACCAGCGCCATCGCGATCAGGGTGAAGACGAGCATTTGTGGAACGGCGGGCGACCCGCAGACGTCGCCCGCGCACAGGTCGGCCAGCGACAGGTTGCGCATCTCGTCCATGCCCGCGGGCTTGGCGGTGAACGCGGCCGCCGCGGTGAACTCGGAGTAGACCAGCGAGACCAGGCCGAGCAGGGCGAAGTCCATCGCCAGGGTGACGACGAAGGAGTTGACCCCGGTCGCGGCGATGATCCAGCCGGTGAACCCGCCGATCGACGCGCCCGCGACCAGGCCGATGAGGAGTCCGACGTAGAGCGGCATGTGCCACAGCTCGTAGGCCATACCCATGAACATCGCCGAGAAGGCGGCCATCCGGCCGACGGCGAGGTTCATGTGGCCGATCGAGAGGACCGCGAGCTGCGCGAGACCGACGACGGTGAACACCGCGATCTCCCGCAGCAGCGGGAATACGATCAGCTTCTCGTTGTAGAAGGCGCTTTGCAGTGATCCGAACAGGACCACCAGGCCGATGATGACCACGAGCAAGCTCCACCGCTGGGCCGAGCCCGCCGACGGGTGGAACCGGCGGCGCCCGCCCGTACCCGCGCGGGTCTTGGCAGCGGGAGGTTTGACGTCAACCGCGCTCATGCGGCCACCTCACAGGCTCGGTGGCTCCAGTCGCGGAGCGACGGTGTCATTGACGGGCTCATGCCGTCCTCCGGTCGTCAATGGCGTCCGAATCCCAGTCGATGCCGAGGCCAGGGGCGTCCGGCGCGACCGCGTGGCCGTCCTCGACCTTCATCTGGCTCTTGGTCACCGCGCGCAGCTGCGGGATGTGCTCGACGTAGCGGCCGTTGGGGATGGCCGCCACCAGGCTCACGTGCAGTTCCATCAGGAAGTGCGGGCACACGTGAACGTTAAAGGCCTCGGCGAGATGTGCCACCTTGAGCCACGGCGTGATGCCGCCGACCCTGGCGACGTCCACCTGCACGATGGACGCAGCGCCCCGCTGCAGGTAGTCGCGGAACTGACCGACCGAGTACATCGACTCGCCGACGGCGACCGGGATCGTGGTCGACCGGGCGAGGATGGCGTGGCCCTCGACGTCGTCGGCGGGCAGCGGCTCTTCGAACCAGAACAGATCGAATGGCTCGAAGGCCGCCGCCCGCCGCCGCGCCTCGGCGTGGGTCATGGACTGATTCGCATCGACCATGATGTCGAGTCCGTCGCCGACCGCGGCCCGCACAGCGCGCAGTCGCTCGACGTCCTCGGATACCCGTGCCTTGCCCACCTTGAGCTTGACGCCGGGCCACCCGGCCGCCTGCGAGTCGAGTGCCCCGCGCACCAACTCGTCAGTCGACAGGTGAAGCCAGCCGCCCTCGGTGTCATACAGCGGCACGCGCTGCCGGTAACCGCCCGCCATCTGCCACAGCGGTTCCCCGGCGCGCTTGCCACGCAGGTCCCAGAGCGCGGTGTCCACCGCGGCCAGGGCTAGAGAGGTGATAGCGCCGACGGTGGTGGACCTCGTCGAGGCGAACAGGTCCATCCACACATGTTCGACGAGCGCGGCGTCGGCACCCGGCAGTCGCGGCAGCAGGTGCTCGCGGAGCATGGAGAGCACCGCCTGCCCGCCGGTCCCGATCGTGTAGGAGTACCCGACCCCGACAAGTCCGTCGTCGGTGTCCACCTCGACGAAGATGGTCTCCTGCTTGATGAACGCCTGGACAGCGTCCGTACGCAGCGTCTCCACCTCGATGTCCACAAGGTAGGCACGCGCGTCGATGATCTTGGCCATGTCCCGTGCTCGTCTTCTGTCGGCGATCGTCTTTATCAGGCGCAGGTGAAGTACTTGGACTTGAAGTCGGCCGTGACCGCCTTGTCGGCCGCCTTGCGCTCGGTGTCGTAGGTGTCGACGTTCGCCTTGGTCACCACGACGGAACCGGAGTCGATGACAACGCCGGGCGTCTTCATCGTGCAAGCCTTGCTCTGCAGCTGACCCAGCGCCCACGCGCCGACCGACGCCTGACCGAACGGGTTCTGGGCGATCGTGGCCGACACGGAGCCTTCCTTGATGCCCGCGAGGATCTTGGCGTCGTCGTCGATGGCGACGACCTTGATCGGCAGACCGGAGGACTTCACGCCCGCCGCCGCGGCGACACCCGGGTTGTAAGCGGTGGTGACGATGCCGTTGATCGACTTGCCCTGAGCGGTCAGCAGGTCGGAGACCGCCTTCTGCGCGGTCTGCAGGTCCTTGTCGATGTCGGTGACGGTGGTCAGCAGCGTGACCTTGCCGCCGGTCTCGTCGAGGGCCTTCTTCACGCCCACGATCCGGCGCTGGGTGTTGGAGTCGACGTTGTTGCCGGTCAGGTGCACCAGCGCACCCTGGCCGCCCATCGCCTCGATGGCCGTCTTGGTGGCCTTGTAGGCGGCGGACTCGACGTCGGTGGACAGACAGAAGTCCGCCTTGTTCACGTCACCGGCCGGGCAGGAGGCCAGGGAGGCCACGGCGAAGCCCTTGGACTTCAGGTCGCTGAAGGTGGCGTTGATGTCGGTCGGCGAGACGCCGAAGATGCCGAAGGCGTTGTAGCCCTGCGCCGCCATCGAGGTCAGCAGGCTGTTCTGCTTGGCCTGGTCCCACTCGGCGGTCTCGTTGAACGTCACGTCGCCGAGGCTGAACTCGCCCTTGGCCGCGGTGCCGCCGTCCTTCCACGGCTGGAAGTACGGGTGCGCGCCACCCGGGACGAGAGCGACCTTGACACTCGACGCGCTCGACTTGGCGCCCGCGTCCGTGCCCGCGCCGGACGAGGAGTCGGCGCTCTTGGTGCTGCAGCCGGTGAGAGCGACCGCGAGCAGCAGCGACATGGCGCCTGCCACCTTGGCGGGATGAGCGAACTTGGACATCAAGACCACCGCTTTCGACAGATCCTATACGATTGCCCATACCTTCCGCCCGAACGGCCGAGCCGTCAAGCCCCCGTAACGCAACCGAAACCCAAATCGGCGGGTCGGCGTTGCAGCAGGGCTCAGCAAATCCGCAGGTCAGCGGCGAGACTGGCAAACGTGAACGTCGCCGAGATATCCTATAGAATCTACGAGGGCCGCCTGAATTGGGGAGGGGTAGACACACATGACCGGGCCACCGCGCAGACTCATGCTCACCGACTCGGTCTATGAGGTGATCCACCAGCGCCTCGTCGACCACGAACTCGAACCGGGCGGCAAGCTCAACATCAACGCACTCGCCGCCGACCTCGACGTGTCGCCGACGCCGGTGCGCGAGGCACTCGCCCGCCTGGAAGCCGACGGGCTCGTCGTCAAGCGGTCACTGGCCGGGTACACCGCGGCCAAGCTGCTGACCAGCGCGGACTTCGACAACCTGTTCGAGATGCGGCTGCTGCTGGAACCCGTCGCGGCGAGCCGGGCGGCCACCAGCATCACCGACGACGAACTCGGCGAACTCGGCACCCACCTGGACGCGATGCGTGCCGCGGCGGTGGACGCGGGCAAACCGAAGTCGCGGCTTTTCCTGCACCACGACGCGCTCTTCCACGCGAAGATCGCCGACGCGAGCCGCAACCCGCTCATCAGCGAGACGCTGCGCCGCTTCCACGCCCACGCACATCTCTACCGGCTGCACTTCCGCGACGGCATAGCCGAGGCGACCTGCCAGGAACACCAGCGCATCATCGACGCGTTGAGCGACGGCGACGCCGACACAGCCGCCGCCACCATGCGGTCCCATCTGCGTCGCGCCCAGGACCGACTCGGCTCAGTGATCTCCAGCGAGCTCTGACCCGCGACGAAACGCTTGCCGCGCAACCACATCAGCGACACCCGAGAAGCTCCCAGCCACCAACGGCACCGCGACCGAATGGGATTGGGGATTTGTGCAGCTACCCACAATATCCTACAGGCCTTAGAATTCCCGGGATATGGTCGTGATTGGGAGGTGAGGCATGGCGAATCCGCCGCGCAGGCAGGTCTTGACCGACACGGTGTATGACGTGATTCATCACCGGTTGGTGGACCACGACATCGAACCAGGCAGCAAGCTCAACATCAATGGGCTGGCGGTCGAGCTCGACGTGTCCCCCACCCCCGTGCGGGAAGCCCTGGCCCGCCTGGAGGCCGACGGCCTGGTGATCAAACGGTCACTGGCGGGCTACACCGCCGCCCCGCTGCTCACCGGATCGAACTTCGACGACCTGTTCGAGATGCGGCTCCTGCTGGAGCCCGCCGCGGCGAGCCGAGCCGCGACCAGGGCGACGGCCGACGATCTGACCGTGCTCGATGAGCACCTCGCGGCGATGCGCGGCGCGTCGGACACCGGCGAGCCGACGATGCGAGTGTTCCTGCAGCACGACGCCCTGTTCCACGCGCGCGTCGCCGCCGCGAGCGGCAACCTGCTGATGGTCGACACGCTGCGGCGCATGCACGCCCACGCCCACCTCTACCGGTTGTTCTTCCGCGAGGGCATCGCCGAGGCGACCTGCCACGAGCACCAGCGCATCATCGACGCCCTCCGCGACAGCGACCCGGACACCGCCGCGGCCGCGATGCGCTCGCATCTGCGCCGAGCCAAGGACCGGCTAATCCCCGTGGTCGCCGACAAGTCCTGACACCTCAGGTCACTCTGGCGCGAGTTCGCCGGACCCTCGGGGAATAAGGCTCACCGGCACGGTGACGGTGCGTACTGGTCGGGTGGGGTCGGCTGATCGGGCCAGGAGCAGCTCGACGGCGGTGCGTCCGATGGTGGCGCTGTCTTGGGCGATCACGGTGACGCCGGGCCGCAGCAGGTCGGCGAGGGCGAAATCGTCGAAGCCCACCATCGCGAGCCGCGTCGCGTTGGCGCCGATCTGGCGCAGAACCTCCACAGTGGTCTGCCTGTTGCCGGCGATCAGGGCGGTCGCGGGCTGGTCGCCGCCGAGCACGGTGGCCAGGGCCTCGGCGATCCGGCCGGGTTCGATCTCGCCGGTGTGCACCATGCCGTCGACTGGGTTTCCGTTGGCGGTGGTGCAGGCTCGGAAGGCGGCGGCGCGTTCCCCGCCGGTGTAGATGCGGTCGTGGTCGCCGATGTAGGCGATGCGCCGGTGTCCGTGCAGGGTGAGGTGCCGGTAGGCCATTCCCATGGCCAGTGCGTTGTCCGCGAGCACCGTGTCGGTGGCGACCCCGCCCGCCGGGCGGTCGAAGGCCACGATCGGCATCCCCGACTCGATCTCCGGCTCCAGGTACTGGTGGGCGGAGCCGATCGGCTCGACGATGATGCCGTCGACGCGGCGACCGCACATGGACATCACCGTCGCGCGCTCACGCCGCTCGTCGTCGTCGGTGGACATCGCCAGCACGGTCATCTTGTGCTCGCGCGATGCCAGATCGATCGCGCCGAGCACGGGGTGGCCGTCGGACAGGTTGCGGACCGCGGCGCCGATGATGCCGCTGGCGCCGCGGCGCAGCTCCCGTGCCCGCTCGTCCGGGGCGTAGTCGAGCTCGGCGATGGCCGCGTGGACCCGCTCGGCCAGCTCGGCGCCGACGGTCGGGTCCTCGTTGACCACTCGCGACACCGTGCGCAGCGCGACCCCGGCCACCCTGGCCACATCGACCATTGTGGGGCGTTTCCGCCGTTGGATCTCGCTCATCCCGCTCCGTTCGTCCGTGTTCCTGCTTATCAGTTCCGGGGTGCCGCTGATGTCCGATCGGCGAAGCCGTGCGCGTTGATGTTCAGGAGCGCGCCTGGTTCCGCCGTCAGTGAATCACCATCGTTCATTCGGTTCGCCGCGATGTCGGCGAAGTCGGCGTCGAGGCCGAACAGGCCCGCGATGACCGCCTCGGTCACGGCGACTCCGGCGTTGCTGTCGCGGTTCGACACTCCGCGTTCGGCGACCCGGTAGCGGCCGTCGCCGATGTGTTCCATCGCCTGACCCCACACCGCCCCAGACGTGCCTGCGTGCACCCTGGTGAGCAGTGACTGGGCCAGGTCCGGCCTGCCGAGCCTGCAGAGGCCGTAGGCGGTGGCACCTGGCCAGGCGCAGAAGGCTCCGGCGGCGCCGTGGTCGGGGCGGTCCGACAGCGGCGCGATGGGGTCGTCTGGCGCGAGTGCGCGCATCCAGTCGCCGTCGATGAGGTGGGTGCTGACGAAGTCGACCATCTCGGTCCGCTGGGCCTGGCTCAGGTCACCGGGGATGTCGGCGGCGACGATGGCGAAGTCGAGGACGTGTCCGATGGTGTCCTCGCCGTGTGGGTGGGCGACGCGCCATCGACCGGCGCCCGCGTACTGGTCGAGGACGGCGGCGACCAACTCGTCGGCGTCCCTCGCGGCCTCCTGCGCTTCGGCGGTTTCGCCGCGGTGGCGCAGGACGACTGACAGGTCGCGGAGCATGCCTGCGTAGCCCGCATTGAAGGAGATCACCGCGTGGCGGTAGTTGGGGACGCATTCGAGCAGTTCCCACGCGTCGTCGCCGAAGTCGACGAGCACCCCGCCGCCGAAGGTGGCTCGCTGGGTGCGGGGCCGATACGCCATGGCGCGCAGGTGGTCCAGGACTGTCGACTCGCCTGCCTTCTCGTCCAGCAGGTCAAGGTCACCGGTCACGCCGACATAAGCCTGGACGGTGCGGAACAGGGCGTGGTCGTTGGAGGCGTAGTGGTTGCCGATGGGCACCAGGTTGCGGGTGTCGAACGAGTGGGACTGGTCGTAGGGCTGCGACAGCGCCGCGATGATCCACGCGCGCATTCCCACAGGTTCGAGCAGGGCCGCGGTGCGGGCCCACTCGGACTGGTCCCAGTAGAACGTCGTCGTGGCGCCGAGGCGGGGGCCGCCGGTGAGGAAGACCGGTCCGATCTCGCTGACCCCGGTGTTGCGCAGGTAGATGGCGAGCAGGGCGCCGAGGTAGTAGCTGCGGGCGAGGCCGTCGTCCGGGCTGACCAGGGTCGGCAGGTGGCCGCTGAACTCGGTGTTTCCTGGGGTGAACGCGCTGGCCCAGGTGTACCGCCAGCGGTCGGCGACGGCGGTGAACCGTTCGGCGAAGGTGCCGGGATCCGGCTGCCCGCCGATGGCGAGCGTCGTGCCGAGCACAACCGTCTCACCGGGCGCCAGCGTCAGCGTCCACTGGGCACTGTCGGCGGTGAGGACATCGGGTGCGGTGTCGAAGGTGTAGGTCGACCGCGCTGTGCTCGCGCTGTCGGTGATCACGACGGCGCCGTCGGCGGCCGTCGCGTGCCAGCGTTGGCCCGACCACCACGGCTGGGTCGTGGCGACGACATCGCCGTCGACCATCAGGCTTGCCGCGGTGTCGGTCACTTGGGCGGCGAGTCGGTGCCAGCGGCCCGGTTCCAGCGGTGTCGGCGCGGTCAGGAGTTCGCCCGCGATCCGCAGCCAGGGCACGCCGTCCGCCACGCCGAACTGGACGGAGTCGGGGTGGTTGCCGTGGGTCAGCAGCACTCCGGTCTGCCCGCTGTCGAGACGGACCTCGAAGACGGGAGCGTTCTCAACGGCTTCCAACCGGAATTCGGTGAGCGGGTCGCCGATGCGGTAGTCACCGGTGAAGCCTTCGACGCCGCGGATCGTGGCGATCGCCGCGGGTGGACGCACTCGGCCAGAGTCGGGGCTGGTGTGGTCGGGCAGTTCGGACTCCAACAGCATCGGCGCGCTGTCCTCGTCGCGCTGCATCCCCGGATCGCGGGGGCGGCCCAGTCGCACCAAGCGTGGACCGGGCGCGGCCAGGTAGGGCGAGCCGGGGTGGTCGGCGGTGACTTGTTCGCGGATGCGTTCGGTGGTGAAGAAGTCGTGGTAGTGCCCGGCGTTCCACGGGGTGCCGTACAACCAGCCCCAGTCCACTTCGGACACGGCGATCGGCGCGAACAGCTCCTGGGTGACCGTGCGCACGACCGGTTCCGCGACGGTGTTGGTCACCTCGACGCGCCACAGCACATCGGTGCTCTCGTAACCCATGCGCGTGTCGGTGACCACGCTGACCGCGCCGTCACTCGCCCGGCGCCGCACACCCCACGGCGCCCACTGGAAGTCCTGTGCGGGCAGGACTCGGCCGTCGACGCGCAGCGCCCCGGTGTGGTAGCCGCCGCTGTAGGGCGGGATGGCCAGCCACGACAGCGAGGTGAGGTCGGCGTTGGCGTGTGCTTGTCCCCATTGGTTGCGCAGCGACGGCAGGTGCGCCAACTCGTCACGGGACAGCCAGTCACCACTGAGGCTGTCGAGGGAGGGGACGCCGTGCGGGGTCACTTGGACGCTCCTGACATGAGACCGTGGATGAATTCGCGCTGAGCGGCCAGGTACCCGACGACGGGGATGACGGCGGCGAGGAACATGATTCCGAAGAGCTGCCCGTAGTCCGTGGAGTACTGGCCCACCGACAGGTACACGCCGGTGGTGATGGTCTGGCCTTGCAGCGGGCCGAGGATGAACAGCGGGTTGAGGAAGTCGTTCCACACCCACAGACCCAGGAAGATGGCGACCGTGGCGGTGGCCGGGCGCACGACCGGCAGCACGATCTGCCACCAGATCCGAAGGTCGGACGCGCCGTCGACGCGTGCGGCCTCGATGATCTCCTCCGGCACCGTGCGCAGGAATCCGACGTAGACGAACACGGCGAAGGACAGGTAGCCACCGCCCACATTGGACAGGATCAGGCCAGGATAGGTGTGGTCCAGCCCGATCTGCTGCAACAGCGTCACGATCGGCAGCAGGACGACCTGGGGCGGCACCATCAGCCCGAGGGCGAAGAACGCGAGCAGCGCGGCCTTCACCTTCGGCGTGCGGCGGGAGATGTAGAGGCTCAGCGCCGAGGACAGCGGGATGAGGATCGCCACCGTGGCGACGGTGACGACCACCGAGTTGGCCAGGCCGCCCTGCACGAGCTGGTCGGGCCGGTTGAACGCGTTGATGATGTTGTCGAAGGTGAACGGCACGGGCGGCGCGGCTGGGTTGGCCAGGATCTGGTCCTGACTCTTGAACGTGTTCACGAACGCCAGATAGATCGGCATGATGTACGCGGCGGTGATCAGCAGCGCCGCGCCAGTGTGCAGTCGGCGCGTCCTCATGCGGGCACCTCTCGCTTCCGAAGAAAGTGCGTGAGCACGTACGCGGCGCCACCGGTCAGCACCAGCAACAACATGGCGATGGCCGAGGAATAGCCGAACAGGTTGTTGGTGAACGCCACCTGGACCAGGTAGTAGGCGGTCGACTGGGTGGTGTTCGCGGGCCCGCCCCCGGTCAGCACCGCGATCACGTCATAGAGCTTGAACGTCGTGATCAGGCACAGCACGACGTTGATCGTCGTTCCGGGCGCGATCATCGGCCAGGTCACGTGCCAGAAGCGGCGCAACGGCCCGGCCCCGTCGATCTTCGCCGCCTCATAGAGGGAGGCGTCGACCGAGCGCAGCGACGCCGAGTAGACCACCGTGGCGAAGGCGATGGTGACCCAGCTGACCACGACGCACAGCGAGATGGTGGCCATCTCGGTGCTGCCGAGCCAGGACACCGGCTCGCTGACCAAGCCGAGCTGCCGCAGGACCGAGTTGAGCAGACCGCCCTCGGTCAGGATGCTGCGCCACAGGAAGGCCACGATGACCCCCGAGAGCACCTGCGGGATGAAGATCAGGGTCCGCATGACGCGGAAACCCAGCGTCTGCCGGTTGAGCAGGAGAGCGAACCCGAGCCCGAACGCGTTGGCCACCACGGTCACCACGACGACGACGGTGATCGTGAACAGCAGCGTGGCGCGCAGCCGGTCATCGGCGAAGAGTTCGTGGTAGTTCTCCAGACCGACGAACTTCGACTCGGCGCGCAGCGGGTTGCGGTCGGTGAAGCTCATGAACAAGCTCTTCAACACGGGATAGATCAAGAACGCGGCATACAGCCCGATGGCCACCCACGCCAGCGATGCCAAGCCCGACACACGTCGAGTCACGATGTACCTCCCTTCGGGGAAAGGCCCGCGCGGGCCGCACAACCCACGCGGGCACCGCGTTACTTACCCGTCGCCTTGTCCCACGCCTTGTCCAGCTCAGCGAGCTGGCCCTGGACATCGCCGTTGGTGAACAACTTCTGCGACAACGCGTAGAACAAGTCGGTAACACCCGGCGGGAGAGCGTCGTCGTTGTTGACCCAGCCCACCGAGCTGACCTTGTTGTTGTCCTCCTGCGCCACCTTGAACGCCTCGGTGAACACCGGCGTCACCTTGGCCCCGAAGTCCTCGAGCTTGATGTTCTTGAACATGGGGAACGCCCCATCACCCTCGATGAGCGACTTGAGGTTGTTGGGCGACAGCGACCACGCCTTGGCGAACGCCGTCGCCTTGCCGACGTCGGTGGCCTTGGCGCTGATCGCGGTGGTCCCGCCGACGTTGAACGGCACGACCACCGAACCGTCATCGGTCGGGAGCAGGAACGTGCCGAACGACGCGGCCTGCTCTGGCTTGATCTGGCCGATGAGCCAGCTACCCATCAAGTACATCCCCGACTTGCCACCGAGGAAGCTGGTGTTGGCGTCGGCGTAGTTCACGCCGAGCGCACCCTTGCCGAAGGCGCCCGCGTCGATCAGCTGCTTCTGCTTGGTGACCCCGGCGACCATGTCCGCGTCGGCGAACTTGACCTTGCCCGCGTACCGGTCCTGGATCCAGTTCTTGTTCTTGCCCAACACATGCGAGCTGACGACACCGACCAGCGGCATGCTCGCCGACCACGGCTCGGCGCCGGCCAGCTCGATCGGGGTGACCCCGGCGGCCTTGAGCTTCTCCACGACCTGCAGGAACTCCGCCCACGTCTTGGGCACCGTGATGTTGTTCTTGGCGAAGATGTCCTTGTTGTAGAACACCATCGGCAGGATCTGCGCGTTCGTGGGCGGGATGTAGGTGGCGCCCTTGTGTTGTTGGCGTCCGGCTGCAGGAAGTTGGCCCGCAGCCACTCCTTGTCGAACGGGGTCAGCAGGTTCGCCTCGATGAAGTCCTTCGGGTTGATCGAGGCCAGCACGTCGGGGAACTGGCCCGACGCCTGCAACTGCTTGGCGTAGGCGTTGCGGTCGGTGTCCGGCGAGACGATCTTGTTGATCTGCACACCGGGCGTCGACTTCACCGCGTCGGCGATCGAGTCGTCCCAGAACTTCGCGGTGAGGGCGGGCGTCTCGAAGGTCAGAAAGCTCAGCTTGGTGGCACCGGCCTCGGTGGGCGCGCTCGTCGAACACGCGGCGAGGGCCAGGGTCGCGGCGACCGTGACGACGGCGGCCAGCCTGGCGCGGAGGGGAAACTTCACGTTGTTCTCCAAAAGGGGACGGGCTCGTCGGGCATGGGCAACGACGAACCCGCCGAACCATGCAACAACGTTATCTCACTGGTGTTTGGGGGACTGTAAGCCGGCACACATTTAGTGTCAACAGATCAACCCTGAACAGGCAAGAACCGCCCTAAGCCGCTCACGTCCGGCTGGTCGATAACCTTATTTGGCCTGATCGAAGGTCGGATATCGTCGACGCTGCGTCGATACCGCTACCACATCCGAAGGAACGTTACCTAGTCGCGCAAACGCGCAAGGTACGGGCACATTCATCGGATGTCAATGGTTCGAGAGATTCCTTGACCTACAAGGGAAGCAGACTTAGCCTGTTGCGAAACTCGACCGACACACGGCGTTCACCGCGATGAAGCAACGTTATCTCGACGGTGGAGCCCCCACTCCCAGGAGTGCCATCGATGAAACCTCTGATGAGAAGGTCCGTGCTTCGGTTAGCCGCGGCGACTACCGCGGCGGCACTCGGCGCGGTCGGGTTGACCGTCGTGCCGCAAGCGGCGGCGGCACCGAGCCCGGCGCGGCAGTGGACCGACGTGCAGGCCTTGATCTCACCGATCAAGGGCGTGTGGACCGACCAGAACTACCCCGGCGCGATCGACACAACCATGCCGAAGACCGCGCTGCTGGGCAACGGAGACATCGGTGTCACGTCGGGTGGAGGCAACGGCTACAAGACCTTCTACGTGTCCAAGGGCAATTATTGGACCGCCTCCCCCAGTCCTTCACCGGTCTCCCTCGGTGGGGTCTCGATCACTCCGACAAACGGCGCGCAGTCGGGGCAGGCAGCCAACCTGGCCCTGGGGTCGACGGCCACCGCGTCGACCAGCCACAGCAGCTTCCCGCCGCCGCGAGCGGTCAACGGGCAGTGGGCGGCGGGTTATGAGGGTTGGGTGTCGGCGGTTGGCAAGCCGCAGTGGCTGCGGCTGGACTTGGGCGCGGGCAGGTCGTTCAACCGCTACGTGATCAAGCACGACGCGGCGGCCCGGCCTGCCGAGACCGCCAACAACACCAAGAGCTGGACGCTGCAGACCAGCGGCGACGGCACGACCTGGACGAGCGTCGACACCGTCACCAACAACACCGCGGCCATCACCGACCGGTCGTTCACCCAGCTCACCGCAAGGTACGTGCGCCTCGACATCAGCGAGCCCACCCAGGGCACCACCAGCGAAACCATCACCAACCCACGCGCCCGCATCGGGCAGCTCGAGCTGTACGCGGACAACTTGGCGCTGGGATCGACGGCCACCGCGTCGACCAGCCACAGCAGCTTCCCGCCGCCGCGGGCGGTCAGCGGGCAGTGGGCCGCGGGCTACGAGGGCTGGGTCTCGACCATCGGCAAAACCCAATGGCTGCGCCTGGATCTCGGCACCAGCAAGACCTTCAACCGCTACCTGATCAAACACGACGAAGCCGCCCGCCCAGGCAACGCCGCCAACAACACCAAGAACTGGACCCTGCAGACAAGCAACGACGGCACCACCTGGACAACGGCCGACACCGTCACCAACAACACCGCGGCCAGCACCAACCGCACATTCACCCAGACCACCGCACGGTACGTACGCCTCAACATCACCGAACCCACCCAAGGAACCACCAGCGACACCATCACCAACCCACGCGCCCGCATCGGCCAGCTCGAGCTGTACGCGCCCGCGGGAACCTCGCAGCCGTCGGTGCCGTTCCGCGAGGAGCAGAACATCCTTAACGCCGAGGTCGACACCACGATGGCGCTCGGCGGTGTCCCGGTGACGATGAAGACCTGGACCGGCGCGGACGGGAACTACCTGGTCACCCAGATCAAGTCCAACGGGTCGGTGCCGGTGCGCCTGCGCGCCGACACGTGGGCCGGATCGGGTCAGCCCGCGACCGGGTTCACCAACACCTCCGGGGTGTCCGGGTCGACGACCTGGGCCACCCGGAAGACGCCCACCAGCACCGCCTGGGTGTCAGAGGGATCACTGGCCACGCGGGTGATCGGTGCGACGGCGACCACGGCGTCGTCGGGCGCCACGGCGTCGCAGACGTTCGACCTGCCCGCCGGGCAGACGATCCGGATCGTCACGGCGGTCTCGGGCGGCGGGAAGAACGCGACCGGATCAGGGGCCGCGGCGCGGACCCTGGTCGACGCACAGACCGGCACGACACTCGATACGCTCTACACCGCGCACGCGGACTGGTGGAAGCAGTACTGGCTCAAGTCCTATGTGGACCTGAACGACAGTGACCTGGAGCGCTACTACTACAGCCACCTCTACTTCATGGGTTCCGCGATTCGGGCAGGCAAGACCGCGCCTGGCCTGTACGGCGTCTGGACGACCACCGACACGCCGGGCTGGTACGGCGACATGCACCTCAACTACAACTGGATGGCCAACTACTACGGCGCGTACTCCAGCAACCGGGCCGACATGTTCGCGTCGTACCAGGCGGTGGTCGAGGACTACCTGCCCGAGGCCAGGCGGCGGGCCAAGGAGGACCTCAAGCGGGTCAACAACACCTACGTCACCAACCGGTTCCCCAGTGGCGGCGTACCCGGTGGACTGCTGTTCCCGGTCGGGATCGGCCCGTTCGGGTCGACCACCGACGACAAGTACCTCAACCAGGTCTGCAACGCACTGTTCGTCGCGACCCAGTACCTGGAGTACTACGACTACACCAGGGACAACGCTTGGCTGGCCGACTCCGGCTACCCGTTCCTCAAAGAGGTGGCCGAGTTCTTCCAGCACTGGCTCGAGTACGACGCCACGGCGCAGCGGTACAACCTGTGGGGCGGGCCGCACGAGGGCCTGTGGGCGCGCAACTCCACCCCAGATATGGGCATGCTGCGCTACCTGCTCACCACACTGATCAACGCGAGCACCACCCTCGGCGTCGACTCGACGCTGCGGGCCACCTGGCAGGACATCCTCGGCAAGCTCCCCCCGATCGCGACCACCACTTACAACAACAAGACCGTGTACGCGATCGCCGACCCCGGCACGATCACCCCGGACACCCGTGCCATCCGCATCGGTGACAACACCATCAACCTGGAGTTCATCCACCCCGGCGAGGCGCTGGGACTGGGTTCCTCGGCCGCCGAGCGGCAGCGGGCGATCGACACGCTCGACGCCATGAACTCCTGGGGCCAGAGCAACAGCTTCCCCAAGGTGTTCACCCAGGCGGCCCGCGTCGGCTACCCGGCCCAATCGCTGTTCGACAAGTTCAAAGCCCAGGTCGCGACCAGCAAACTCGCCGCCAACCTGCGCGTCGTCGACGGCTACCACGGCCTCGAGAAGGTCGGGGCGATCGAGTCTGTCGACAGCATGCTGATGCAGAGCCACCAAGGCGTGATCAGGCTGTTCCCGGTCTGGCCCACGACCAAGGACGCGAGCTTCGTCAAACTACGCGAGAAGGGCGCGCTGATCGTCTCCAGCGAGTTCAAGGCGGGGGCGGTCACCTACGTTGACATCGCTCCCGAGGTCGGCGGAACGGTGAAGCTGCTGAACCCCTGGCCCGGCAAGAGCGTGACGATCAACAAGAGCACCGGCGGAACCCAGAGCTACACCGAGACCGGTGGCGTCATCACCTTCACCGGCACGGCAGGCACCACCTATACCATCAACGCGCCGTAGCAGCGCCGTGATCGCTGTGCCGGGCGAGTTGTTCCGCCCGGCACAGCGATCAGCACTGTCAGTCGCAGGACAGGCGTGCGCCCGCCCAGTCGGCGTGGTCGTTGCCGTTGCCGTCACCCGCGTCGCGCACCACGAGTGACATCGTCGTGGTCCCGGTGAGCCGAACCGCGACCGGCGCGGACTGTCCCGACCGCAAGACCGGGCTGGTGTACACGGTGGTCCCGTCCGCGACGACCTCGAAGATCACGCTGCCCTGCGATGTCGCCTCGGCGTCAAGCCCGACGGTCGCGTCGAAGCCGTGGCACGTGCCGTTGAGCGGGATGACGACCGTGCTGGGCGCGTGGACACCGAGGCCCTGCCGGTAACGCACGCCGCCCACGGTGATCACCGTGCCGTCGCGGGCGACGCTCTCGCCGTTGCTCAGGTCCCGCTCGATCGGACCCCACCCGTTGGCGGAAGAGGTCGTGGCGCGCTCGCTCACCGAGACCCCGCTCGACGGGGTCGCGCAGTCGATTCGGGCGTCGGCCCAGTCGGTGTGGTCGTAGTCCCACCCGTCCCGGCCGTCGGTGGTCCGCAGTTCGAGCGTGCGATAGCCCTTGGTCGGCACTCCCAATGACACAGCCGACCCGCCCCGGAGCACGTCGGTGTAGGCGAGCAGCACCCCATCGCCGTAGACCTGGAACCGCGCCGCGCCCCTGGAGCTCTCGTCGTCGATGCCCACCGTGGCCTGGAACCAGTAGCAGGCCTTGCCCAGGTAGACGTGAACCGAGGAGTACGCGTGGGTGCCGATGCCCTTCGCGTAGGTCCGGCCCGCCAGGGTCAGCGTCCGACCGTCACCGACGCCCTTCTCACCGTTGCTCATGTTGCGCTCAGCAGGCCCCCACCCGTTCGAGGAGTGCGACCAGGGCAGGTCGCCGACCAGGTGGGATCCCGCCACCGGCGCCGCGGCCGCGGCGCCGTCTCGGGTCACCCGGAACAACGCCACGCCGTGACCGGGCACCGAGGCGCTGATGGTGTGAGCGGTGGTGGACTCGGCCTTCGACCACAGGTCCTTGACCCGGTAGGAGCTGGAACCGCCCAAGCCGAGCTCCGCCGCCGACGTGGTGATCGTGGCCGTGCCACCACCGCGGTTGAACAGCATCGCGACCGCCGAGCCGTCGGACATCGGCTTGCCCCAGACCTCGGTGCCGTTGCCGAAGTCGTCCAGGAGCCTGCCCTGCGAGCCGCCCCAGTCCTGGTCCACGGCGATCACATCGGCGTTGGTCAGGATCGCCTTGGTCGCCGGAGAGACAGCGGACAGGTCGTTCCCCGCGACCAGCGGCGCGTTGAGCATCGCCCACATACTGAAGTGCGAGCGGTACTCGGTGTCGGTCATGCCACCATTGCCGACCTCGAGCATGTCCGGGTCGTTCCAGGCTCCAACCTTGGCGAACGGCTCCAGGGCGCGCTGCTGGTCGAACAGGCTCACGACACTGGACCAGTTGTCGGAGATGTCACCGGTGGTGCGCCACAGGTTGCCGCCGACGGTCGGCCCGAACTCCCACGGGCTCTCCTCGCCCCAGTTGCAGATGCTGTAGACGATGTCGCGCCCGGTGTTGCGCAGCGCCCGGCCCATGTCCTCGTAGCGCTGCTTCGCGGACCGGCCCCAGTGGTTTCCACAGTTGTCGTACTTCAGGTAGTCGATGCCCCACGACGCCCACAGGTCGGCGTCCTTCTGCTCGGAGCCGATCGAGCCGGGCTGCGGACCGACCCACCAGGACGGGCCGGTGCAGGTGCGGTCCCCCGCACTGGAGTAGATACCGGCCTTGAGGCCCAGGCCGTGGATGTAGTCGACGACGGCCTTGACGCCGTTGGGGAACTTCGTCTTGTGCGGCACCAGGTTGCCGCTACCGTCACGGTCACGCTCGGCCCAGCAGTCGTCGATGTTGACGTACTTGTAGCCCGCGGCGGCCATGCCGGAGGACACCAGTCCGTCGGCCGCCGACTTGATCTTCGCTTCGTTGATGTCACAGTTGAACTTGTTCCAGCTGTTCCACCCCATCGGGGGCGTGAGGGCCAACGTGTTGGCCGGAACAGGCGCCGTCGCCGATGCCTCCGGGACCGAGGTGTCGGAGAGCACTAGCATACTTGTAGCCAACAGTGAGAGAGCGACAGCTCCAGCGAATTTGGTGCGGATGCGCACAGCCATTCCTTCCCATGCAGGGAGACGAGCAGGACTTGCGGGGCAGTCGACGCGGACGCCCGTCCGGGCAACGTCGTGCCAAGTGACAGTGAACAGCCGGAACGTCTCGCCTGTCCATGGCTCGATCACGGAGGATCTCCCGCGCCGCGAAGCGGTCGCCGCCGGAGTCGACATGGATCGCGCGGCCCTCCTCGGGCTCGCACGAGACCACAATGGACGGTCAACAACCCGACGAAGACTCACGAGTGACGCCGGCGACTATTTCGCGCTTGGAGGCACGTCGTCTCGCGAATCCATCTCACCCGCGTATCGAAGATCTTCATGAGTTCGGCCGTCGCCGCCTTGGCCAGATGGCGTGGCTTGACCTGAAACAGGTCCCCAAAACGACTGTTCCCCATGCATCGAGCTTGTTCGTGTCAGTCGCCTGAATGAAGAAGCCCCAACCGAGTTCCACGTCCCACCCACGGCGGTCCGCGGCAGACTCGATCAGCACCAGAAACAACAAATCCCCAGGTCAACACGAATGTCGACCAAGGGATTTGTGGTGCGCCGCCAGGGACTCGAACCCCGAACCCGCTGGTTAAGAGCCGACCCGAGAGCCTGTCGGGTGGTGTCGAGTGATGCCGGCACAGGTTGTTTCAGCTGGTCGCGTTCGGCCGGTTGGATCGCGTGGTGTCGGCTGGTGCCGGGCTGTTCCGGTCTCCTCGGGCTCTCCTCGGGCTCGCACGGGCACCGCCCGATATGTGCGCGTCTCGTTCCCGGACGGCTCTCGCGGAACGAGCCTGGATCTGCTGGAGGTCGCAATCAACGCGAGCTGACCTGATCCGGACGTACACCGCCCCGGGTGTCGTGGCCAACAGGCCCGATCCCCGGGGCGGTCCCATCAGGGACCGTGTTCGGTGGAGCGCTCTCTCAGCCGAGATCCGGCTTGCTCAGCAACGACACGGACAGTTCGGCGAGGCCGTCCAGCTCCAGCACCGTGACCGTGTTGCTCCCGACCCGGGTGGAGGGCCAAGGTACGTAGAGGCGCTGTTGGGGGCCACGGTTCCAGTATCGACCGAGACACAGGTCGTTGAACCAGACGTATCCCTTCACGCCTTCGACCTGGAGGTAGCCATCCGCCTGCTCGGGCAGGTCGAGCTGGGCCCGGTAGTACCGGGGGCCGGGCATCAGGTCCGATGCCGTGCGCTCACCGACCGGCGTCCATGCCTGCTCGCGGGCTTCCGGCAGCGCGTGGGTCGAAACGGAGTACCCGTTCAGCCACTGGTTGTCCTGGCGCAGCCCGCCCAGACCCTTCGTGCCGCCGAGGCGGGGCCCGTAGTTCACGCGTCCCATCGATTCGACCACGACCGATACCCGGCAGCCGCCGCCGACTCCGGGAACGACGGCGTCATCCCCGGCGCGGTCCACAATGGCCACCAGAGCATCGTCGACGAACACGTGAGCCCGGTCGCGCAGCTCGATGAGCTGAAGCGGGAGCGGTGCGCGGGGACCGGGGATGTGGGTCTCGTAGCGGACCAGTCCGTGGTCGATACCCAGTTCCTCGAACGATGGCGCCACCGGGAACGCACCGCGTTCGTCGAAGACGACTGCGGCGGTGTGCGTCAGCGGGACGGTGACATCGGTGACCAGCGGGTGCAGCGCGGGCAGTTCCCGCGATTCGACACCGGGGCGCACCCGCGAGATCACCTCGCGGAACGCGTGGAACTTCGCCGTCGGAGCGCCGCGTTCGTCCAACGCCGCGTCGTAGTCGTAGCTGGTGACCGTCGGACGGTACTCGTCCGCACCGTCGTGACGGTGATGATTGGCGCCCGCCCCGGTGCCGAAGTTCGTGCCGCCGTGCGCCATGTAGAGGTTCACCGATCCGCTCGCGTCGAGGATCTCGGCGAGAGCTCGCGCGGCATCGCCGGCATCCCGGGTGACATGGGGTTGGCCCCAGTGATCGAACCACCCGTTCCAGAACTCCATGCAGAACGGGGCGTCGTTCGGGCGGTATCGTGCCAGGGCGGCGAAGGCGTCCGCGGCGCACGAACCGAAGTTGACCGTCGCCGTGACGCCGTCGATCATGCCGCCGGTGAGACAGGCATCCGTCCACCCGTCGCTGGTGAACAGCGGGGCGGTGACGCCGCGGTCGATCAAACCCCGCGCGAGGGCGGCGAGGTAGTCCCGGTCGGTGCCGAACGAACCGTACTCGTTCTCGACCTGCACCATGTGGAGACCGGGATGGTCCGCGAACGTCGGCACCACGGCGTCCAGGTATCGCTCCACGGCGGCGAGGAACTCCCGATCGCTGGTGCGCACCCGGCGCCCGAGTCGTCCGGTCAGCCACGACGGCAGACCACCGTTGTCCCATTCCGCGCAAATGTATGGTCCCGGGCGCACGATGGTTCGCAGTCCCTCGGCGTACGCGATGTCAAGGAACCGGGTGATCTCCGCCAGCCGTTGCCAGTGTCCCTCGACGGGTTCGTGCGCGTTCCAGGCGATGTAGGTCTCGACGGTGTCGAGACCCATCGCGTGCAGCGACCGCATCAAATCGGGCCACTGCTCGGGCAGGGAGCGGAAGTAGTGGGCAGCGCCGGAGAGCACTCGAGGGCCGGGAGAGGAAGTCATGAGATCCATTCGTGCGGTGATCAGAGCTTGACAGCGCCCGCAGTGAGGTCCATCCGCCAGTACCGCTGCAAGCCGATAAAGGCGATCGCGAGCGGGATGATCGACAGCAGCGATCCCGTGATCACGAAGTGATAGTTGAGCTCGCTCGGCTGGTTGCCCCAGAAGTACAGGCCGAGCATGGCGGGCCACAGCTCGGAGTCGTTCAGGGTGACCATCGGCAGGAAGAAGTTGTTCCAGATACCGACGAAGGAGAACAGGAATACGGTGAGCAGCGCGGGCATCATGAGCGGCAGCGCGATCCTGAAGAAGATCCGCGCCTCGCCGGCGCCGTCGATCCGGGCGGCCTCCAGCAGCTCGTCTGGCACGCTCTCCTGGGCGGCGATCCTGGCAAGGAAGACACCGAACGGGCTCGCCAGGCTGGGGATGATGACAGCCCACATGGTGTTGATCAGGCCGAGCGATGAGAACAGCAGGTACAGCGGCATCACCAGCAACGAGGTGGGCAGCAGGATCGAGGCGAGCACCACGCCGAACAGGGCGCCCGAGCCCCGGAACGGGAGCTTCGCGAACACGTAGCCCGCGGCGGCGCCGAGCAGGGTCGCCCCGGCCGCGCCCCCTCCCGCGTAGATCACGGAGTTCAGCATCCAGCGCAGGAACATGCCGTCCTGGCGGGTCAGCACCGCCGTGATGTTGTCGAACAGCGAGAAGTTCTCGCCGAACCACAGCGGCGAGCTGGAGAACAGCTGCGAGCTGGACTTGGTGGCGGCGGTGATCAGCCACCAGACCGGGATCAGGAAGTAGATCGCGCCGATCAGGAGCACGCCACGCAGCAGGACGCGGCCGGCCAGCCGAGGCATCAGGAAGCCGCCTTCCGTGTGGTCATGGCCTTGGCGAGGCGGAGAAAGCCGAATGACACCACGAACGTGCCGAGCGCCAGCAGCACGGCCATCGCCGCGGCGACACCGTAGTTGTTGAGTCCGAACGCGACATCCTGCACCGCCATGTTCGGCGTGTATCCGCCGGTGATCGAGCGGGAGTACGACTTCAGCACAGTGGGCTCGGCGTACAGCTGCACAGTGCCCACGATGGAGAAGAACGTCGTGAGAACGAGCGCTGGAGCGACCAACGGCACTTTGATGCTCATCGCGATCCGCCATGCGCCTGCACCATCGAGGGCGGCGGCCTCGTACAGCTCCCGTGGAATGCCGGTCAGCGCCGAGTAGATCACCAGCATGTTGTAGCCGGTCCAGGTCCAGGTGACGATGTTGGCGATCGACCACAGCACGAGGTCGTCACCGAGGAAGTCCACGCTGATCCCGACAGTGGCGAAGAACGCGACGAACGGACTGGTGCCGCGCATGTACAGGAATGCCCAGAGGATCGCGGCGATCACGCCGGGCACGGCGTACGGCAGGAATGCCGCGAGCCGGGCGAACTTCGGGAAGGTCCCGGTCAGCGCGTCGACGGCCAGGGCGAGACCGAGCGCGACGAGGAGCATCACCGGGACCTGGACGAGGCCGAACAGCAGCACGCGCCCGACACCGCCCAACAAGTCGGTGTGCTGGACAGCGGTGACGTAGTTCGCCAGTCCCGCGAAGACCCGCTCGCCGCCGATGCCGAGGCCGGACTTCTTCTCGGTGAACAAGCTTTCGACGAGCGCGTAACCGAGCGGAAGGAGGAACACGAACAAGAACAGGGCGTAGAACGGCGTGAGTAGCAGCCACCTGGCCTTGTGCCGCGCCCCGCGGGCCGAGGCACGCCGGACTGGACGCCGCACCGAGGCGGCGACCGACATTTCCGGACGGGTAGTGGTCATGAGGATCCTGTCGTCGGGGTGGGACAGACGCGACGAGGGGTGTGACGCGTATGGAGGCGCGGATCGCGTTCCCGGTGCGAAGGTGCGCCGGAAACGCGATCCGTCATCCCGAGTCACCCGGTGACGCTGAGGCCCTTGGTCTTGAGTGAGTCGACAAGGCTCTTCTGCGCGATGTCCAGGCCCTGGCTCATCGTCCGCTCACGGCTCACCACCGGCTTCAGGGCGTCGGAGTACGCCTTCTCGGTCGCGGCATTGGCGGGCCCGAAGCGCCAGGTGCCGCTCATGGTCTTGGCGGCCTCGGCGAACACCTCGTACACCTTCTGGCCGCCGAAGAACGGCAGCGGATCGGTGAGCGAGCCGGCGCTGGTGCCCTTCGTCGCCGCCGGGAACGTGGCCGCTTCCTTGATCAGGATCTCCAGGGAGCCGCTGTCGGTGCTCATCCAGTTCGCGAAGTCGACCGCGCCCTGGACGTCCTTGCAGCCGGTGAGCACGGCGGTCGCGGATCCGCCTCCCGTGCCAGTGCTGACCTTGCCCTCTTCGATGTTGGGCATGGGAGCGACCTTCCACTTTCCGGTCGATTCCTTCGCGGCGCCTTCGAGCACGGTGGTCCACCACACCGGCGCGACGTAGCTGGCGATGGTCCCCTTCTGCACCTCGGCGAACCACTCCGGGGTCTCCGGCATGGTGACCTTGGTGAGATCCTTGTCCATCATGGTCTGCCAGTAGTCGGCAACCTTCTTGGTCTCGGCGCCGTTCATCGACACGGTCCACTGGTCGTTGTCACTCGAGTACCACGTACCGCCCGCCTGCTGAACGAAGCCCGCGAACTGGTAGGTGATGTCCGGGGCGAACGAGCTGAGGTAGACGTTCTTGTCGGCGGCGCGCACCTTCGCGGAGTCGGCGGCGAACTGGTCCCAGGTCTTCGCGGGGGTCAGCCCGAACTTCTCGTACACGTCGGCGCGGTAGAACAGCGCCAGCGGGGCCACATCGACCGGCACACCGTAGGTGCCCGGGCCTACCCGCATCGCCGACAGCGCGCTCTCCGGGTAGCTGGAGCGGTAGCCGTCGACCTCCTTCGAGATGTTCACCAACGTGCCGTCCACGGTGAGGGTGGGGATCGACTCGCCGCCCACCTGGCCAAGGCACGCCGCGTTTCCCGCCTTCACGGCGGCCTGCATCTTCGTGTAGCCGCCCTTGCCTCCGGACGCGGTCGTCTCAAAAGTCACCTTCTGGTCGTGGGACTTGTTCCACAGGTCCACGACCTTCTGATAGGCAGGGTTCCAGCCCCAGAACACCAGATCGCTCTTCTCGCCTGCGCCCAACGCGTCGGTGTTCGCTCCCGAGCATCCGCTGAGCGCGGCGCCCAGGAGCGCGACGGTCACGGTGGCCGAGGCCGTCCGGCGCCTCATGGAACGGGTCTTGTGCATTCTCTGGTTCTCCTTGCAAGGGGATGTGTGATCACGGAGAGGTCGATGTGGTCGTCGCTGACGGACCGGGCTCCTGACGGAAGCGAACTGCGGGGAGAGTGACCTCGGGCAACCCGTACAGCGACGTGGAGCTCGTTTCAAAGGCCCTGGTGAGAGCTCCCAGCACCACCGCGTCATCACCGAGGTGTGAGGCGATGACGGTCGGCTCGTACAGGAGCCACGCGCGTCCGACGGTCCGCTCGCGCACCAGTGCGACGAGGGAGGCACCGTGTCCCGCGGCGTCAAAGCCGAGCACGACGCAGTCCGGGTCGATGACCTGGGCGAGCATCCCGACGAGGTCTGCGAGACCGTCGACGAGTTCGTCGCGCTTGCGCACCGCGGCGGCTTCGCCGGTTTCGGCGCGGTCCAGCACCGAGCGCAAGGACGGCTCGTCGGCCCAGCCGAGATCGCCGCGGGGATTGATGGGCAGTGGAAGGCTGGCAGCGGCGAGGGCGCCTGCCGAGTCGTGGGATCCGCGGCGCAGCTTGCCATTGATGATCAGTGCGGCGGAGATGCCTTCGCCGATACGCAGATACAGGATGTCGGTGATCAGCTGAGCGGCGCCGATCCGGTGCTCGGCGAGCGCGGCCAGGTTGACATCGTTGTCGACGTGAACCTCGCAGCCGAGCATGCCCGTCAGATGCCCTGCGATGTCGACGCCCTCCCAGTCCCGATAGGCACCGGAGGCGCGGAGCTTGCCGTCCGATCCAACCCAACCGGTCAGGGCCACATGCGCGGAGACCAGTCGTGACATCGATGCCCCAGCTTCGGCCACGGCGAGAGCCGTCTCACGGGAGACGAGCTTGAGCCGAGCCGCGGAATCGGTCGGCAGTGGACCCTTCGTGCGTCGCTGCGCGACGATCAGGCCGCCCGCGTCGGCGACAAGGACCGCGACGCCGTTGCGGGCGATGTCGATCCCGGCAACGAATCCCGCCCGTGCAACGAAGTCGAAGGCGCGCGCCGGGCGCCCCGTGGCGGTGTCGGATCCCTCGTCGCTCGCGCGGACGAGCCCCCGTTCCACAAGCCGAGACAGCGCGCCCTCGATTGTCGGCCTCGACAGCCCCGTGGCGCGGGTGAGGGTGGCCACCGACGAGCGTCCATGATCGCGCAGCCAGAGAGCGCATTGCGTCTCGTTCTCCTGGCGGATCGCGCCGACACGCTCCCCGTGCCGGTTGGTGTTGACCACAGTCATGTCCCCGCAGCGTTGATGGATGGCCAGTTATGCAAGGTCCTTGCATCTGATGTTGGCACACGGTAGGTCGGCCGAACTCCCACGTCAAGACATAGGGTCCCGGCTTGCCGGTCCAGGATGCAGGACACTTGCATAATCCGGCCCATCCGGCCGACGCCGCATGACACCACCGTTCCCAAGGCCGGCCGGGCACACGAATCCCGCCCAGCAACCAGCGCGCCAACTCAAGGAGGCGCCTGCGGGTCTCGACGGAGGCTTGGTCGTGCTGGTGGTGCTCGACCTCGTGCCCAGGAGACCACAATGGACAGTCGGATTCGCGAAGACGACTTACAAGAAACAAAAAAATCCCCAGGTCAACAACGAAGTTGACCTGGGGATTTGTGGTGCGCCGCCAGGGACTCGAACCCCGAACCCGCTGGTTAAGAGCCGACCCGAGACCCTGCCGGGCGGTGTCGAATGATGCCGATCCGGGCCGTTTTCGCTGGTCGAACTCGATCGGCTATGTCGCACGGTGTCAGCGAGTGCCGGACTGTTCCTGTCTTCTCGGGCTCTCCTCGGGCTCGCATCTGCCGGATTCTGCCGACCAGTTTGAGCGCCCGGGAAGGGGTGTGCCGATGACCACAGCGATGAAGTTGGAGCGCTCCGCTCGCGTGCAGCTCAGACGGAGCATCGAACCGGTTAACGACCCCCGATCTGGCACGGTCGCTCAGGTTAAGCCGCGGTCAAGTTGCCACGTTGTCCGGCTCGATCGTGCTGGGCGCGGTAACTGCCGGCTACGGGTTCGCCGGCTCATATGCGACAGTGTCAGATCTCGCGGCGAGCCGGAATGTGCCGTTGGCGATGTGGGTCCCGGCCGGTATCGACGGCGGCTTGGTCGCGGTGGTTGTGCTCGATCTCGTGCTGGCGTGGGTTGGTCAGCCGGTAGTTTGGCTGCGCCAGGTCGTGCGACTGTTGTCGGTGGGCACGATGGCGGCCAACGCCGCTGGCGGGTGGCCGGACCCGATCGCGGTGTGTCTGCACACAGCCGCGCCCGCGATGGTGCTCGCCATGGTGGAGGCCAGTAGAGCCGTTCTTCTGCGTCGGATCGGCCAGCAGCGAGGAACCACGAGGGACGGCATTCCGCTGGCGCGGTGGATGCTGGCGCCGTGGCGCACCTGGTTGATGTGGCGACGCATGGTCCTCTGGCAGATCACCAGATATCAGCGGGCCCTTGAGATCGAGCTCGACCTAAACAGGATTGTCGCACTAATGCGGAGCCGACACGGACGGAACTGGCGGCGACACGCGCCGGCCGAGCTGGCGTGCTTTCTCCGGACCGGCGTCGGCCTGGACAAGGCAATGGAACGGGTGCATGCACTGACCGAGCCGGACGTGGCGCGTTCTGCATCCGCGCGATCAGACTCCGTCCTCGCCGAAGCGACCGGGGCGGAGGCATCTCCAGATCGACTTGCTGTGGCTCGACTGCTGAACGTCGAACACTGGAAGGCGACTGGGAAGCCGATCTCTGGGGAAAGTCTTCGGACGCGTCTCAACATCGGCGCGGAGGCGTCCCGCGAACTTGCCCGCGCGCTACGAGCCGCCGAGCGCGAAGCCATCTGTGCGGATTCTCCATGAGCACATTTGAAGGACGTCCCAGTGGTCATTCCTACAGCGGACCGTCTTCGAGGGTTAGCTGCCGCCTGTGGAAGTCGAAGTGTCGAGTCGGGAAGCGGAAGATGTCGGCCACGGTCATGAAGTCGGTGAAGAACGGATCCCACTTGGTCGGGTAGTGCATGCCGCGCGCCAGTTCGGAATCCCGGGTGGAGTCGAGCATCCGGTGTAGGACGGCTGTTATGCAGTCGAACATGCGACCCATCCGCTGCAGGGTCAGGATGTTGCCCGCCAGGCGGGCCGCCCAGTAGTTCATCGCGTCGAACGGTCGTGTGGCCACGTTGAGCAGTCGAGCGAAAGCCCGGCTGAGGGACGCGGGGAGGTGGCTGAGCAGCCATGCCAGGGTGAGCAGAGCGGGGATGATCAGGTAGCCGAGCAGCATGTGGAACAGCAGTTGCTTGTTGGTCCAGCGGGTGCCGTTGGTGGGTTGTCCGAGGTCCGCCGGGCCTGCGCTGTCGAGGAGTTCGTGGAAGGTGGCGCGGGCTCGGTCGAGGTCGGCGTGCACGGCGTGTTTGTCCACCGCCTCAGTATGCGCCTGTGTTCAGTGGGTAGGGCGGGTCTTGCCTACCAGCAGCGCGGCGGACGCGGTAGTGGCGGCGAGGATGAGGAAAGCGGTGCTGTGGCCGCCAAGTTGCTGGGCGAGGGCGGTCTCGGCCCAGGGGGCGATTGCGGCGGTAAGAGCGATGGGGGCGGTGAGGAGTCCGCTGAGCCGGGCGTATTCGTGGGTTCCCCAGCGGTCGCTGATGGCGGTGGCGTTGAGCAGTGTGGTCAGGCCGCGGGCGCCGCCGAGAATCAGGGTGACCCCGATCAGGACGGTGGCCGGGCCGGGGAGGACCGCCAGCAGGCCGATGGTGACCGCCGCGGTGGCGAGCACGAGTGCGGCGCGGGTGGTGACGCTGGTGGTCGCGGCGAGGCGCGGGTAGACGAGTCGGGCGCAGACCTGGCCGATGCCGCCGAGTCCGAGTGCGAGGGCGGCGGTCTGGACGGGCAGGCCGCGTTCGGTGAACAGGGGGACGACGCCGACGATGACGGCGCCTGCGGAGAAGCCGGACATGCTCATGGCCAGTGCCAGCAGGAGGAAGGCGCGGGTGCGGGCCGCAGGCGCGGCACCGGGTGGATGGGCAGCGGCGACCGGGTTCCATGGGCCGCGCAGACCCAGGGCGTGGGCGGGGATGGTGAGGGCGAGGACCGCGGCGAGGGCGAGGTAGGTGTCGCGCCAGCCGAGGTGGGTGAGCAGGGTGGCGGTGATGGGGGCGAAGACGGTGCTGGCCAGACCGCCCGCGAGGGTGAGGGTGGTCAGGGCGCTGACTCGTCGCTCGCCGGTCCAGCGGGTCAGGGCGGCGAAAGCCGGCTGGTAGAGGACGGCGGACATGGCCACGCCCGCGGCGAGCCAGCAGGCGGTGAACTCGGTGAGGGTCCGGGCTTGGGCGATGCCGAGCAGGGACAGGACCGCCAGGACCGAGCCCAAGGTCATGACGATGCGCGGGCCGCGGCGGTCGAGGACTCTGCCGACGGCGATCCCGGTGAGCGCCGCGGCGATCTGGCCTGCGGAGAAGGCGGCTGCGACGGCGCCCGGTGACCAGCCGGTGGTGCGCGTGATGGTGGGCGCGAGGACGACGAAGGCGTAGTAGAGCACGCCCCAGCTAGTGATCTCCGTGGCGCAGAGGACGGCCAGGATCCGCCGTTGCCCGGCGCGGGGTAGCGCGCCGGGCAACGTGGTGGTCATCGGGCGGGGGCCGCGAGGGAGATCTCGACCGCGCCCACGGGGGCGCAGCAGCCACCTGCACTGGCCTGGTCGGGCTCGTCGAACACCCCGGCGCCGCCGCAGACCCCGGTCTCCGGGAGGGTGAGCTCGACGCGGGCCGCGCTGTCGTGGTCGCCCGCGATCGAGGCGACGATCGAGCGGACCTGCTCGTAGCCGGTCATCGCCAGGAACGTGGGCGCGCGGCCGTAGCTCTTCATCCCGGCCAGGAACACGCCGGGCTCCGGCTGGGTCAGCTCGGCCACGCCGTGCGGGTAGACGGTGCCGCACGAGTGGACGTTCGGGTCGATCAGCGCGGCCAGCGTGCGCGGCGCCTGCAGGACCGGGTCGAGGTCGAGGCGGATCTCCGAGAGCCAGGTCAGGTCCGGGCGGAAGCCGGTGAGGACGACGACCTCGTCGACCGGGTCGAGCTTGTGCCCGTCGAAGGACTCCAGGACCAGGGTGTCGGCGACACGCTCGACCGTCGCGGTGCGGAATCCGGTGACCGTGCGGACGTGTCCGGCCTCGGCGGCGGCCTGCGCGCGCAGACCCAGCGCGCCGCGCGCCGGGAGCTGGTCAGCCTCTCCCCCGCCGAAGACCGTGCCGACCGCGCCGCGGCGCAGCAGCCAAAGGATCTCCGCGCCCGGGTTCTCCTGCGCCAAGCCCGCCAGGGTGACCAGCGCAGTCAGCGCCGAGTGGCCGCTGCCCGCGACCGCGATGCGCTTGCCCACGTACCGGGCGCGCACCGCCGGGTCGCCCAGGTCGGGCACGCGGTAGGCGATCCGGTCGGCGGCAGCGTTCTCACCGACGGCGGGCAGGCCGTCACCGCCGAGCGGGTTCGGCGTGGTCCACGTGCCGGAGGCGTCGATCACGGCCTGAGCGGTGATCCGCTCCTCACCATCGGCGGTGGCGACGTGCACGGTCAGCGGTTCGGTGTCGCGGCCGGAGTCCACGACCCGGTCCCGGCCGCGGCGGGCCACACCCACCACCCGGGCACCGAACCGGACCTTGTCGCCCAGCACGGCGGCCAGCGGGCGCAGGTAGAGCCGCGCCCACTCCTCCCCCGTCGGGTACAGCGCCGGGTTCGGGCGCTGCCACCCGGTCGTGGCCAGCAGGTCGGCGGCGGTCGGGTCGACCAGCTCCGACCACGCCGAGAACAGGCGCACGTGGTTCCACTGCGCCACCGCCGCACCCGCCGAGTCCCCCGCCTCCAGCACCAACGGCGTCAACCCCCTGGCCACGGCCTGCGCCGCCGCCGCGAGACCGACCGGTCCAGCTCCCACCACGACCACTGGCAACTCGCTCACCCGAACACCCCTTAATCGATGAACTTCGATTCAACAGGGCCGACTCTATCGACCGTGACCGATTGACGCAACCATCGATTCGGGTCGATACTTAAGTCATGACGACGACGGCCGCGCCCTTGCTCGCCTCCACCGAGGCATCGACCTACGCGGAGTGGTTCGCGTGCCTGGCCGAGCCGACGCGGGTCCGACTGCTGCACGCGGTGGCGACCTCGACCTCGATCACGGTCGGCGAACTCGCCGAGCGACTCGGGATCAGCCAGTCGACCTGCTCGCACCACGTGAAGAAGCTGGCCGATGTCGGCTTCCTGTTGATGCGCAAGGAAGGCACCGCCACGCTGCTTACTGTGAACGCCGCGTGTTGCGCCGGGCTGCCGCACGCCGCCGACGCCGTCATGGGCGCGCTCGCGCCGCGGCCGTGCTGCCCGGAGGACCTGCCCGCCGACGTGTCGGTCCGGCCGCTCGACCAGCAGGACTGGGCCGCGGTGCGTGCCATCTACGCCGAGGGCATCGCCACCGGGGACGCGACGTTCGAGACCACGGTCCCCGCCCGCACCGAACTCGCGGCCAAGTGGCTGCCTGAGCACCGCTGGGTCGCCGAGGTCGGCGGCCAGGTCGCGGGCTGGGCCGCCGCCACCCCGGTGTCGACCCGGGAGTGCTACGCGGGCGTCGCGGAGACCTCGGTCTACGTCGGCGAGAGGTTCCGCGGGCGCGGCGTCGGCAAGGCTCTGCTGCACAAGCAGGTCACCGCCGCCGACGCGGGTGGCCTGTGGACGCTGCAGACCTCCATCTTCCCGTCGAATCGCGCGAGCCTGAACCTGCACCACTCGGCCGGTTTCCGCACGCTGGGCGTGCGTGAACGCATCGCCCAGCAGGACGGCCAGTGGCGCGACACCGTCCTGTTGGAACGACGTCGAAACGACACATGACGTTGCACTGACACTCGTTGACAGTCCGGAGTGCGCCTGCTCGACTCTGCGGATCGACGGTTTTCAATCCAACAGGGAGGCGCGGGCATGGCGCTCATCGACGGCGCGCTCGGCCGCGACCCCGGGTCCGTTCGAGCGACGAGGTGACCTGGTGGAGCACGTCTGATCGCGCCGATCCGGCTCCGACAGACCTGGAACACCTGCTCGACCGGGTCGCCGACGACCTGGCCGACCGGTTCACCGGCACCTTCGACCACGAGACCGTGCTCGAACTCGTCATCGAGTGCTACGAGATGCTGGCAATACAGGCGCGGGTGAGCACGCACCTGGTAGCACTGGCCCACCACTTCGCCAAAGACCGGCTCCTTGCCATCGCCACCGTCGAAGGACTGCGCCCGCGAACCGCCCCGCAGGTCCTGTTCGTGTGCGTGCACAACGCGGGCCGCTCGCAGATGGCTGCTGCCCTGCTGCGCCACCACGCCGATGGCCGCGTCGGTGTCCGCTCGGCGGGCTCGGCCCCGACCGGCCTGCTCGACCCGGGCTGCGTGAGCGTCCTGCAGGAAGTCGGAATCGGTCTGGCCCAGGCGTTTCCCAAGCCGCTGACCGACGATGTCGTCCGCGCGGCCGACGTCGTGGTCACCATGGGCTGTGGGGAGACCTGCCCGGTGTTCCCGGGCAGGCGCTACCTCGACTGGGACGTCGCCGACCCGGCCGATCAGCCGCTGTCGGTGGTCCGGTCCATTCGGGACGATCTCGACACACGCGTGCGGGCACTGCTCGTCGATCTGTCCTAGTCGATCAGTCCGCGACAATGCCCCGCACCATACGTGCGCCTCGGATCGCGTCCGGTCAGGTGTCTCTGATGATGCCGTGCGGGATTCCGAACTGGTGAACAAGATCGCTTTCAAGCTGGTGCGCGGCCTGCCGCAGCAGCGCCAGGCTGTCGTCCGCGGCAAGTTCGACTTCAACCCGTCTGGGTTGCTGCAGCAATGTGGACTGACCGACCAGAGCGTGTCCTGACACCATGAAGCCGCCGAAGGTGCGGTTGTCGACCGCGCCGAACGGTTGGACGTCACCTCGAACCAGGTCCAGCCTGACCAGCAGCCTGCCCGAATAGCACCTACGGCGGGCGTGGGCGGTCACCAGCGCGACCGCGTCGAGGATCGCCGAGCCGAGGTGAGGAACCGATATCCGGTGATAGGGCTCGTTGTCCCCGGGTTGAATCCAACGCTCGATGCCGAACGCGACCGTCGACGACGCGTCATGGTGGAGCTCGACATGCACGTAGTTGCTCAACGAGTCCGGCTGTCCGAATGTCCTGTCGCTGGCCACCCATCTGCGTAGTCCGACACGTGGGTTGTCGACCGCATGCTGGCTGAGTTCCCTCAGCATGGGGTATCGGCCATCCGTCTCCGGTTGCAGCTCGGCCGCAAGGACGAGCGCTTCCCACAACGTCTCGCTGACCGTCAGTTTCGTGGGGCGTTCGGGCACCAAGCGCGGGTGAGTCACCAGTGGGCGGGCGGCGATGATGATCCATGCCCTGCCGGACTCCAGGTCGAGCTGATCTCGGGCCTCGACCATTTGCTCGTCGAGTGCGGCTTCTTCCCTCGCCTGCCGTGCGAACCGATCTCGGTAGGCGCGCTCGAGCTGCGACTCGCTCATCCACAGCGTGTGGGAGCCGTCCCGGTACGGCACACCGAGCCCGTTGCGCTCACCGACGATGTGTGGCACGTCCGGGCTCGCAGGGACTGACACCACCAGGATGCCCGCGGATTTGTCGTCGTCCGCGGTGAACTCTTCGATCACGATGCCGCTGATCCAGGGCCGAATCGTGTTGGCCCACGAGGCCAACCGCTGCCGTTCTCGCTCGCCCAACGAGACCGGGACGATTGCGTCGGCTTCCTCCTCGACATCGCTGACGCCGTAGACGATCACGCCGCCCTGGGTGTTGGCCATCGCAGCGACGTCTTTGGTGAACTCCTTGCGACGTGCCTCAAGCGCCTTCTGCCGCCCGTTCGGATCTTCATCCGCCGAGATCAGCGCGCCCTTCCAATCCAAATCGACAGCCTCGCGGACACGGTGTTCGACCGCGGACTGCAGCATCTCGTAGGTGAGCGGCGTCGGAGACAGTCCGAGCACGGCGTGGATCCGGGACCAAGAGATCGCCATCGGCGAACACTATCGCCCGGGTGCCCGCCTCACTGCGGGAGCGCGCCGACGATGTCCTTGACCGCGGCGCGGGCGGTGGGGCCGACACCGATCAAGGTGGCGGAGGCAGGGCCGGTCCAGTCGCCATAGCCGAGCAGGTG
>DATLIA010000277.1:0-5113 GCA_035540215.1 Actinokineospora sp. | reverse complement strand
CCGATAGACTGGGCAGGGGCCGTCCCCCCGGAGAGGGTGGGGGATGGTGACCGCCGCCGCGTTTCGGCCGCCGAGGGCTGTGCTCCGGCGGGACGCGGGGAACTGGAGCCTGCAGTCGGCGTTGCACCGGCGTGGCCTTGGGCCCGTAGCCGGAGTCGATGAGGCGGGCCGTGGCGCCTGCGCGGGTCCGCTGGTCATCGCCTCGTGTGTATTGCGGCCCGGCGACGCCGACAGGCTCGATGGGCTCACCGATTCCAAGCTGATGACCGCCGCCGCGCGGGACCGAATGTTCGGCCTGGTCAAGAAGCGCGCCGTCGACTATTCGGTCGTGGTCGTCCCGGTGGCCGAGGTCGACCGGTGGGGTGTGCACTTCGCCAACATCGAGGGCATGCGCCGCGCGGTCGCGCGGCTGACCACCCACCCGGGATACGTGCTGGTCGACGGCTTCCGCGTGCCCGGTCTGACCGCGCCCAGCGTGCCCGTCGTCAAGGGCGACCAGGCCGCTGCCTGCGTCGCGGCGGCCTCGGTGTTGGCCAAAGTCACCCGAGACCGCATCATGGAAGACCTGCACGAGTCGATGCCGCGGTATCGGTTCGACGTGCACAAGGGATACTGCACGGGGTTGCACAGCCAGGCGCTCGAGGAATTCGGGCCCAGTCACGAGCACCGCTGGTCCTTCGCCAACGTCGCCGCCGCTGGGGTCGCCCACGGACTGCGCGCGCCACACCGGGTGGCACTGAGTGTGGCGGCGGCCGCCGTGGTTCAGAATGGTGGACCACCGTCACGCATCGATCAGTGACAGTGGTCCAGAGCCGGTCACGACCAGGAGGGGCGCGCGGCACATGAGCGCGGAGGATCTCGAGAAGTACGAGACCGAGATGGAGCTATCGCTCTACCGGGAGTACCGCGACATCGTCGGACAGTTCGCCTACGTGGTGGAAACCGAACGACGGTTCTACCTGGCCAACGGGGTCGACGTGCAGGTGCGCGACGCTGACGGCGAGGTCTACTTCGAGGTACGGATGTCCGACGCCTGGGTGTGGGACATGTACCGGCCTGCCCGGTTCGTCAAGAATGTCCGAGTCATCACGTTCAAGGACGTCAACGTCGAGGAACTCGACAAGCCGGACCTGCGGCTGCCCGAGGACGGCCCGTTCGGCGGCTAGCCGACACCACCGACAGTGAAGAACCCCGGAGATCGACATCTCCGGGGTTCTTCCACATCCCGCCCAACCATCCACAGCCGCGCACCACCCCCTGTCGCGCCGCCTGAGTCCCAGGCAACGTCGAGAGCGACACCTCGACACGACAGGAGCGGCGATGACCCCTCACCTGCGCCTCGGCCGACGCGGCGAAGACGTGGCCGTCCGGTACCTCGAAGGCACCGGCTTGGTGATACTCGCCCGCAACTGGCGCTGCCGCGGCGGCGAACTCGACGTCGTGGCGACCGACAGAGCCCAGCTCGTGGTCTGCGAGATCAAGACCAGATCCTCCACCGCCTACGGCACCCCGGCTGAAGCCGTCGACGAGGCGAAAGCCGCCAGGATCCGCGGCCTGGCCAACGCGTGGCGCGTGGAGCGCGGCCTCCGGCCATGCCCGACCCGCTTCGACGTCGTCTCCGTGCTCTGGCCACCAGGCGAGTCGCCGCAGGTCAGCCACCTGATGGGGGCGTTCTGATGGTGCTCGCCCGCGCCTGGTCCGTCGCCCTGTTCGGCGTCGACGGGGTCACCGTCGAGATCGAGGCCGACATCGGCGGCGGCAAACCCCGGACCCTGATCGTCGGCCTCCCGGACGCCTCGCTCAACGAAGCCAAGGACCGCGTCCGGGCCGCGGTTCGCAACAGCGGACTCCAATGGCCCGACCAGATGGTCACCCTCGGCCTGTCGCCCGCCGCGCTCCCCAAAGGCGGCTCCGGCTACGACCTCGCCTTGGCCCTGTCCGTCCTCGTCGCCGACCGCAAAGCCCCACCCGATCTGGTCGCGGAGACGGTCCTGATCGGCGAGCTCGCACTCGACGGCAGGCTCCGCACGGTCAACGGGATCCTGCCGTGCTTGCTTGCCGCCCGCCGCCGCGGCCTGCGCCGGGCGGTCGTTCCGGCCGACGCGCTCGCGGAAGCGTCGCTGGTCGTCGGCATGGACGTGTTCGGCGCCCACTGCCTCAGTGACGTCCTCGCCTGGGCCAGGGGTGACGAGAACATCCTCGACCGGCCGAACCCGATCACCGCCAAACCGCCCGCCGACGCGCCCGACCTCATCGACGTGATCGGGCAACCGGAGGCCAGATGGGCGCTTGAGGTCGCCGCCGCGGGCGGACACCATTTGCTGCTCGCGGGGCCACCAGGCACGGGAAAGACGATGCTCGCCAAGCGGCTTCCAGGTCTGCTGCCCGCGTTGGCGCCCGAGCAGGCCCTTGAGGTCACGGCGATCCACTCAGTGGCGGGGCTGCTCGCGTCCGACTCGCCGCTGGTCTCCGTGCCGCCGTTCATCGCACCTCACCACACGACGTCGGTCCCCGCGCTCGTCGGCGGCGGTGTCGGCCTGGCCAAGCCGGGCGCGATCAGCAGGGCGCATCGCGGGGTGCTCTTCCTGGACGAAGCCTGCGAGTTCGCGCCAAACCGCTTGGAAGCGTTGCGGACAGCGCTTGAGGAAGGCGAGGTCAGGCTAGCGCGCCGGGACGGAGTCGTGCGCTACCCGGCCGGATTCCAACTGGTGCTGGCCACCAACCCGTGCCCGTGCGCGCCGCCGCGTGACGCCGACTGCGTTTGCCCGCCATATGCCCGGAGACGTTATATGGCAAGGCTTTCCGGCCCGCTGCTCGACCGGATCGACATCCGCGTGCGCACCCGTCCGGTGACGGTGATGACCAGAGCCGAGGACAGCGTCGCCGAGTCCACCGCCGTGGTCCGGGCGCGCGTCGAGGCGGCACGGGTCCGCGCCGCCGAGCGTTGGGCGAGCCACGGCTGGCTGACGAACTCCGAAGCGCCGGGACCGGTGCTGCGCCGAGAGTTCGCACTGCCACGCGAGACGACGGGTCTGCTCGATCGGGGGCTGAAGACCGGCGCTTTGACCGCGCGCGGCGCCGATCGGTGTCTCCGGATCGCTTGGACGCTGGCCGACCTCGCCGAGTCACCCACACCCACAGCCGACCACGTCGCCGCGGCGCTCGAATTCCGCGATCGCCGCGCCGCGGCCTGACAACAAGGAGAAGCCAATGAGTCCACAGGTGACAGACGACCCCATCCGCCGCGCCTACGCCTACCTTCTGCGCGTCGCCGAACCACCCGCTCCGGCCTTGGGCGCCTTCGTGGAGGCGTGCGGCCCGGTGGACGCGGCAGCCCGGGTCCGGTCGGGTGACGCGCCGCGCCCCGTGCTCGACGAGACAGCCGCGCGCCGCGAATCAGACTTCGTCGACGCGGACTTCGCCGCGGCGCAAGCGGTCGGGGCCCGACTGCTGGTTCCCGACGACCCCGAGTGGCCCGCTTGGCCGTTGCTCGCCTTGCGCAACGCGTGCGCACGCGGCCTGAGATGGGCCGGAGCCCCACTCGCGCTATGGGTCCGCGGCCCGACGGAGATCGACGCCGCCCTGCAACGCTCGGTCTCGGTCATCGGTGCCCGCGCGTCGACCGGGTACGGCGAACACGTCGCCGCAGAGTTCGGCTATGGACTCGCCGAGGCCGGGATGACCGTCGTTTCCGGCGCGGCATACGGCATCGACGGCGCGGCCCACCGCGGCGCACTCAACGCCGAGGGCACCACGATCGCGGTGCTCGCCTGCGGCGTCGATATCCGTTACCCGGCTGCACACTCGCGACTGCTCGACCGCATCGGCGAGACCGGAGCCGTGGTAAGCGAATACCCGCCGGGGACGTCGCCCGCCAAACACCGATTCCTCGTGCGCAACCGACTGATCGCCGCACTCAGCGCGGGAACGGTGGTCGTCGAGGCGGGAGTGCGCAGCGGGGCGCGCAACACCGCCTCGTCAGCCGCCGCGCTGGGCAAGACCGTGCTCGCGGTGCCGGGGCCGATCACGTCGGCGATGTCCCACGGCTGCCACGAACTCCTCCGCACCGGCTCGGCGACAGTGGTCTGCTCAGTGGCGGAGGTCCTCGAGGCGGTCGGCCAACTCGGCGTGGACCTCGCGCCGGAACCCGAGCGTCCCAAACGCCTCACCGACGGCCTCGGCGACCAGGCCCTCCGCGTCCACGAGGCACTGCCCCGCGGCAACGGCCTGAGCCCGGAGCGGGTCTCGGCGATATCGGGGGTGCCACTGCCCAGGGTTCGAGCCCTGCTCCCGGAACTTGAGCTGACCGGCCTGGCGGTCCGCGGAGAGGAGGGCTGGCACCGCTCCCGACCTTGATCCGAGTTGATCAAGCCCCTGCAGCCGAGACGGCGTCGCGGCCTGACCTGTGCGGCGGGGTTGACCAGAGAGGCGACTTGCGACGTGTGGTGATCGTTGACCGGGATGGTTACCAAGACTCCGCGGTGACCGTGGCGGTCATGTGGCGCGGTGGCTTGACCGTGTCGCGCGGCATGACTGTGGCGGTGCGACTGTGTGGTGGGTCCGGGCTGGTGGTGATCTTGACCGCGTGGCGATGCTTGACCAAGTCGCGCTGATGGCGGAGCGTCAGGTGTGTGCCGCCCGCCTCCAGTCGCCCGCGCAGGGTCGACCTGCTCGGGATCCGTGCCGCCCTGCCCGTGCCGGTACGCACCGTGCTCGACGACTACGAACGCCACCTTGCCCTGGAACGCGGCCTCTCGCCCCACACAGTCCGCGCTTATCTCGGGGACGCGGTTTCGCTTCTAGGCCACGCGCTCGGAGTCCAAACTCCCGACTCCACGGCTGGCGGGACCGCCGACCCGGCGGCTCGTCTGTCCGCCGCCGACGAGGGTGCGGTTCCGGCCGAGGACGCGGGGCGGGACGGGGCCGGGCAGGACAGGGCTGGGCTGGGCCTGAATGTGCTGGATCTGGCGGTGCTGCGGGGGTGGCTGGCGGCGCAGTTGGGGGCTGGGGCGAGTCGGACGACCATGGCTCGGCGGGCGGCGGCGGTACGGACGTTCACCGCGTGGGCGTACCGGCGGGAGCACTTGGCCGTTGATCCGGGCGCCCGCCTGGT
>DATLIA010000276.1:0-11227 GCA_035540215.1 Actinokineospora sp. | reverse complement strand
CGTCCCGACCAGGCGGAGGGTGGCCTCGAACAGCTTGCGCTTGGTGACGTCCGTGCGGGCCGGGCGGGTGTTCACAGCACCAGTTCCGGGCGCAGCCGGGTGGCTGTCCACACTCGATTCCGGCGCGCGGCCACAGTGGACACCACCAGTCCTCCGATCAGGTAAGCCGTCAGCACCGCCACGTCGACGCCGACCCCGGACAGCGGGCCGCCGTACAGCAGGTGCCGTAGTCCGTCGACCACGTAGCCCATGGGCAGCGCCTTGTGCAGGGGGTAGAGCGCCTCGGGGAGAGTCTGCCAGGGGAAGGTGCCACCGGCGCTGATGAGTTGCAAGATCAGGACCACGAGCGCGATGAACTTGCCGACCGCGCCGAAGTACGCGTTCAGGGCGTGGACGATCGCGATGAAGGCCATCGACGTCAGCATCAGGAAGCCGAGCGTGGCCAGCGGCCGGGCCGGGTGGATGCCGATCAGCGTCGTCACCGCGGCGAACATCAGCGTGACCTGGGCCAACCCGAGCAGCGCCGCGGGCAGCCAGCCCGCGATCGCCGTCCGCACGGCCGGGTATCCGGCGGCCAAAGCGCGCGAGGACAGCGGGCGCAGCAGCAGGAACAGGACGAACGCGCCGATCCACGTGGCCAGGCCGAGGAAGAACGGAGCGAGGCCCGCGCCGTAGGAACCCGCGCCGTTCTCGCCGACCGCGCGTATCGCGACCGGGTCGCCGATGGTGCGGGCGGTGGCGTCGCGGGTGGCGTCGTCGGGGTGGGGGATCGAGCCGAGGCCCGCGGTGAGGCCGTCGCGCAGCTGGGTCGAGCCGTCCGCCAACGCGCGGGTGCCGTCGGCGAGTTGGGTGGCGCCGTCCGCGGCGGTGCGTTCGCCGTCGCGCAGGGTCCCGGCGCCGTCGCGGAGCTGGGTGGTGCCGTCGGCGAGCTGCTTGGCGCCCGTGGCGGCCTTGTTGATCCCCTCGGTGAGCGCGGGGGTCGCCCCGGTGAGGGTCTCGGCGCCGTCGGCGACCTGGTCAGCGCCGTTGGCGAGGGTGCGGAGCTGGGTCGACGCGGTCTGCACGCGGGCGTTGGCCTGGTCGACCGGCGCGCGCAGCCCATGCAACTCGGCGAGCGTCTGGGTCACCTGGGCCTCGGACAGGCCCAGCCCGCGCAGCCGGTCGGCGACGCGGGACTCGACGCCGTCGAGCTGGTCGACCACGCCCTGTGCGGCGCCCGCGACCTCTTCACCCTTGACCGCGACCTGCTCGTTCCCGTTCGCCACCTGCCGCGCGCCCGTCGCGAGCTTCGCGGTCTGCGCGGGGAGGTCCTTGGTCTTGTCGCGCAGCGTGCCGAGACCGGTGGACAGCTCTGTCGCCCCCGTCGCCGCGCTCGCGGTGCCGTCGGCGAGCCGCTGCGCGCCGTCGAAGAGCTGCCGCTGGCCGTCGGCCAGTTTCACCGCGCCCGAGTTCGCCTGGTTCGCGCCGTCGGTGAGCCGGGCGGCGCCGTCGGCGGCCTCCTGGGTGCGCTGGTAGACGGTGCCGAAGCCGATCAGGAACTTCTCCGCTGCCTCCTGGCCGACCTCGGATGCCACCGATCGGCGCACCTCACTGACCACGCGGTCGGCGATTGTGCCGACGAGATAGTTGTTGGCGTCGTTGGTGGTCACGGTCATCAGCCCCTGCCGCGGGCTGAAGTCCGAAGTGGACGTCAGCGCGGCCGAGAAGTCGGCGGGCAGCGTCAGGGAGAAGGTGTACCGGCCGTCGCGTACCCCCGCCTCGGCGTCGGTGGCGCTGACCTCGTGCCACTCGAAGGCGCCGGACTCCTTGAGCTTGTCGGCGACCTTGCGGCCCGCGTGCATGTCGGCGGTGCCGGTGTCGGACATGACCAGCGCGGCCGGGATGTGGTCGAGCCGGTCGTATGGGTCGGCGTTCGCATAGAGGTAGAGCGAGCCGTAGAGCAGGGGGACCAGGACGAGGGCCAGGACGGCGAGCTTGGGCAGCCTGCCCGCGGTGACCCGGCGGAGTTCGGTCAGCGCCAGGCGCACGGTGTTCACGACAGCATCTCCAGGGGAGCGGGTTGGAAGTGCTCGCCGAGCCGGGCGGGCATGATCGGGAGCCGTTCGGCCGCGGCGGTGCCGCAGAGCACGACGACCGCGCGTCCGGCCTGGGCCTGGGCGAGCGCGGTGGGCCACCAGTCGGCGGTATCGGCGCTGTGCCGGTCGGGGGTGTCCAGGACGAGCAGGTCGGCGCCGGGCCGGGCCAGGTCGGCCAGCAGAGCCAGGCGGGTCGCGGGCGGCACGGCCTCGAAGCGGGTGCGCGGGTCCAGCTCGTGTTTGTCGAGCAGCAGCCGGTGCGACTTGCGGGCGCCCCGGTTCAGCGCCAGTTCCTCGGTGATCACGTCGCCGACCGAAAGTCCCGGCTCGGGCTCGGTGACCCCGGGGGCGTCGATCAGCGCGGAGCGTTTGCGCAGCTCAGCGGCCCGTGGCTGGATGGAACCAGCCGACGGGGCGATCCGCCCGGTCAGCGCGAGGCCGAAGGCGGTGTGTCCGGCGTACGGGTCGCCCGCGACCACGGCCAGCTCGCCGGGGCCGACCCGCAGCGACGTGGCCGCGAGCAGCGGTCCGTGTGTGCCGGTGACCGCGACGCGGTCCGCCACGACCTCCATGAGACCTCCATTTGAACTGACTGGTCAGTTCAAATAGTGGCACTGGCCTTGAACGCACGCAACCTGTGGGCCGGGTGTCCCGGCCCACAGGCTGTGCGGACTACCTGAGGAGGTTGATGTCCGCGGCGGAGGCGAAGGTGTTCTGCGCTCCCCACTCCGAGAGGACGCGGAACTTGACGTATCGACCCGTAGTCGAGGCGAACAGCGCTTCCTTCTCTGCCGCGGTGTTGCCGAACTGTCCACTCGCGACCTTGGTCCACGGGCCCGCGGCCGAGGTCGCAAGGTGGACCTCATAGTCCTTGGCCCGGCCGTTGACCCCGCCGTCCTGCCGCGGCAGATAGCGGAACCCGCCGAACGCGGACGCCGATCCGGTGTCGATCACGATCTCGGCGGGCAGCGCCGCCGGGCTCGGGGTGTACGAGGTGTGCCAGATCGTGCCGGTCGACGCGTCGACCGCGTTGGCTGCCCGACCGTTCTCCTGGCTGGTCTCCTGGCTGGAGAAGGACGCGATGGTCCAGCCGGTTCGCGGGACTACGCCACTGGACTTGGCGCGCAGGACGTCGAACTCGGCGACCGCGGCGAAGGTGTTCTGCCCGCCCCACTCCGACAGCGCGACCAGCTTGACGTGCCTGCCCAGGGTCGGCGGGATCGTCACCCGCTGCTCGGCGGGCGTGTTGGGGAACTGGCCGGACTTGACCTTGGTGAAGGGCCCGGTCGCGGAGGTCGCGACGTGCACCTCGTAGTCCTTGATCCTGCCGTTGACGCCGCCGTCCTGCCGCGGCACGTAGCGCACACCGGACAGCGTGTTGGTCGAACCGGTGTCGACGTTCAACTCGGCGGGAAGCGGCGGGCGCGTGGAGCTGTATCTGGTGTGCCAGAACGTGTACTGGTTGTTGTCGGCCGCGTTCGCCGCGGGCGTGTTCTCATCGACGGTCTCCTGGCTGGACGCGGTGACGGTCCAGCCGGTCTGGGAAAGCGCGGTGTCCGCACCCGGTTCGCCGTCGCCGAGCTGGTCGATCACGTCGACCAGCGCCGGGAACGACGACGCCTTGGGGCCACCCCAAGTGCGGTCGGCGAGCGCTTGCAGCGGACGCCGAGCGAAGTGGTCGACGTTCTCCACTGGCAGCGCGTACGACTTGTCCATCCACCGCGAGATCCGGTAGCCCAACATGTTCGCGTTGGTCGAGTAGCCGAAGTCGTAGACCGAGTGCGGGTTGGAGTAGCCGTAGTCGCCCGGCTTCTGGCCGAAGCCCACCGACACGTAGAACATGCCGTCCTGGCTGGTCACCGTCTTGTATCCGGCCGCCGCGTGGGCGCCGTTGGTCAGCCAGTCGACGACGGCGATGTTCTTGTTCGGCTTGACCGAGGTCTGCGCGCCGTTGTAATCCCACCACTCCCAGAGCTGGGTCGTCTTGCCCTTGGCCCGGACGCGGTCGTTGAGGGTGTTGATGAAGTCGGTGAACACGTCGCCGGGATAGGTGAAGCCGCGGGCCTGCTGGTAGGCGACCAGTTCCGGGCAGGCGGACTTGGCCGCGTCGCCGGGGAGCTCGTCGCCGCCGATGTGGAAGTACGGTCCGTCGAACAGTGGAACCAGCTCGTCGACCAGGTCGTTGATGAAGGTGCGCGTGCTCGCCTTGGTCACGTCGAGCACCCAGCCGCCGGTGTCCGCGCCCTCCCATGGGACGTTGGTCGGCTTGTTCAGCGACGGACACGCGAACGGCAGCGACGAGTCGTAGGCGCTCAGGAACGACGAGTGCGCGGGCACGTCGAGTTCGGGCACGATCGTCACGCCGTAGGTCTTGGCGTAGGCGACGAGGTCGCGGATCTCGGCCTGCGTGTAGTGCTCGGCCGAGGCGAGCCCCGGGTACTTCAGGCTCTCGACGCGGTGGCCGTTCCAGTCGCTCAGGTGCAGGTGCAGGACGTTGAGCTTGTACCAGGACATCTGCCTGACCTGGGACTTCAGGTAGTCCACTGGGAAGAAGCGGCGGCCGACGTCGATCATCTGCCCGCGGTCGGGGTACCGCGGCCAGTCGCGGATGGTGCCCTGCGGGAACGATGTGCGGGCTGCGGTGCCGCGCATGCCCTGGAGCAGGGTCCGTGTCGCGTTGAACGCGCCTGCGGCTGTCTTGGCCGAGACGGAGACGCGGTCGGTGACGGCGAGGACGTAGCCCTGATCGCCGATCGAGGAGTCGGTCGAGCCCAGGGTTATGGCGATGTCGCCGCTGGTCGGGGCCGCGCCGACGGCTAGCGCGGGCGTCTTGCCGCTCTCGGCGGCGACGTCGGCGGCGAGCCGGGTCGCGACGGGGGACAGTGCGGTCTGGTCGGCGGCCGAGATGATGATCCGACTTGTGGGGGACACGGTCCAGGTGCCGTTCCCGCCGGTCCACTCCCGGATCGCCGGCACGACCAATGGGGCGCTGTTGGCCGCCATCGCCGGGAACACCGCCAAGCCGGTTATCAGCAGCGCGCCAGCTGTTCCCGCGCCTAACGTTCTGACGATCTGTGTCCGCATGGCCACCTCGCGTGTTTGAAGATGCTCATTAACCGGGTTTATTGAGCATGTTCGCCCAGCATCTGGTGTGAGCCGACGCACGTCAAGAGTTTGTTCGAGATATAGTCGAATTCGGGTCGGGCGGCTCTAGGGGAGCTCGCGGAGCGTGCAGTGTCGAAGCCGCCTCGCCAACTGTGCGGCGAGGATCCACCGGATCGACGGATCATCAAGGGGGACCAGTGTGTTCGCGCTCGGCGGGTCGCCGGGCCGATGGACGGTGCCCAGTACCCCCGCGACATCGGCTCGACCCGCCCTGACTGCGACATGTCCCCGCCGCAACGCAGGACAGGCGCGCGAGGCTGCGATGAGGCAGGGCGCGCAGATCGGGGGCTCGGTGACGCCCATGTCGTTCGGCCAGTCGGGCCAGTCGTCGCGATGGTCCTTGAGCACCCAGAGGATTCCGTCGCCGTCTTGGTCGGCCGGTCCCGCGCATACCTGGCAGAGCAGCTTGCGCATTCGCCCGACGCTGGCGCAGCGAGTGGACTTTGCCGAATTCGGGCCTTCCCTGGCCGGGCTTGGACGGTATTCGGGTCCACAGCACGCCATCTGAGTCGCGGTCGCCGAGCGTCTCGTCGGCGAAGCCGATGCCCAGGCCGTCCGGTCGGTGCACAACCTGGGTGGGCAGAGGCCGCTCCGCGCTCCAGTTCGTGATGTAAGGAACGATCAGTGTTCCCATGTGATCACCTCCATGGGAGGCGAAGTTATGGGCGGTGCGTAGTCAGTCGTTCACAAGCTGTGAACAGTATTGAGGTTTCATCCGGTCGGGGCGATCCCGGTGCGCCATGCCAACCCACGCAATTCGCGTCCGCCCGCATCCCTTCGGGCGTTGACCAGCAGGGCGGATACCGCCTCCCTGACGAACACATCGTTCCTGACTCGCTGCGGGGCCAGCTTCTCCGCGGTGAGCAGCGCGGCCACCCCTCGGTCCTGATGTTTGCGCTCGGTCAGCAGGCCGCGGCCGTAGTCGATCCAGAAGTCCGCCTGCCGCCTCCGCGACACCGCCTCCGGGCGGACCTTCGCCGCGACCTCGGCGATCTTGGCGCCCTCGCCCAACTCCACGCCGATTCCCACCCGCCAGATGCCGACGTTCGTTCGGCCGAAGTTGGTCTGCATCCACGGGCTGACATCGGGCTCGATCCGCTCCGCCAGCCGCTCGGCCGCCGCGAGATGGTCGAGCGCGGTCGCGCCGTCGCCCTGGGTCGCCGCCGCGAAGGCCGCCGTCAGGTGCGACATCCCAGCCACTTCGACCCGTGCCCCCGGCAGTTCGGCGGCGGCCGCGGCGAGTTCGTACTGGCGTACGCGGTTAACCCCGGTGAGCAGGTGAGCGCGCCGGTAGGCGGCATAGGCGAGCCATCCGGGGTCGTCGAGTTCCTCGGCGACCCGGCGCACCCGTTCGGCGGCCAGGGTCGCCAGGCCGGCCACGCCGAGGTCGCGGGCGAGGCACGCCGCGGCGGTGTACGCCGACAAGAGGCAGACCAGGGCTTCGGTCCGATGCGCGCCCGCGACCGCTGTGGCCAGCAGGTCGCGGATCAGGGCAGGCAGCATGGTCGCCTGGTTGGCGTAGTCGGCATTCGGTCGCAACGTGAGGGTTAGCCATTCCGACTCGGCGCGAAGTTCGTCCCAGGTTCGGGAGGAATGATCTGGCGCCTCGCCGATGGACCAGCTCGTCAGCGCGTCGATGACGCCGGGCATGCCGGCGTGCGCGGTGTTCGACTCGGCGTCGGTGGGGGAGTAGGGCCGTCCGGTCAATTCTGTCGGCGCGACCTGCAACGCGCGGGCTAGCGACTCAAGGGTCGCCCGCTTCGTCACCGGGCGCAGGCCCCGCTCGATCATCGACAGATACGCCGGGGACATCCCCGCCAACCCGGCCAGCGCGGTGAGGCTCTTTCCCCGCCACAGCCGCACTTCCCGGACCCGTCGACCGATCTGCGCTTCCTCGATCCTCACGCCGGACCCCTTTCGCCGAGGCGATCCTGATCAGCGTAGCGCGCAGGCGGGGCGGGTCTCCCAAACTGTCCACAGTGGACGATAACCCTGCCGGGACCAGAACGTCGGCGACAGTGGGTTCGGCGGGTTGTAGTAGAGGAACGAGCCGATAGACCTGTCGAGCAACTCGGCGTGTACGACGCCCATCAGCGCGCGGCCGACGCCGGTGCCGCGAGCCTCTTCCCGCACCGACAGGCAGTTCACGTATCCCCAGCGCCCGTGTCGGACCCGGGTCTCGGCCCACGAACCCGGGATCGAGTCGGTGTGCCACCCCTCCGCGTGTCCGATGGTCACCCCGTCGCGTTCGGCGATCCAGATCGGGTCGCCCTGCAGCAGGTGCATGCTCAGCGCCGCGCGCTTGATCGCGGGGGCTCCTGGACGCAGGAACGCGCCGCCGACAAGCGAGGAGTAGGTCAGTTCGGCCATCGCCGACTCGGTCAGCGCGGGCAGGTCGGCGGTCCCGGCCCGGCGGATCACCACGCCGGGCGCCGTGATCACCGGGCCCGGCGGTGCCGTACGCACGGCCAGCACCGACAGCGGGACCAAGCCGTGGGCGAGCAGGGCGCGGGCCGCGCGCAGGTCGCGGCTGGGCCAGGTGACCACCAGGCTGGAGTCGGCCGCGTCGTCGAGCAGCGGCCGGGTGGCCCGCAGCAGCGCGTCGAGCGCTTCGCCGTCGGTGTCGCCCAGGATCGGGTGCAGCTCACTGACGTCCATCGCCGACCACAGGGTCTGCGGGGTGCCGGGTTCGAGCAGCGTGCGGACGAGAACCCCCGCGACGGGCTCACCGTCGGGCAGCGCGGCGCGGATCGGCTCGCCGGTCGGCGGCTCGACGGCGGGCGGGAGGAGAGGGTCCAGACCGGCGAACCGGGTGGACTGGGCGCGCAGCAGCGCCGCCGTCACCGGCGGCACCGGAAGATCGCGGTGCCCGGGAACAACTCCCCACGCAGCGGGCTCCACTGGCCCCACTCCTGGGTGTGGCCATCCGGCCACTCCGGCTCGACCAGGTCGAACAGGGTGAACCCGGCGCCGGAGAGCGCGCGGACGTAGTCGCCCAGCGTGCGGTGGTGCTCGACGTACGTAGGCGTGCCCGTCGCGTCCACCTCTACATAGGGCGTCCGGTCGAAGTACGAGCCCGTCACGCGCAGGCCATCCGGGCCCGGGTCGTCGGGGAAGATCCACCGCATCGGGTGCGTCACCGCGAACGTCCACGTCCCGCCGGGCCGCAGCACCCTGGCCACTTCGGTGAACACCGCGCCGACATCGGCCACGAACGGGACCGCGCCGAAGGCCGAGCAGGCCAGATCGAACGACTCGTCGGCGAAGGGCAGTCGCTCAGCGTTACCTCTGATCAGCGGCACGTCGATGCCGGTGGCGACATTCGCGGCCGAGGCGTAGCGCAGCATCCCGGCGGACAGGTCGAGGCCGACCACCCGCGCACCCTCCGCGACCAGCCACCTCGCGCACGGCGCCGACCCGCAGCCGACCTCCAGGACGTCGCGCTCGGCGACGTCGCCGAGCAGCCGCGCGTCCTCCTCACGCAGCGCCTCAGGGCACCACACGAAGTCCGCGACGCCCAGGAACTCTCCGTGTTCGGCGTGGTAGTCGTCGGCGTCGGCGTCCCACCACGCGATGTTCGCGGCGACTGACTCGGCGGACCCGACCGGCACCCGGGCGACGCCGGTGGTGCCGAGGGCCTTCTCTGCGCTTTGGTTGGCCACCGTGACATCCATCGTGACATCCTGTCACCAGGGGAGAGTCGGCATTCTGGGAGCTACCCCGGGTTTGCCCGGCCGTTGAACGGCCGCGTAGGATACCGGCGCGCAGTGGTCTCGCGCTGACTTGGGTTTTCGCCTCGCTGGGAATCACGCTTGGGTCGCGCGGCGTTGCACTGCTCACATGCCTTCAAACGCGCAGTACCCGCTAGACCCAGCCACGCACCGCAACCCAATCCGTACCGGAGCCACCTACCTAATGTCCACCGACACCACCATTGTCCCGGCTGTCATCGAGCCGAAGCAGGTCGCCATCAACGACTTCGCATCTGAGGAGGAATTCCTCGCCGCTATCGACGCGACGATCAAGTACTTCAACGATGGCGACATCGTCGAGGGCACGATCGTCAAGGTCGACCGGGACGAGGTCCTGCTCGACATCGGCTACAAGACCGAGGGTGTCATCCCCTCGCGCGAGCTGTCGATCAAGCACGATGTCGATCCCGCCGACGTGGTCAAGGTCGGCGACGAGGTCGAGGCCCTCGTTCTCCAGAAGGAGGACAAGGAGGGTCGCCTGATCCTGTCCAAGAAGCGCGCTCAGTACGAGCGGGCGTGGGGCACGATCGAGGCGCTCAAGGAGTCGGACGAGCCGGTCAAGGGCACGGTCATCGAGGTCGTCAAGGGTGGCCTCATCCTCGACATCGGTCTGCGTGGCTTCCTCCCCGCGTCGCTGGTGGAGATGCGCCGCGTGCGCGACCTGCAGCCGTACGTCGGCCGCGAGCTCGAGGCGAAGATCATAGAGCTGGACAAGAACCGCAACAACGTGGTCCTTTCCCGGCGCGCGTGGCTGGAGCAGACCCAGTCCGAGGTCCGCAGCGAGTTCCTCAACCAGCTGCAGAAGGGCCAGGTCCGCAAGGGCGTCGTGTCCTCGATCGTCAACTTCGGTGCCTTCGTGGACCTCGGTGGCGTCGACGGCCTGGTGCACGTCTCGGAGCTGTCCTGGAAGCACATCGACCACCCGTCCGAGGTTGTCGAGGTCGGCCAGGAAGTCACCGTCGAGGTCCTCGACGTCGACATGGAGCGCGAGCGCGTGTCGCTGTCGCTCAAGGCGACGCAGGAAGACCCGTGGCGCCAGTTCGCCCGCACCCACGCGATCGGTCAGATCGTGCCGGGCAAGGTCACGAAGCTGGTTCCGTTCGGTGCGTTCGTCCGCGTGGACGAGGGCATCGAGGGCCTGGTCCACATCTCCGAGCTGGCCGAGCGCCACGTCGAGATCCCGGAGCAGGTCGTGCAGGTCGGCGACGACGTCATGGTCAAGGTCATCGACATCGACCTCGACCGTCGCCGCATCTCGCTGTCGCTCAAGCAGGCCAACGAGGGCTTCACGGTCGACACCGAGTTCGACCCGACCCAGTACGGCATGGCCGCCGAGTACGACGACCAGGGCAACTACATCTACCCCGAGGGCTTCGACCCGGAGTCGCAGGAGTGGGGCGAGGGCTTCGACAAGCAGCGTGAGGAGTGGGAGCGCCAGTACGCCGAGGCGCACACTCGTTACGAGGCCCACATGAAGCAGATCCGCAAGGCCGCCGAGGCCGAGGAAGAGGCTTCGGCCGAGGGTGCGGGCAACTACACCTCCGGTGGCGACGCTCCTTCCACGTCCGTGGGTGCGCCGGCTCAGTCCGGTGGCACGCTCGCTTCGGATGAGCAGCTTGCTGCGCTTCGCGAGAAGCTGTCGGGCGGTATGTGAGTCGGGGGATTCCCTGGCTTGCGCTAGCTGACTGACGAAGGCCCCTGCACCCTTTGGGTGTGGGGGCCTTTGTTGTGTTTCCGTGGCTCGCTTGTTCGCGGCTTTGTGCTGTGGTCGCCTTGCGTGGGGCGTGTCCTGTTGCGTGCTTCCCCTGGGGCTCTGCCCCAGACCCCGGCAATCTGATCAGGGGGTCCACGCCACGCGCGGGTAGATGGCACGCCTGTTGCTTTGGGCGGCTGCCGGTTGCTTTGTGGGGTGCGTTGGCGGTGGGGTCCCGTCACAAGCCGCACCAAGAGCGGGCCACACCTGGGGATGGGTGTCAAACGGACGAAAAGCGTGTCCGTTTGACACCCCTCCTTGCATGCAGCAAGAGCAGTGGTGCGACTCGTGACGGGACCCCACCGCCGGGCCCGCCTGGTAAGGACGGCTCGCCTTCGGCTTCGCGGATGAGCTGTGTTCCCGTGACCGCGCGCTTGGGACGGCTTGCCCTCGCCCCACCGGCAGCCCAGGGCTCGGCTCGCCTCGCCTCTAGCCTCATGCCAGCTCCAAGGCTCTCCCCAGCCCCAGCCCGGCTCTAGGAC
>DATLIA010000275.1:0-13932 GCA_035540215.1 Actinokineospora sp. | reverse complement strand
ACCGACGGCACACCCGACCTGTACACGACACCTCATGACTGGGAAGGAAAAGGCCAGTACCAACCCAACCACACAATGATCAACTATTGGCGGCGACACGCTACTAGTGTCCTGCGCCGGAAATCCGACATCTATCTCGACGGTCCAGCTTCCCGCTGGCCGCACGGCCGAAAGGCCCACGGACAACCAGTACGAGAACCTTCCGTCCGCACGCCCAGCGGAAACCTGGACCACCGATATAGACGCCGGATTTCCGGCGCAGGACACTAGGTCAGCGCTGCGATACGGGTCTTGAGCAGGCAGAACTCGTTGTCTTCCGGGTCGAGCAGGACATGCCACGACTCCTGCCCCGTCTGGCCGATGTCGGCCGGACGGGCGCCGAGCGCGAGCAGGCGTTCGAGTTCGGCGGCCTGATCACGGTCGGTGGGGTTGACGTCGATGTGCAGCCGGGACTTCCCCTTCTCCGGCTCGTCCCGGCGGCTGAGGAAGATCGTCGGCTGCGGGCCGCCCCACCCCTCGCGCGGCCCGATCTCCATCGAGCCGTCGTCTTCGGTACCGAGCACGACCCAGTCCAGGACCTCGCACCAGAATCGCGCCAGCACCTCGGGTTCGCGGCAACCGAGCACGACTTCACCGATACGACAAGCCATTGACGAAACCCACTCTCAGCCCGGGAACCGCGCCTCGGGACTCCCGACGGCCGCGACCGTACCGGACTAGGCGAGCGCGGGCGACGTGATTTCCGGGCTGACTCTGAAGGCTCGCCGGTAGGCCGAAGGGGACGTTCGCAGCGACCGGGTGAAGTGGTGCCGGTAGGTCACCGCGCTCTCGAAGCCCACCGCCGCCGCGATCTCCCCGACGGCCAGGTCCGAGCGCTCCAGCAGCGGCAGACTCGCCTGCACCCGCTGCGAGATGAGCCACCGGATCGGGCTTGTCCCACTGCTTTCCTTGAAGCGCCTCAAATATGACCTGGTGGACAGGTGCGCGCGCCGGGCCAGGGTCGCCACGGTGATCGACTCGGTCAGGTTCGCCAGCGCCCACGCCATGCTGGCCGTCACCGCGTCGTCCTCCTGGGCGGCCACCGGCGACTCGATGAACTGCGCCTGTCCGCCCTCGCGGTGCGGCGGGACGACAAGCCTGCGCGCGACCGCGTTCGCCACCGTGGCGCCGAAATCGCGCCGGACGATGTGCACGCAGAGGTCGAGCCCGGCCGCGCTGCCCGCGCTGGTCAGCACGTCGCCCTCATCCACGTAGAGCACGTCGGCGTCGACCGTCACCTGGGGGAACCGCTCGGCCATCAGCTCTGCGTAGCGCCAGTGTGTCGCGGCACGGCGACCGTCGAGGAGACCGGCCTCGGCCAACGCGAACGCTCCTGAACAGATCGACACCAGCCGCGCGCCTCGGTCGTGCGCGCCCCGCAGCGCGTCGAGCAAAGCCGGTGAACAGTGCCCCCGGACGTTGGCGACCCCGGGAACGATCACCGTGTCGGCCGCGGCCAGGTCGTCCAGTCCGAAGCCGGACCCCAGCACCGCGCCGCCGATCACCGGTACCGAGCCGCGCTCGACGCACACCGTGAGCCGATACCAGTCGACGTCGAGTTCCGGCCGGGGCAGCCCGAAGACCTCGGTCACGATGCCGAGCTCGAAGACGGACATGCCCGGGTACGCCAGTACGCTCACGGTAGGCATGGCGAGATCTTAGCGAATAGCGGCGTTCACGCCACTCCCGCCAGATCGCCGCAGGTCAGAGGATTGCGTCATGACCACCGAAGCCATCGCCCACTTCCGCGCCCGCCTCGCCTTCGAGACCGACGTCAGCGACGTGCACGCCGCACTCGCCGCGGCGGACGACTTCGTCCTGATCGACTCCCGCAACGTCCTGGCATGGAACCAGGGCCACATCCCCGGCGCGGTGCACCTGCCCACCAGCCAGATCGCCACCCAGGCCCGCGACCTGGTCGCGGCGGGAACCCCGGTCGTCACCTACTGCTGGGGTCCCGGCTGCAACGGCGCGACCCGCGCCGCCCTCGCCTTCGCCGAACTCGGCTACCAGGTCCGCGAGATGCTCGGCGGCTTCGAGTACTGGTCCCGCGAGGGATTCGCGGTGGAATCGGCGTCCGGCCTGACCCAGGCCGAGGTCGACCCGCTCACCGCGCCCGCCTGCGGCTGCTGACCGGTGTTTCCGGACGGGTCGGGGCGGGTACCCGAACGCGTCCGGCCCCATCGGCCAAGGGAGGCAAGATGTCCACCGGCGTGATCATCGCCATCGTCGTCGCGATCATCGTGGTCGTGGCGGGACTGCTGCTACTCGCCAACGCCCGCCGCAACCGCTTGCGCGAGCGATTCGGTCCGGAGTACGACCGTGCGGTCAGCGAACAGCCTCGCCGCCAGGCCGAGCGTGAACTCGGCCTGCGGGAGCAGCGGGTCGAGGAACTCGGCATCCACCCACTGTCCCCCGTGTCCCGCGAGCGCTACGCGCAGAAGTGGCTCCTGGTCCAAGAGCAGTTCGTCGACCGACCGGGACCCGCCGTCGATGAGGCGGATCGCCTGGTCAACGCGCTGATGTCCGAACGCGGCTACCCCACGGAGAGCTTCGACCAGCAGGCCGCCGACCTGTCGGTGACCCACGCGTCGACCCTTGATCACTACCGGGCCGCGCACGACATCCAGACCCAGAACGCCCGCACCCAGGTCTCCACCGAACGGCTGCGCGAGGCCATGATCCGCTACCGGGCGCTGTTCGACGACCTGCTCGGGTCCGGCCCGCAGCCCAGTCACTGAAATCCGGTTTTGTCGGCGGGTTGGGGCACACTGCGGTCATGACGGAGTCTGGGTACGCCCAGTTCGACACCGACCTGGGCCGCTGTGGTGTCACGTGGGGCCCCGCTGGGATCAGCGGGGTCCGGCTGCCACCCGCGACGGGCGCTGAGACTGGCGCGCCGCCGCCAGCGGTGTCCGCCGCGATTGTGCGCATGACGGCGCTGCTGAACGGTCAGGCCGACGACCTGACCGACATCGACCTGGACTTATCCGGCTTACCCGAGTTCAACCTCAAGGTCTACGACGTCGCCCGCGCCATCCCGCCGGGCCAGACGATGACGTACGGCGAGGTCGCCCGCGCCATCGGCCACCCCGGCTCCGCGCAGGCGGTCGGCCAGGCGCTGGGCCGCAACCCGTGCCCGATCATCGTCCCGTGCCACCGAGTCTTGGGCGCCGACGGCAAGGTCGGCGGCTTCTCCGCTCCAGGAGGCTCGGTCACCAAACTGAAGCTGCTCGCCATCGAGGACGCGGCCCCCAACGGGCAGCCGTCACTGTTCTGACAGGAGATACTCGGCCACGCCGTCCACAATGGACGAACTGAGTTCACCCCGCGCGACCAACACGTCCAGATGCGCGGCGGTCTCACCGACCGCGAGCGTGCGGTTGAAGGTGTCCAGTTCCTCGAACCGCCGCCCCCGACTGGTCCACAGCAGTTTGTGCGCCGCGTCCCACGCCGTAGTCGCCCCACCCCGCACGACATCGAGCGTCGCGGCGAGCCGGTTGTCGTGGTGCACAAGCAGTTCGTCCACCCGCGTGTGGACGCTGTCGCTGACGGGCCCGTGCGCCGGGAGCAGTCGCATCTCCGGCATGGCTCTCACGAGCCGCAGCGAGTCGAGGTAGTCGCCAAGCGGCAACTCGGCCCGCGCGGGCTCGAACCCGATGGACGGGGTGATGTGCGGGAGAACGTGGTCCCCGGAGAACAGCAAGCCCGCCGCGGGATCAGCGAAGACAAGATGCCCGCGCGTGTGGCCGGGAGTCGGAATGGCCTGCAGCACCCGCCCGCCGACCACAATCTCCTGGGCGCCCGGGATCCACTCGTCGGGGCGCTCGTAGGCCCGCTTGATCGCGTCGTGGTCGGTCTTGGCGAACACGGGCCGCAGCTTCTCAGCCAGCTCGATCGCCCCCCACCGGATCATGTCGGTGAACTGCGACTCGACATCCCCGTCGATCATCGCGTCGAAGTTCGCCTGCTCGCCGACCCCGATGGCGATCCGGGTTCCGAAGAGCCGCCGCACTTCGACAGCGAGGGTGTAGTGGTCGCGGTGGGAATGGGTGATGAGGAAGCGGGTGATGTCCTCGAAGCCGTGACCGATCTGGGCGAGGGAGGTTTCGAGCTGGTCCTTCGCCTCCGCCAACGCCCACCCGGAGTCGATCAGTACGAGGCCGTCGGAGGTTGCGATGGCGTAGACGTTGACTGCGTGCAGGCCGTCGTTGGGCAGTGGCAGAGGAATCCGATGCACACCAGGCGCGACCTCGTAGGCGCCCGCGTCACCCCAGCCCGCCACTTACGCGGACACCAAACGCTCAGGCACCCAGGCGAGGGCGGGGAAGACCAGCGTGCCCCCGTCGGGGTTCTTGGAGTCCCGCACACGGACATCGGTGGCGTAGGCGACCTCCAAACAGTCAGCTCCCCTGGGCTCACTGAAGCTCGACTTCCGCCACCGGGTGTCCATGTCCGTTTCAGCTCCGCTCGTAATCAGCCGCAATCCTGCTGAGAAGGTTCACCGAATCGGCTGAACCTAGGGCGAACCTCATGAGCCTAGCAGCGGCTTCTTGGAACACCCCTGTGTCCTCGGTCGCGTCAAGGAAGCTGGAAATCCCGCAGTTTTCCACGAAGACAAGGGGCGGATAGTCGGCGAATCCGAGCGCCAGGAATGGGCCGGGATTGGCGTATCCACCATGCCGGAACGGAATGACGTGGATGTCGATGTTCGGCTGCTCGGCGCGGCCGATCAGCCAATGGATCTGCTGAACCATGACCTCAGCACCACCGTACGGCCGTCGCACGACCGCCTCGTCGATGATCGCGGTGTAGTGCGGAGCCGCAAGCTTGGTGAACACCCGCTGCCGGTCGATCCGGGCTTCAACCAGCGAGTCCAGCTCCGCTCCCGAGAACCCCGCCACGACGTGCAACGCTCGCGCATAGGCAGGCGTCTGCAACAACCCAGGCACTGTCCCGGGCGCGAAATGCATGAGCGTCCGCGCCTTGGACTCGAACGCTTTCAGAGCGAGGAACATCCGGTGGACTTCGCTTCGCGGCTCCACCCACAGCCGGGCGTCCAGGTTCTCCGCGAGTTCGAGGATCCGATCGCGAGCTTCGCCTGTCACTCCGTATAGCGCCAACAGCCCGGCGATATCGGTGACCGGCGAGACCCGATTCGCCTTCTCACTCCGATTCACCGTCGCAGGAGACGACCCAATCCCGGCCGCTGCTTGCCTGGTGGTCTTGCCAGCGAACACCCTCGCCGCAGCGAGTTCCATCCCCAACGCCCGCATCCGCGCAGGCTGCCGATTACTGATCATGCCAAAATAAGAACCGGAGCGCCCAAGATCCGCAACACGCACGCTCGGGTGCCTAGTTTCGCCCTCAGAAACGCACTAACCAGCCTTGATCGTCGTCAACGCCATCCCAGCCACCCGCGCCACCACATCGCACGGCTTGGCTGTCCCAACCTTGTCCTGCGACTGCTGCAGGAACATATTGAAGACCAGCTTGTCGCTCAACCCCACGACAACCTGGCACTCGCCCTTGTCACGACGGTCATCACCACTCGCGAACACTGCAGGCTGGCCACCGATATCGGTCGGCTCGAAGTACTTGAAGGTCCCAGTCTTGTTGTTCGCATAGGGAGCGCTCAGCCCTCGGGTGTTCTTCTCCAGGAAGCTCACCGTCACCTGCCCACCACCGTTGCTACGCCACTTGCAGCCTTCGCCAAACGAGCCCTCGACCTGCTCCCCCTCATTGAGGCCGAGTTCCTTGCGCTGATCAACGGTGAACACCGGGCAGGGCTGCTTCAAGAAGCCCTTCGGGTCGATCGGGCTGCCGACCTTGGGCGCCCCATCTGTCGGCAGGCCACCCGTCGACGGCTGGGTAGTCGTGCCTGCCGAGGTTGTCGGCACGTCTGAGGAGGTACTTGGCGACGCGCTCGGAGTTCCCGGCTCCTTCGATGTGCAGGAAGCAAGGACAAGCAGAAGTGCGATGAGGGGCAGGCGCTTGCGCAAGATCAGATCTCTCCAGAATTGGACGGGGCAGAGTCCCCGGCAGCGGTGATACGGCGGACACTCGACCGTTCCACACCTTTGTAGTCGCTCAGCGCGTCCTGAAACTTCTGGGCCTGGCTGTAGCAGTACTCGGCCTTGTCGTTGAGCGAGTCGATATACGCCTGACCGGAGATCCGTGCGGTCGAGGCGTGCGTCTCGCTTGCGATCTCAGCACCAGGGCCAGACACGATGACCATGTCCCGAGAATTAAACCGCGAGTCCTCGTAGCCCACCGCGAGTTCGAGCCAGTCCTTGACGATGGCTTCGATCTCGTCCGGCCTGAAGCTGAACTTTCCGCCGCCGCCCTGTGCTGGTGGTGGTGTGCCCATCGGGCCGCTGGCGGCGATGTCGCCCAGCGACCTTCCGATGCTCCGGAACGCGTCCACCGTTGACCCCTTGTGTCCTGGCTGTTTCTCCCGGTGGCGACTTTACCCAAAGTCACCGGACGTGTGGGTAGTTTCAGACATCTCCCCGTCAGGGCAACCACCGCCGCCCTCTGCCCAGCTAGTGGACACAACACCCGTTTCGGGTAGTGGAACGCCGGTTTCAGCCCCTATCCTCCCCGCGAACGCCCGGGAAGGACCGACATGCGCTCCCACGACCCCGAAGCCGACCGCCTGGCCGAGGCGCTGGCGAGCGGGCCGTTCAGCCTCGCGCTGCGGTTGGCGCTGCGGTCCAGCGGGTTGAGCCTTGACCGGATCCAGGTTCGGCTGCGGGAACGCGACGCGGCCGTGAGCAAGACCGCGCTCAGCAACTGGCAGAGCGGGCGGACCCAGCCCGAACGGGCCGACTCTCTGCGCGCGCTGGCCGTGTTGGAAGACATCCTCGGCGTCTCAGACGGGGCCCTTTCCGCGCTCCTCGGGCCACCGCGACCACGGGGACGCTGGCTGGCGCAGGCCCCGGGCGACATGCGGGCCGACCAGGCGTGGGCTCGGCCGGACGGGCTGGCCAGGGCGCTGGAGCGGATGGGCGCGGGGATCGATGCGGTCGGCAAGATGGCGAAGGTGGCGATCCACATCGTCGGGGTGGTCGACCATGACCAGCGGCTGCGCAGCCTCACCCACCACCTGGTGCTCCGAGCCGAGGTCGACGGGGTGGACCGGCACACGATGGCCACCCGCAGCGACATCCCCCGCACGACCGAGTTCGCGGACACCGTCGGCTGCAGGCTCGGTAGGCAGCGGGCCGACGTGGAGACCGGGTTCACCACGTGCGAGCTGCTCCTCGACCGTCCGCTGCGCGCCGGTGAAATCGTGTCGGTGGCCTACACAATCCGCACTGACGCCCGCGAGCCCTACCACTCCCAGCGGGTCGGGCGGGCCACTCGGTCGCTCGCGGTGCAGATCCGGTTCACCGCCGGGACGCTGCCGGTGCGGGTCTACCGCACCTACCTGCCCTCGATCGGCGAACCGGACTGCGAACAGGTCGAGGTCCCGCTGGGCGCCAGCTACACCGCCCAGCTCACCGCGGCCGATCCGATCCCCGGCATCTACCGGCTCTGCTGGGACTGGGACTGACCCAGCGGCGACGGCGAACTGGCGTCGGCCCGCAGCTGACGCGGCTCCCCCGTCCCGTCAGCGGGCACACTGAAGATCGCGGGCGGCTCCCCCGGCCCCGGCGGCCGCGAGTACGCGACAGTCCGGTCGTCCAGCCACGCGGCCTGGTCGTCGAGGTGGTTCGGCTCGGCCAGCGGGGTCTCGACGCCGGTGGCCAGGTCCAGGACGGCCAGGCTCCAGTGTTGGCCGGACCGCTTCTTGTAGGCGACCCGCTTGCCATCCGGGGACAGCGACGGGCATTCCGCGTTCGAGCGGACCGACACCATCGTCCGCGTCGCCAGGTCGCCCTTCATCAGCCAGGTTCGGCCGCCCGAGGCGAGGGTCGCGTAGAAGGTCTGGTCGTCCGGCGCGAAGGTGACACCCCAGAAGTTGCGGTCCTTCGTTCCTTGCTCAACTCCATCCACAATGGACACGAAGTCTTCCAGCGACCCATACAGCGAACCACTCCGCCGGTCGTAGATCCCAGCTGTGGTGGAGAAGTAGCCCGTCGGCATGTAGGAATCGCCCGCCCGAAACACAGTCCAGCCGACCAGGTTGCCCGACGGGGACACCCGCGCGCGGCTGGGTGTCCCGTCGAGCTTGATCGTGTGGAACTCCTTGAGATCCGGGCCCATCAGCACCGCCTCGAAGCTCGGCGGCACAGCGACCGACCGCAGGCACACCGTCGTGCCCCCAGCCGAGTAGACGCGGGCGCACGCGCGGTCGCTGACCACCGCCTCCGCACCCTTGAGCTGGGCGAGCCTGCCCTCGGACACGAACAGCACCGAGTCCGGCGCGGACAGGTCCAGCGTCCCGGTCGGCTTCGGCCGGGCCGCGGCGACCACGTAGACGGCGCAGGCCAGCACCACCGCCACGATCGCCGCGACCCCGATCACCGTGCGCTTCACCACGAGAGCCTCCGACTCAGGACGACCGCCACCACAAGAACCCCGCCGAACAGCGCGAACGACGGACCAAGGCCCCACCCCGCCGCCGCGACGCCGAACAGGACCGCCGCGACCGTGCGCGCAAGCGCTTGCCCCGTCTGCAGGACCGCCAGCCCCGACGCCTTCACCTCGTCGGGGAGCAGCGGGCCCGCGCACGCCATCAGCACGCCGTCGGTCGCTGCGTAGAACAGGCCGTGCAGTCCCAACGCGACGATCAGCACCGGCCAGCCGCCCGCGCCGAAAGCCAGCAAGGCGTACACGGCGAGGAGCAGCCCGTGGCCCGCCAGGAAGACCCGCCACCGGCCGAACCGGTCGGCCAGGCGGCCCACCGGGATCGCCGCGCTGAGGAACGTCATGGCGATCCCCAGCGGCAGCAGCGGCAGCCAGCCCGGCGCGAGCCCGGTCCGCTGCTGCACCGCCACCAGGATGAACGCGTCCGACACCGTCGCCAGGCCGAGCAGCACCGCGTAGCCGCAGATCCGCCGGTACGCGGGCTGGGCGAGCAGCCGCAAGCCGTCGCGCACCCGCACCTTCCGCGCGGGCGCCACCCCGACTGGCTCCCGAACCCACACCAGCAGGATCACCAGCCCGACCACGGCAAAGCCGAAGCTGACCACGAACACCGTGTCGTGGGCGGTCCACGCGACCAGCGCGAACGCCACGACCGGCCCCAGCAGCGCCCCGACCGTGTCCATCATCCGGTGCACACCGAAAGCACGGCCAAGCGCTGATGGCGGACTGCTCAACGCGATCATCGCGTCACGCGGGCCCGTCCGGATGCCCTTGCCCGCCCGGTCGACGGCGAGCAACCCGCCGATGGCGCTGAGCGACCCGCCCGCGAACGGGAAGCCCAGCTTGGTGACCGCGGACAGCCCGTAGCCCGCCGCCGCGACGGCCTTCGGCCTGCCCGTCCGGTCCGCCACATGCCCGCCGACCAGCCGCAACAGTGCTGTCGCGCCGGTGTAGAGGCCGTCGACGACGCCCAGTTGCAGGTATCCCGCACCCAGCCCGTAGACCAGGTACATCGGCAGGAAAGCGGTGACCATCTCGGCCGAGATGTCGGTGACCAGGCTGACCATGCCGAGCGCGAGCACGGTCGGCGGCACTTTTGCCGCCGACCGCGCCGCACCGCGCCGAAATGGCTCGGTGGAGACGTACATGTCAGGCCTTGGTGATCTTCACGTCGTCCACCTGGGCCTCGATCAGGCTCGCGGTGGACTCGTCAGCGGCCTTGATCAGGATCTTGACCGTCTGCCCGGCGAACGCCGACAGGTCGGCGGTCAGGGTCCGCCACGAGCCGTTGATGTACGCCCCGGTGCCGCGCTGGTCGAGCACGACCTTCGAGGTGGAGCCGACCACCGTGATGGTGAAGTAGTCGGAACTGGTCGCGTTCGCGCCGAAGCCGACGCTCCACCGCAGCGACAGGCTCAGCGAGCCCGACGGCAGGGTGATGTTGGGCGAGACCATCGACGTGTAGCCGCTGTCGACGTCGTAGGAACCCGCGCCGGACCCGGCCGAGCGGCCGGTCACCAGGTTGTTCACGCCGCTGGTCGTGGTGCCCAACTGCTTGGGTCCGCTGTCGGTGGTGTCCGAGGGGTCGCCTCGTTCCCAGAACCCGGTGACCGCCGTGTCGGTGCCGTTCGGGTTGCTGATCCAGCCCTTGCTCGTCTCGAAGTCGTCGACGAACACGGTGCTCGGCGGTGTCGTCGTGCCGACCGACAGGCTGAACGTGGCCGTCTTGCTCAACGAGCCGGACGTGCCGGTGACCGTCACCGTGGACGTCCCGGTCGCGGCACTGCTCGACGCCGACACGGTGACCGTGGCGGACGCGGAGCCGTTGGCCGCCGGGGTCACCGAGGTCGGCGACACGGTGGCGGTCACGCCGGACGGCAGGCCGGACACGGCGAGGTTCGTCGCCGCGCTGAAGCCGCCCGTGCTGGTCACCGTGGCCGTGGTGGTCGCGGAAGCACCGGGGGCGACGGACACCGAGGCCGGGTTCGCGGTCACGGTGAAGCTCGGCGTCGGGGTGGTGCCCTTGGCCTTGCAGGTGCCGGAGAAGTGGTCGGTGAACGTGCGGCCCGCGACCGGCACGAAGTCGGCGGTGTAGCCGGTCGAGGACAGCGCCATCTTCAACACGCCGTAGGTGTTGTCGTTGGCGGCCTCGATGTTGGGCCGGGTGGTCTCGAAGTCGTAGAACGCCCGGCCGCCGGTGCCGACGACAAGCTGTCGGATGCCATTGGTCGGGTCGGCGACCGCGTTGGTGTTCTGCGGCGCGAACCGCTGGTAGTTGTGGTCGTGGCCGTTGACGATCAGGTCGGCCTTGTAGTCGATCAGCGCCTGCCACAGCGGGTTGGTGTTGGTGTTGTTGCCGTGGCTGCCCTGGTTGTACCGGGGGTGGTGCCAGTAGGCCGCGGTGCAGGGCTTGGTGCTGGCGCGCAGGTCGTTGCGCAGCCAGGTCTCCTGGGCCCCGCCCGCCGTCATCGGAACCGCGCTGTTGCTGTTGAGCGCGATGAAGTGCCAGTCGCCGACATCCCAGCTGTAGTAGCCCTTGCCGCGCGGGCCCGCCGGGCCGTCGTCGTATCCGACGCCGTTGAAGTAGTCGAAGTATCCGGAGGCGTTGCTGGTCTGGTACTCGTGGTTGCCCACCGACGGGTGGGTGTAGCCCTTGAACTGTCCCCACGCCGGGTCGTATCGGGTGCGGTAGTCGTTGAGCGAGCCGTTCTCATAGGCGTTGTCGCCCATGAGGAACACCGCCGCCGGGTTGATGTTCTCGACGACGTCGGCGGTCTGAGTGCAGTTGTCACCGCAGATGTCACCGGCGCCCGCGACGATCACGTCGGCGGCCGCGGTGCCGGACTGCAGGGAGTCCATGGTCAGCTTACTGTCCTTTGTGGACAGGTTGGCCTCGATGGTGACGCAGGAACCCTTGAACGACCGCGTGGACAGGGCGCGGTCGTCGCCGTGGTCGGCGGTCAGGGTCTGGCTGTCGCCGCCGGATCCGCGGACGGTGACGGTGTCGGCGCCCTTGAGGGTGAGGGCGGCGAAGTGCGGACGGACCCAGGCGGCCCCGTCCTGGCAGAACTGGCGGGAGAGCGTGCTCGGACCATCGACGACGTGACGCTGCGGGTGGTCTGTCGTTCCCGCGCCGCCGATCTGCGGCACGGCGTTCGCCGCGAGCGCGACGGACGGCTGTACCTGACGCGCGACGGGCTGGGCTAGCGCGATGGCGGTGGTGGCGCCTAGCAGGGCGGCGCCACCGACGGCGACAGCGGCTATGCGCCAGTGTCGACTTCGTTTATCGTTCACCGTTTCCGGCCTTCCTCACTGGGTGGATGCGCAGGGGACTTCCGAGACAGCAACGTATTCAGCAATTCGCGCGGGACAATGGGTTCACGTCACACGGGGCATATTCCGTGAATGAACCCGGCGCGGCCGCGCAGGTCGCGGGGCCGATCCGGTTGTACGGCACCGGTTTCGTCGGACTGTTCCGAGTTTTCCGACATGGGCGTTTGTCGACTTGGGCGCCCATCGGCCGGTCGCGGGTGTGGTCTCATGCGCCCATGACTCATGGCCATGGTCACGGGACCTTCACCGCGGTCGACTCCGACGACCGGGTCGCCCGCCGAGTGCGGCTGGTCGTCGCCGCGGTCCTACTGCCGCTGCTGACCGCGGCGACGATCGTGATGATCAGCCTGTGGCCCGGCGACGGCCTGGTGCTGGACTCGATCCAACAGGTCCGCGCGTCGGGCACGGTTGTCGAGCTGGTCCAGTGCCCGATGGCGCCGACGGATTGCGACATCGCCACGGTCGCGGTCGACGAAGGGCCCGGCGCCGGGACATCGGTGCCCGCGCTGGTGTCGAAGGCGAGCGGGGTTCGGGTTTCCGTCGGCGATCCGGTGATGATGGTCCACCGACCGGAGCGCGCCGTTGTCTACGAGCGCTACGACGTGGTCGACCGCGACCGGACGCTGCCGCTGCTGATGCTCGGCGGCCTGTTCGCCGCGGCCGTCGTGGCACTGTCGCGCTGGCGCGGCCTGGCCGCCCTCGGGGCGCTGGCGGTGTGTCTGGCCGGGCTGACCGAATTCGTCCTCCCCGCGATCATGCAGGGCGCGCCACCACTGCTGGTCGCGGTCAGCGGCGGCACGATGATCATGGTCGTCGCGCTGTTCCTGACCCACGGGATCAACGCGCGGACCGCGGTGTCGGTGGTCGGGACGGTGACGAGCCTCGCGCTGACCGGCGTGATCGGGTGGGCGTCACTCGGCCTGGCCGGGGTGACCGGGCTGGGCAGCGACAACGTCGGCTTCCTCAGCGGCTATCTGCACGGCGTCGACCTGCAGGGACTCCTGTTGGCGGGCCTGGTCATCGGGGCCCTCGGCGTGCTCGACGACGTGACGGTCACGCAGGCGGCGGTGGTGTGGGAGCTGTCAGCGGCCGACCCGACCGCGTCCCGGCGGAAGCTGTTCGCGGCGGGCCTTCGGGTCGGCCGGGCGCATGTGGCCTCGACGGTGAACACGCTGGTCCTGGCCTACGCGGGCGCCGCCCTGCCGCTCCTGATGCTGTTCGCGGCGCGAGGCGTCCCAGCCGATCACGTGCTGTCGTCGGCTCCGGTGGCCGAGGAGGTGATCCGGGCGCTCGCGGGCAGCCTGGGGATCATCGCGGCCGTGCCGCTGACCACCGCGCTGGCCGCGATGGCCGTGGGGTCCCGGTCAGGCGAGGATCGTGATCGCGGTGACGGCGAGACCGTCGTCGACGAGCCAGCGGCCGGAGAATCCGCCGATCTGCTCACCGGCGATGACCGGGCCGGGAACCACTAGCTCGGCTTCGAAGGTGCCTGCGGGATCGAACGTGACGCGCGCGTCCTCGAAGCCCAGCCACTTGCGCATCAGCGGGAACCACGCCTTGTAGACGGACTCCTTGGCGGCGAACAGGAGTTTGTCCCAGTGGATGTCGGGATGCGTCTCGGCGAGTTCGGCGAGGTGGACGCGTTCGGTGGCGCAGGTGGTCGCGTTGAGGACGCCGTCGGGGAGCTGGATGTGCGGCTCGGCGTCGATGCCGACTGTGACGACGTCGGCGGCGTGGGCGACGACGGCGGCTCGGTAGCCCTTGCAGTGGGTCATGCTGCCGACGATGCCGTCGGGCCAGGTTGGAGCGCCTTTTTCGCCGGGGAGGATGGGGAGGGGTGGGATGCCGAGCTTGGCCAGGGCTTGGCGGGCGCAGTAGCGGACGGTGGTGAATTCACGTCGGCGCTTGTCCACGGCTTTGGCGATGATCGGTTCTTCTTCCGGGAGCAGGGTGGCTTCCGGGGGGTCGGTGAAGGCCTCGGCCGGGGTGACGGCTGGGGGCAGGATGCGCTCGATCATTTGGGGG
>DATLIA010000274.1:0-23007 GCA_035540215.1 Actinokineospora sp. | reverse complement strand
GCCCGAGACCGAACTCGAACAGCAGCCGCAGGTGCCCGTCGTCGGCGCCGAACATCCGGTTGTAGATGGCCTGGCCGTCGTTGGGGTCGGCGCCCGCCGTGAGCAGCAGCCGGGCCAGCGCCTCCTCGGCCTGGTGCCGCGGCTCGTTGACCGCGTCCTCACCTTCGCCGAACGCGCCGGTCAGCGCCGTGAAGGGCGGGCAGTGCCCCTCCCAGAGGTAACCCGCGTTGGGATCGGCACCCGCGTCGAGCAGCGCCCGCGCGACGCCGACCGGATCACCGCCGGGCATCCGCGAGTAAGAGAGATAGAGCAGTGGCTCCCAGTCGAACGGCCCACCCGACTCGCGGGCCGCCGACGGATGCTCCGCCAGCCACGCCCGCGCGGCTTCGGCGTCACCGACCGCCGCGATCGTGTGGAGGTTCGCCGCGGCCAGCCCTGGGTCGGCGGCCAGCAGCTCACGCGCCCGCGCGAGTCGGTGCGGCCCGTCTCCGCCGTAGACCAGGCAGGCGTTGGCGAGGAACTCGTCCACCGGCCCGGCGAACTCGGTGACCTGGTGCGGCGAGCGGGCGAGGCTCATGACGAGTCCGTGACCCGCAACCGCGTGTTCATCCCGGCCGCGTCCAGCACCCGCGACACCGCGGGCGACGGGTCGACCAGGCGCAGCCAGCCGCCACCGGCCTCCAGCCTGCGCTGGGCGGCGATGAGGGCGTTGACCCCGGCGCACCCGAAGAACTCGGCGTCGGACAGGTCGATGATCAGACCGGGCTTGGCGTGCCGCTGCTCGGCGAGCGCGCCGAGCAGGAACCGCTCCAGGATGCCCGCGGCGACGAAGTCGACCTCGCCGCCGATCGCGACCAGGACCACCCCAGCCGCGGGTGGGTCCTCCAGACGAAGATCCACGCGTACTCCCCCGCCAGCCACCCGTCTGAATGGCCAGATTACTCGACCGGCGCGGGATCGGCGCGCGCGCGAACGCGGCTCAGCCGAAGCGGCCGTGCACGTAGTCCGAGGTCCGGGGGTCCTGCGGCGACCCGAAGATCTTCTCCGTCGGCCCCGCCTCGACGATCACACCAGGCGTGCCCTGCTCGGCGAGGAAGAACGCACACTGCTGCGAGACCCGGGCCGCCTGCTGCATGTTGTGCGTGACGATCACGATCGTCACCTCGTGCGCGAGCTCGGCGATCGTCTGCTCGATACGCCGCGTGGACGTCGGATCCAGCGCCGAACACGGCTCGTCCATCAGCAGCACCTTTGGCTTGATCGCCAGGGACCGCGCGATACACAGGCGCTGCTGCTGGCCGCCGGAGAGCGCCCCGCCCGGCTGGCGCAGCCGGTCGTTCACCTCGTTCCACAGGCCCGCCTTGGCCAGGCAGCTCTCCACCAGGTCGTCGCGCTCGGAGCGCGACACCTTGGCGCCGGTGAGCTTCAGCCCGGCGACGACGTTGTCGTAGATCGACATGGCCGGGAACGGGTTCGGCTTCTGGAACACCATCCCGATCTGCTTTCGCGCGTCGGTCAGCTTGCGGCCCGGGTCATAGATGTCGGAGCCGGACAGCAGTACCTCGCCTGCCAGCGACGCGCCGGGGATCAGCTCGTGCATCCGGTTCAGCGTGCGCAGGAAGGTCGACTTGCCGCAACCGGACGGCCCGATCAGCGCCGTCACCGACCCGGCGGGCATCACCAGGGACACCCGGTCGAGAACCTTGCGCTCACCGAACCACGCGGAGATCGATCGCGCGTCCAACTCGGCCAGGCTCGGCTCCGGCGGCATGAGCTGCTGGGTCATCGTCATCGTCATCTCTCCTCGCGTCACAGCAGGTTGGGCAGCAGGGCGGCGGCTTGGTCGGCGAGCGTCACGCCGACGGTGCCGAGGACGGGGACGCCGATCACCCAGGCGTGCCACCGCCCGACCCGCTTGCGGACGTAGACCACAAGTACGGCGGCGACGGCAAGGACCAGGCACCACAGCGCGACCGGCACGAGCGCGCCACTGTCACCGGCCATCAGCCGCTCGCTGTCGGGCACGGCGAACGCGGGCACGGTCCCCGAGCTGTCCTGCACCTCCGAGCTGAGCCGGGCGTCGACCCGCAGCACGTCGGTCGGCAGGAAGTACTCCCCGTCCGCGGTGGCCAGCACGAGCCTGCCTTGGCCCGCTGCGGGCGGCCGCTCCGGATCGTTGGCATGGCGCACGCCCTGCACCACGTAGCGGTGCTCCCCCTGGCCGGTGGTCACGATGATCAGATCGCCCGGGGCCAACCGGTCGAGCAGGCTGAACGGACCGCCGTACGCGGCGCGGCGGCCGAAGATCACGCTGGTCCCGGCCTGGCCGGGCAGCGGAGTGTTGCGCAGATGACCGGGGCCGGACTTGAGCGACCGCGACGACGTGCCCTCGCCGACGACCTCCCGCAGCCGCAGCCGCGGGATCTCCAGGATCGCCACCGGGGTGCCGGTGGCGAGCAGCCTGCCGCCATCGTTGACCGCCGCGACCGGAGCGGTCGCCTTGGCGAGCTCCCGCCGGAAGTCGTCGTAGGCGCGGTCCTGGTCACGCTCGTGCTTGATCGCGCCGATCAGGGCGAGCTGCGCGACGAAGCAGAGCAGCACCGCGCCAAGGATGGCCAGCATCTGCCCGGCCAGCACCAGCCCGGGGGACTCCGGTTCCCGCGGCCGCGGCGCGGGCGCCGTCGCCGGGGTGGTCTCCTCGATCACCGTCACCGTTGTGGTCCTTCCATCGGACACCCGTGTGCGCCGGGACGGGTTCCCCCGCCCCGGCGCACACGGGCGACTATCAGCTATCGGCCGGGGTCACGCCGGGCATCGAGGCACGGCGCCTGCGCGCCACGATCACCGCGAACACGCCGCCCGCGACGAGCACGGTGCCGACGAGCAGGCTGAGCCCGATCGAGGCGCCGGTGTCGGCGAGGTCGTCACTGTCGTCGTCGTCCGTGCCACCCGCGGGGGTGGTGGTCGTCGTGCTGGTGTCAGTGGTCGTGTCGGTGGTGGTCGTCGACGAACCGGTGGTGGTGCCGGTGGTCGTGGTGGCGGTGGTGGTTGTCGAACCGCCCTGCTTGAGCTTCCACTCGGTGGGCGAGGTGAACTCGATGTCGAGGTCGAAGTAGCCGACGCTCTTGTCCTCAAGCTGGATCTGGCACGACAGCCGCAGCTGGTAGGCGCCGACCGGCATCGCCTTCAGGTTCGCGTCCTTGGCGATGTCGATGAAGGTGTTGGTCTGGGTCACGTTGAACGGGCCGGTGTGCGACAGGTCGACGTCGCTGCCCGCGACCAGCTCACGGCCACTCGCGAACGGGCCGTTCGCCGGGCCGCCGGTGATGTAGCCGCGGTAGCCGTCGGCGGTCTCGGGGCAGCCCGCCTCGGTGGTGAGGATGAGCGCGGCGGTGTCCAGACCCGAGGTGGAGTTCGGCGTGAGCTTGCCCAGACGCGGGATCTCGGGGGTCGTGGTCGTGGTGGTGGTCGTCGGCTCGACCGTGGTGGTGGTCGTCGGGTCCACCGTGGTGGTGGTCGTCGTCGGGTCCACCGTCGTGGTGGTCGTCGTCGGGTCCACCGTCGTGGTGGTCGTCGTCGGGTCCACCGTGGTCGTGGTCGTCGTCGGGTCCACCGTGGTGGTAGTCGTCGTCGGGTCCACCGTGGTCGTGGTCGTCGTCGGGTCCACCGTCGTCGTGGTCGTCGTCGTGGTGGTCGTCGTGGTGGTCGTCGTGGTCGTGGGCGTGGGCTCCGACGGGTCCGTCAGCTGCCAGTGCGTGGCGTCGGTGAAGTAGATGTTGCGGGTGAAGGTGCCCGTGGTCGTGTCGGAGAACTGCTCCTTGCAGCTCACCATGACCGTGTAGGTGCCCGCGGTGATGGTGGTGCTGTTGTCCAGCGCGACGTCCTTGAACCCCAGCGTCTGGGTCACCGCGAACGGCGACGTCGACGAGAAGCCCTGGTCGGTGACGGTGGTCGCGACCAGGCCGGTCTCGAACTTGCCGGGACCGAACACGCGGAGGTCGTAGCCGTCGGATCCCTCGTTGCAGGGAGCCGACGTGGTGTAGCCCGGCGCATCGATGTCAAGACCCGAGGCCTTGCTGACCGACAGGGTGCCAAGGGTGCCCACGGGCGGCGCGGCCGACGAGATCCCCGCAGCGAGGATCACGCCCGCCGTCGCGGCGGTGAGGACCGCCGCGCCTGCCGCGATCAGATGGCGCTTACGCATGAAAGACTTCCTCCAATGTGGTGAGCAGCGGCCGGTTTCGGCGTCACTCGGATGCGGAATCGGGACTGTCGGCCTTGGGGCGCTTGCGGAGCGACGACGCGGCGTACGCCACCGCGATCAGTGCGAGCACGCCACCGCCGATGTAGAGGAAGGTCGTGCCGCCACCGGATGACGTGGCCGCGGCCTGCCCGGCCGCGGGCGCCGACGAGGCGGGCGCGGCCTGGTCGGCGGCGGGCGGAGCGGGCTGGGTCTGGCCGGGTAGAGGTGCCGCCTGGTCGGCGACCTCCTCCGGCGGCACCACCGGATTCGTCGCCCGCTGCGGTCCCTTCGACTTGCCCTGGGCCACGTACTTGGTCGGCTCCGGGAAGTCGATCGTCGCGGTGAACTCGCCGAAGCTCTGCTGCGAGAACATGTCCACGCATCGCAGCGTGATGACGTAGGAGCCCTGCAGCGTGGTGTTGTTGTCGGAGGCGATGTCCTTGAACGTGACGCCCAAGTGGACCTCGAACCCAGCCGAGAACGACATACTCACGTCGGAGGTCGCCACGACGTTGATGTCGTCGAGCCCGTGCCCCTTCATCGTGGCGAGGTAGCCGGTGGCCGGGCGCGGGCAGCCCTTCTCCGTGGTGAGCCGCACCGGGACCGCGTCGACACTGGCGCCGGGGGTCACGACGAGCACGCCAAGCGGCTGTGCCGCGGCGGAGCCGGGCAGTCCGGCGGTCGCCGCGAGCGCGAACACCACGCACGCGAGTCGGCTACGCCAGCGCATTCTCGACCTCCGGCAGCGGCTGCGGCTCGGCCGGGGCGGGCCGGTTGCGCTTGCGCTTTCTGCGCCACATAAGGAGCAGGACCAGCGCGACGACAACCAGCAGGATGATCACCAACAGCCACGGCACCGCCATGACGGTGACGCTCGCGTCGACCGACTCGGCCTGCGGCTGCGGACCCGGCGGCGCGACCGGGTCGATGTGCACAAGGCTGTCGAGCCAGCCCGCCGGGATCACGCCCTTGACCGTCGTGGTGATCCTGACCGCGTTGTTGGGCAGCAATTCCGGCAGGTCGGCGAGGTTCTCGGCGCTGGTCCCGGAGCCCCAGGGGGTCTCGACGGTGACCTTCTGCTTGCCGCCGAGGCGGACGTTGCCGACGTTGCGGACGGTGTAGGTGACCGTGGTGTCACCCGAGCCGAACAGCGAGCCGTGGTAGGTCGACTCCAGGTCCTCGATCGCCAGCTTCGGCTTGAGGTCGCCGGAGATCCGCAGGTAGAAGCGGGCCCCGACGCGCTGCTCGACGGCGACACGCTGGCCGTCGCTGCCGGTGGCCTCGGTGATCAGTGCGGCGACGACGCCGCCCGCGTGGTCACCAGGCGTCGCGTTGGCCGGGATGGTGATCGAGAACGGGACGATCTTCGTGGTGCGGCCGGGCACCTCGATGGACTCGACGCCGATCTTGGCCCACGCGCCGACGTCGGTGGGCTTGCGTCCCGCGTCGAGCAGGTCGTAGCCGCCGTCGGGGGTGTTGAACGCGTCGCTGGCGTAGATCTTGAGCGTCAGCGGGTCGCCGGAGATGTTCGCGACCGCGAGATGATCCCTGATCACCGCGCCCGGGGTCGCGCTGTAGCTGAAGTTGGGCCGGTTGTCCGGCTTGTCCGCCTGGGCGGGCCGCACGCCGAAGGTGGCGGGCCCCTTGCCCTGGGCCGGAGCGGCGGGCGCCGACGGAGTGGCAGGCGCCGACGGAGTGGGCTGGGCGGCCTGCGCGGTCGCCGGAAACACGCCCACGGCGAGCGCGGCCAACAGACCGGAAAGCACCGTGTGGCGCCAGATCCGCTTCATGATCAGTCCTTAGTGGAGCTTGGGGGTATACGGGGCGTGAGGGTGGACCGGGATGCCTGGTCCCGGTCCACCCTCACTGGCGTGAGCTAGCTACCTCGAATGGATCAGATAGCGGTGAGGGTCAGCCGCGCCGTGTAGGTGCCCGCCACGGTCGAGGTGGGCACGTTCAGGGCCAGGTCCGCGGAGAGGTTCGCGGTGCCGTTGCCGCCGAGGGCGGCAGCGGTGGCCAGGACGCGGGCCGAGGCCAGACCGAAACCGGCCGGGGCGCTGGCGCCCGGGACGATGCCGTTCGCCGGGGCGACGACCGCACCCGCGGTGATGTTCTGGACCGGGGACTTGTCGACGATCTTCGGGGTCCAGCCGAGGTTCGCGCCGTTGATGGCGTTGGCGCCGTTGATGAAGTCGGTCACCTGGCCGGAGACGTTCCAGCCCGGGTTACCCGCGCGGGTGTCGGTGACCTTGATCGGGTTGAGCGCGCCCGCGGTGCTCAGCATCGAGCCGTCGAGGGAAGCGATCGGCGAGGGCAGGACCACGTTCTTGTTCGCGACGGAGATCGTCAGCTCACCGGCGAGGATGGTGGTGGAGATGTCCTCGTAGGTGCTGACACCCGCGAACGCGGTGACGTTGAGGGCAACGGCAGCCGAGGTCGAGGGCTCGTACGCGGCCGGGTTGGTGGCCACGAAGCGCGCGGTGAAGTTGTGCGCGCCGACCGGGAGGGACGCCGTGCTGTAGGTGGCCGAGCCACCCGCGACGGCGACCGGGTTACCGATCGCGTTGACGCCGTCGAAGAACTGCACGGCACCGGCCGCGGTGGCCGGGGCGACCGTGGCGGCGAGGGTGACGGTGCTGAACTGCTCAGCGGTGCCGCTCGGGGTGACCGCGAGGGCGGTGGTGGTGACGACCGCGGCCGCGGCGTTGACCTGGTAGGACAGCGCCGACGAGGTCGAACCGTTGTGCGTGGCGCTGCCCAGGAACTCGGCGGTCAGCGAACGCGCGCCCTGAGCGAGGGCCGAGGTGGTGAGGGTGGCGACACCGTTGTTCACGGCGACGGGGGCACCGAGGGCGGTGGCACCGTCACGGAACTGGACCTGGCCGGTGGTCGACGGGGAAACCGTCGCCGTCAGGGTCACCGGGGTGCCCTCGGTCACCGGGGCGGCCGGGGCCGCGGCGATGGCGGTGGTGGTGTTGATCTTGTTCGCCACCACGGTCCACGCGGTCGCGCTGGAGAAGTTCAGGTCGACGGTGAAGCCGCCCTTCTCCTCAGCCGCGAGCTGGTCCATACAGTTGACCGCCACGGTGTAGGTGCCCGGGACGATGGTGGTGCTGTTGTCGATCGCGACGTCCTTGAAGGACAGCGTCTGCACCACGGAGAACGGCGCCGAGGTGGAGAAGTTGACGTCGGTCACGGTGGTGGCGACCAGACCGGTGGCGAAGGCGCCGGGGCCGTAGACGCGGACCTCGTAGCCGTCAGCGGTGGTGGGGCAGCCCGCGGAGGTGGTGTAGCCCGGGGCGTCGATGTCGGTACCGACGGTCTTGCTCGGGGTCAGGTCGCCCAGCTTGACGGCCGGACCGGCGGCGGCGGCGATGCCCGCGGCACCGATGGTGGCGGCTGCGGCGGCGGCGAACGCCACCGCGAAGCCGACGGCCCGACGGGCCATGGTGTTTCCTCGCACGATTGTGCAAACCTTTCGTGAATGGATCAGCAAGTGAGCGAGTGCGAAGCTCAGGTGAGCGCCCGCACGAACTGCCGCGCTAACTACGGGGTGACCGCGACGCCACAGTTGGCGGCGACACCGAAGCCGTACTTGGTGATGACGTCACCCTTGGTGCAGATCTGCGAGGCCGGGCCGTCGAAGATGGTCTTGTAGGGCTCGAGACCGATCTTGTCCGCGGGGACCACGTTGTAGACGTCGCGCTTCATGGTCGAGGCGGTGTTCAGGTTGGACGGCTGGATGCTGTCGAGCACACCCAGAACGGCCTTGCCCTGCGCGGCGGGCGCCTGGCCGTAGATCTGCGAGTTGTAGACGGCGATCGAGTACGGCAGCAGGTGCTTGACGTCGGTCAGGTACGTGCCGACGTGCTCCTGGATCGGCTCGTTGGCGGCGTCCTTGTCGTTCACGCACGGGTACTGGCCACCGACACCGAACAGCGTGGCGGAGTCGACGGTGCCCGCGGGCATGATGCTCTTGACGAAGAACGCGCGCGTGCCGGAGCCGAACTGCGGCGCCAGCGGCTTGAACGTCGTGGTGGCGCAGGTGTAGATCGAGGTCAGGTTCGCCTTGGTCAGCTTCTTCGGCACAGTGCTGTCAGAGCGGACCGCGTAGGTCAGGGCGTCGACCGCGAAGGGGATGTACTTCAGGGTCGGGTTCGCCGTGGCGGCGTTCGACGACGAACGCGCGAACTGCACGCAGCCGTTGCCCGAGGCGATGTCGGCCTTCAGCGCGTTGACGCCGGGGGTCGAGCCCTCGGGGCGCGCGATGGTGCAGTTCGGGTTGGTGGCCGCGTCCTTGGTGGTGATCGTGGTCGTGCCGCGGGCGTCGTACGAGCCCATGACCTTGACGCCGTTGACGGTGATGGCGTCGGCGAGGCCGTTCATGACGGTCTGGGTGGTGTCGGAACCGGTGCCGACGATCTCACGGTAGGTCGGCGCACCGGTCGGGTCGGCCTGTGCCGAGCCCGACGCCATGGCCAGCGCCGCGAGGGCGGCCGAAGCCGCGAGGAGCATACGCTTCTTGCTCACTGCATGTATCCTTTTCGACGCAGTATGTGCGCCGGACTTGTGTCCGGGCACGTATCCGGTGTGGGTAGAGCAAGGCCACACACCGTGGTGCGGTTGACCGGCCGGTTCGTGACGGGAGCGGCAACTCCTGTCACGGGCTGGTCGGGCGCACCACCCCCTCATCCGCGTTGGTCCGTCCGAGACACCGTGTTGCGGAGATGTTTCGTCCGTACATTGAGAAGTATCGTTCCGAAGATTTCCGAGCAGGCAATGCGAAGTGACCAATGGGCGAACAGCCAGTTCGCAACGGACTGTCTATTTCGGATGGTCGCCCCTGGCTGCGCCGAGTGATCATGGCGTCACAATCGACGTACTGCCGCAATTCGCTTTTCGACGCAAATCCGTTGCGGCAGCTGATGTCCGCCAGTTTCCTGCTCACGGCGCGGTCGGCCAGGACCACGTAGTTCGACCGATCGGCCGAGTTCACGACGGCCGGGGCGGCGTTTCCGTACAGCTGAGCGGAATGCTTGGCCACCGAGTAGCGCGTCAGGCTCTTCTGGCCGGTGGGGTAAGCGCCCATACCGTCCTCGATCGGATTTCCATCCAGGTGGACATCCCACACGCACGGAATGAGCCTGCTGGCCGCCCTATTCACCTTCCACCCCCGTCTCGTGAATCCCGGTTCAGGCCTTCGGCCTGACCGCGCCCGCGCCAAGGCGCATCAGCAGCGGCCCCGCACCGGTCGCGAGACCGCCCAGTACGAGCAGTCCGGCGAGCAGATACCTGAGTTCCCAGCCGATCGGCAGCGACGGCGTGTTGCGCGACGCGCGCGCCGGTGTCGCCGCGGCGGACGGCGCGGCCACCGCGGGTGCCTTCGCCGGAGCCGGGGCCGCCGGTGCCGGGGCTGGAGCCTGCCCGCCCGCGGTGTCTCCGGTCGAGCCGCTGTCGGTGTCGTCGGAGTCCTCGCTGGAGGAGTTCCCCGTCGTGGTCGTCGGGACCACGATCTTCTTGCCCGCGTCACGTTCGATGACGGCCGCGGCGTCGATGGCCGCGCGGGTCATCGTCGACGGCAGCGGGAGGTAGCCGGACGGCAGGGTGCCCACGCCGTCGCCTGGCACCTGGCCCGCACCGACCGCGTAGCGCAGGAACGCCGCGTAGTCCTTGCCCGCCGCGACATCCATGGTGGCGGGCGCGCCGACGGCGTAGGTGACCAGCGGCAGCGGGTAGGCGTTCCGCGCCGAAACCGCCGGGTTGGTGAGCAGCACGCCGGGGACCTGCGACTCCTTCATGCCGTCGACGCCCGCGAGCACCGCGCCGTTGTCCTTCGGCGAGACGAACTCGCCCGCCGCGTTGCGCAGCTTCGCCACCTGCAGGCCGTACCGGTCGGCGGTCGGACCGTCCACGATGGCGATCAGCGCGCGGGCTCCGACCCGGGTCCGGTCGTGCTTCTTGTACAGCGGCTTGCTCGGGTCGTTCGGGTCAGGCTCTGGCTGCGGCTCTCGCTGCAGGCTGTCGCCTCGGCTGACCGCACGGCCCGCGTAGTGCAGGTCGGCGGCCATGCCACGCGAGTTGAGCGTGCACTTGGGGAATTTGCCGGATCCACCACCGAGTTCGACGGTGATGCACGAGCTGTCCGCACGGGCGAAGTAGTCGATTGGCAGCCGCATACCCGTGTAGTTCTTGTTGACGACCATGTTCTCGTTGAACCCGTCGGGCTTGCCGTCGAGGAAGTCACGGGCCTCACGGTCCTGGCTGATCCAAGTCCACATCGCCTCGGTCGCGTCCGAGTCCACCGAGGTCAGCAGCGGCTCGACCGTCTGCATGGAGAACCCGTAGTCCTTGAACACCGGGTTCAGCGCGAGGAATTCCTTGTCGTCGACCAGCCTGCGCGGGTTCTTGGCCAGGTAGGTCTCTTTCGTGTACACCGATCCGCTATAGGACTGGGTCAGCAGCTTCGCCATCAGCCGCGGCGTCAGCTTCAGCTCGGTGATCATCTGGCCGTTCTGCTTGAGAACGTCCGGCGGTGCGGTGATCGCGGACTGCCGCTCCATCATGAACGCGACCACATAACTGGAGACGGCGGTCGGCGCGTACACCAGTTTCCGGTCGGCGGCCACGGTCGCGGGATCCATCGGCTTCGAGGTGAACACCAGGCCCGGCTCCGGGGCCGCGAGCTGGTCGCGGACGAGCCGGTCGGCGATCTGGGCGTAGCCGAACACCGGGCCGTTGCTGGAGCACAGCGCGGGCTGCCACCTGATCACGGCGTCGGCGAGCAGCTCGTTGCCGGACAGCGCGCGCTCGTTGGCGCCGATCGGGCACGTGTCGCCGACGGGGAGGAACTCGAGTGGGACCTGCAGCTTGTGCGTGAAGTTGGACTTGCTCAGTGGCGAGGAGTCAAGGAAGTTGTGGATGTGCCCGTCTGGGACGCCGACCTTCTTGCCACTGACCTCGGTGTCGTCGCGCGGCACGATCACCAGCCAGCACTTGCGCGGCTTGCCCTTGTTCGGGCCGTCGGCGTGCGGCTTGCCGCAGCCGAGTCCGTGCGACTCCAAGCCGGTGAACACCTCGAAGTCCAGTTCGCCGGTGCCGTTCTCCTGGACCGGGGCGACCGACACCTCGTTGGTGTTCTGCGCGTCGAAGAACTGGTCGAAGTCCGGGATCGTGGTGCTCGTCGTCTTGCCCGAGACCGACCGGAACGGGACGATCGAGTAGGGAGCGCCGTCCGGCGCCACCTCGGCGGGATCCTTCAGCGCCGCCGAGTAGGGCAGGGTGCGGCTCTCGATCTGCTCACCGAAGTAGTCGATCACGGGCGCGCCGTACTGACACTGGGTCCGGTCCGGCCCGTTCGGGTCGTCGCCCCAGCACTGCATGATCTGCAAGAAGTTCTTGCCAGGTGGGTTGTCCGTCGGCTCCATGCCCTTCCACGACACGTGGATGGTCTGGTTGATCAGGTCCTTGGTCTGCCCGACGGTGACCTCCAGGTCGGCGAACCGGCCAGAACCCTTGATCGTCACGGCCGAGGAACCCGCGCGGGGCGCGGGCTCCGCCGCGGCGGGCGCGGCCGTCGGCAGCGCCGTCAGCCCGACGCCCGTCGACACCATCGCCGCGGCCAGGACCAGCCGGACCAGCGAACGCAGTCTGCTTCGGGAACTCGAGCTGGTCATGCCTGGCCTCCGCGCCGATTCAGCAGTCGGGCCACCAGCGGTGGTCCGGCGACAAGAGCGAGTAGCAACACCACCGCGACGATGACCAGCAGCACGTTGTCGTCGGCGGGCAGGTCGACCGACACGGGCACCGCCGAGGCGTTCTGCGCCGACCTGGTCACCGGGTCGCCGTTCTCATCGACCGCGCCCGCCTCTTCGTCCCCGGCCGCGACCGCCGCCGGGTCCGCGGCTCCTGGCACCGCTGCCCCAGGCACGGCGGCCCCGTTCGCGCCGTTCTTGGCTCCGCCGGACGACTTCGTCGGCTGCTCGGCGCCTCCGGTGCCCTCCTCACACTGGGCGGGGCCACCCTCGCGGTCACATTCCTTTGGCTGGGGCGCGTTCTTGGCCAGTGTGTTGGTGCCGTCCGAGGAGAACGTCGGGTTGTTGCACTTGCTGATGTCGAGCGAGTGCGTCTGCACGCCAGGGATCCGGCCGACCTGCGTCATTCCGGCCCGCACCAGGTTGAGCGGCAGCGGAGAGAAACCGAGCCTGCCCGCCTGCTGCTGTCCCTCACACAGGAAGTAGTAGGCGAACGCGCCGAGCGTCTTGCCCTTCTCGGTGGTGAAGCGCTGGTTGGTCTGCGTCGGCAGGACCATGTAGCTGTAGCTGGACAGCGGGTAGGTACGCGGATCCATGTCGACGTATACCTTGTCCAACGTCTGCACCAGCGTCGTCGGGTTGATCTCCGCCTTGAGCAGGGCCACCGCGACGGCCTCGGGCGTCGGCGCGACGTAGTACCCCTTCTTGTTGAGCAGCTTCGCCACCGGGAAGCCCGCCGCCTTGGCGTAGGAGTACTCGACGTAGGTGATCGCGCCCTCAGCCTGGTCCTGCCGCACGTAGTTGGACACGCCGATCGACTTGTCCTGCGCGACCACCGGGTCGACCACCGGGTAGTTCGATGTGAACCCGCATGGGGTGGCCCGGCCCGCCTTGCGGCAGAACGCGTCCCAGACGCCTGCGTGCTGGTTGGCCAGCCAGGTGGTGAACTGCGCGGTGCTGCCCGAGCCGTCACTGCGCACCACCGGCACGATCTTGCGCGCGGGCAGCTTCAGTCCCGGGTTGGCCGCCTTGATCGCCGGATCTCCCCAGTTGGTGATCGCGCCGGTGAAGATCTTGGCGACGAGGTCGCCGGTCAGCCGCAGGTTGGTGACCCGCTGGCCGCCGATCTTCAGGTTGTACATCAGCGACGTGCCACCGGCCACGATCGGCATGTAGGCATAGGTGCCCTCGGGGGGACCGTAGTCGATCACGCCTCCGTCCTTGAGCCCGTAGGGGATCTCGGAGACGGCGAAGTCGACCTGGTTGACCTTGAACTGGTTGCGGCCGGTCGTGGACCCGGTGTCGGAGTAGGTGATCCGCATTCCGTACTGCAGAACGTTCTTTCGCCACTGGTCGATCGCGTTGAAGCTCCAGGACGAGCCCGACCCGCTGATCGGCACGTAGTCCTCTGCCGCGGCCGTGGGGGCGAAGCCGACCGTCACCGAGAACAGCACGGTGAGCACCGCCATCAGCCCGGCGGCGCGGCCGGACCGCCGGGGCCGGAGGGGCAGGTGGTCTCGGACGGTCATGACTCTCCTCGATGCGTTTCAGACCAGACGTTTTCGCGGTGTTGAGCGCGTTGGCGCAGCTTCGCGGCGTATCGCGCGCGGTCGCGGGCCGAAGTCCGCATCCGGCGGCGCTGCTGGGCCGCCGAGAGGTTGCCCGCGGGCCTTCCGCCGATGGCGCGGGCGAGGACGAACAGGATCAGCACCAGCAGCATGAGCACCGCGGCGGCGCCGAAGCCACGTTCCTTCATGGTGTCCTCGGCCTGCTTGACCATGTTGAACGTCGCCAGGGGCAGCGACACCTGGGGGCCGCTGAACGGGTCGAGGTTGAAGAACGGGGTGAAGCCCGCGGTGATCAGCACCGGTGAGGTCTCGCCGATGCCGCGCGCGGTGGCCAGCAGCACGCTGGTGGTCAGGCCGGAGCGAGCCGTGGGAAGCACCACATGCCATGCGGTGCGCAGCTGGCCCGCGCCCATGGCGTAGGAGGCTTCCTTCAAGGAGCTGGGCACCATGCGCACCACCACGTCGGCGGCCCTGATCATGATCGGCAGCATCATCACGCTGATCGCGCAGCCCGCGGCGAACCCGGACCGCTCGACGCCGACGACCAGGATCAGCGACGCGTAGATGAACAGGCCCGCGACGATCGACGGCAGTGCCGTCATCGCCTCGACAACGGTGCGCACGGTCCGGGTGAACGCACCCCGGGTCTCGTTGAGGAACACCGCGCAGGTCAGTCCGAGTGGGACGGTGATGACCAGCGCGATGGTGATCTGCTCCAGGGTGCCGACCGCGGCGTGCAGGACACCACCGAGGTGCAGCGGGTCGACCGGGCCCGCCTGGGACATGTCGTCGGTATAGAAGTTCAGCTGCATCAGCGCAGGCCAGCCCGCCCAGAACGGATAGACCACGATCACGATCAGCGCCCCGAGCGCCAGGATCGCGACGCTGTGCACGATCGCCGAGACCACCTTGTCGCGCACCGCGATCGCGCGGTCCTCAAGGGAGATCAGCAGCGCGTACAGCGCGATGAACAGCGGGTAGGCGATGGCGATGAACCCGACGACCCCGGAGAACGGGGCGATCTGGTCGAACAGCAGTCCGGTGAGCGCGACGGACGCGACCCCCGCGCCGACGGCGGACACCACGTCGGCCCGCGAGCGGGACTTGGTTACCCGGCGCGGCTCCGCACCCGCGGGCGGCAGGACGCCGACCACCACGGTGTCGGCGGTCGGTTCCGGCCGCGTCACCGGCCGCGTTGTCTCCACAGTGGACATCAGTCACTCCCCTGGCCGGATCGGCTGCGCGCGATCACCGCGGAAGCCCCGAAGTTGACCACCAGGGTCAACGCGAACAGGCTCAGACCCGCGGCCATCAGCGCCGACAGCCCGAATGGGCTCGCTTCACCCCATTGCTGGGCGATCAGCGCGGACACCGAGTGGCCGCCCTTGCCCAGGATGTGCGGCTGGATGACGAACACCGGCGTGATGATCATCGCGACCGCGATGGTCTCGCCGAGCGCCCGGCCGAGGCCGAGCATGGTGCCGCCGATGATGCCGCTGCGGCCGAAGGGCAGCACCACGCTGGTGATCACACCCCAGCGGGTGGCGCCGAGCGCGTACGCGCCTTCCCGTTCGCCCTGCGGCGCCTGGGTGAAGGACTCCCTCATCACCGAGCAGATGAACGGCATGACCATGAAGCCGACGACGAGACCCGCCCAGAACGTCGAAGTGACGTAGACGGTGTTGGTCGCCAGCGGATTGTCCGGATCGGCGCCGGGCACGCTGAAGAGCGGGATCCAGCCGAACTGGATCGACAGCCAGCGGGGGATGTCCAGACCCTCCCACTGCAGGAGGGTCATGCCGAACAGCCCGTAGACGACGCTGGGCACCGCCGCCATCAGGTCGATCAGGCTGGTGAGGAAGCCCTTGAGCTTGCGCGGGGCGTACTCGGAAACGTAGAGCGCCATCCCGAGCGCCATCGGGAACGCGATCGTCAGCGCGACCGCGGCGATGAGGAGGGTGCCGATCAGGACCGCGGCGATGCCGAAGTTCAGCGAGTCCGGCTGCCATGCCTGGGTGGTGAAGAAGTCCCAGCCCGCCGCCCCGAACGCCTCCGCGCCGCGGGTGCCGAGGAACAGGCCGACCGTGGCCATCATGACGAGTACGGCCCCACCGGCGGATCGCAGCACCAACCGGAAGACACGGTCGGAGCCGCCCGACGGCCGGATCTTCCGACGCGGCGCGTCGGGGGGCTGCGCGCCGTGGCCGACAGCGTCGGGCGCGGTGATCACTTGTGCCATGCGGGGTTTCTCCACAAAGGGTGGGCAAAGGTGCGCCTCAGCAAACCCCGGCCAGTTGGCCGGGCCCGGTTGGCTTCATGAACTACGAACGAACGAGCCAATGCACCGGGGCGTTGATAGACCGAATGGCGGCACCGGGAATACCCGGAATCGACCATCAGAAATGAACCAGACGCGGCAGTTCCGAGTTCGGCGACTCGGCGACCAGTTCGAGGAAACTGCGACAGGCATAACTGGCCTGAACGCGCCGGTGGTAACGCCTGCTGGAAACCGCGAGATCCTGGTCGGCGATGCGGATCCGCCACGCCCACAACTGTTTGGGACCCTCTCGGTTGATGATCACCGACGCTGCCCCCAGGCGCTCGCGGAGGTCACGAAGCGCTACAGCACAGCTACTTGCGTCGTCGAACGTGTCGGCAGCTTGACCGATACTGCGGTTGTTGGCGGAAAGAAATCGCCACGTGACCCCGGTTGCGGCCGATCTGTAGATCTGAAACCGAGCGACGGCCATATTGGGTTTCTCCCATCGTGAGCGCACCCCGACCGTGCTTGGAAATACTCTTGTTCATGGATGAACGGCAGCGAAATTGAGGGCGTTGAACAGGTTGCGATCACGCTCACGCCGAACGACCTGCCGAGTAATTCTCACCCTCCGCTGGCAACCGAATACGGTTAGCAGAGGAAACTATCCGCGGAATTCATGGCGGAAATTAACCAGCCATCGACAGGGCAGGGAAACCGCGGTCAGGTCGCGGGCGAGAACTCGCGCAGCATCCTGATCAGCTCGACGGTGGGCAGCCCGCAGAGCGCCGCGAGCGACTCCAGCGCGGCGAGGTCGAGTTCGCGGGCGGCCGTGGCGTGCCTGGCCACCTCGGCGTGCGCCCAGCCGCGCGCGGGCGCCAACTGTGGACGGTCGGCGTCGGCCAAAAGGATCAAGTCGACCCGCAGACTGGCCGGATACTGGGTCTGGGCCACTTGGTCGTGCACGCGCTCAAGGAGATCGTGCGGAGAGGCTTCCAGCGCGGTGCACAGCTCGACGAACCGGACGACGGTGCAGGACCGGGTACCGGTCTCATAGGACGCCAGGGCCTGCGCCGAGAGCGCCCCGGGCAGCCGCTGCACCAACTGCGCCCTGGTCCACTTGCGCCGGACGCGCAGCCGCTGCAGTTCACGCCCGAGGGCGCGTTGGTATGCGGCCCCGTCCATCTACGCCCCATCCGACTGCCCGCGCCGTCCCCGACAGCGACTTGTAATCCGACGTTCGCGGATGGTGAAACGCTACGGCCAATTCCGGGCGGGCAAACCCAACTACGCGCACTGCTAGCCGATCGAGTGACAAACCACCCGCACTAGCTCACGCTGGGTAGAAAGTGGCCCGCCGCATTACTGGTCGGTAACGCTGGACCGTGACAGGTCGGCGGCTCATACTCTCTGGGCACACAGCTCGCGACCTGCATCGAGGCCCACCGTCTCACCCCCCGGTGGGGCGGGTCGACTGAGAGTGCGCGCCCCGGGGCACGGTCGTGCCGGACCAGCCCCGGGGCGCTCTCCCACTCCGAGTGGCCCGATTCCGCGGGTGAACACCAGACGTACACGGGATTGCGACCACTGGTGGCGTCACCCGGTTGGAAAGTCACCCAATCGCATGATCCAGCGACAGCTAGTCACCGATCATGGCCGCTTCCTGCGCACGGATAGCCGGTACCGATAGTCGGGTGTCCCGCGTAGCGTCGATCGACAGGTGTACACCGTTCACAAGGCCGGCCCATTAACCCCTGCCAATGGAGGCCGTTCGTGAGTCGACGTTCCCTGAGTACCGTCCTGTCCCTGGCCACCGCCGCGATCGCACTCGGCGCACTGGCCACCCCAGCCGCAGCCACACCGTCCGCACTGGACGCCGCGGCGAGCCCAGCGGCACTCGCCACCGCAGAAGAGACCCTGCGTACGCAGCTCGGCGGCGCCTACGCCAACTCCTGGTTGGACACCACGACGGGCAAGTTCGTCGTGGGGATCACCGACTCCCACCGCGCGGGTGAGGTCCGCGCGGCGGGTGCGGTGGCCAAGGTCGTCAAGCACAGCGCCACCACCCTGTCAGCCGTGCAGTCCACTCTCGACGCACGGACCGCGTCGGTGCCGGACTCGGTCACCGGCTGGTACGTCGACGCCCCGACCAACCAGGTCGTGGTGTCGGTCCTGCGCGGCGACCCGGCGGGTCTGGCCTGGGCCAAGGCCACCGGCAACGCGGCCATGCGGGTCGAACACGTCACCGACGCGCCGCGTCCGCTGTGGAACATCATCGGCGGCCAGGCGATCTACTTCGGCGGCGGCCGCTGCTCGGTGGGCTTCAACGCCCGCAACTCGGCGGGCACCCGGTACGTGATCACCGCGGGCCACTGCACCAACCTCGGCGGCACCGTGTCCGGCACGGGCGGGACGATCGGCCCGGTCGCGGGCTCCTCGTTCCCGACCAACGACTACGGGATCATCCGGGTCAGCAGCTCCACCGCAGTGTCCACCGCGCTGGTCGACCGCTACTCCAGCGGCTCGGACGTCACGGTGGCGGGCTCCACGGTCACCCAGGTCGGCGGCACCGTCTGCCGGTCCGGCTCGACCACCGGCTGGCGCTGCGGCACGGTCGGGGCGTTCAACCAGACGGTCAACTACGGTGGCGGCCAGATCGTCTACGGCCTGACCAGGACCAGCGCGTGCGCCGAACCTGGTGACTCCGGCGGCTCGTTCGTCAGCGCCGTGGTCAGCGGCCGGGTCCAGGCCCAGGGCATGACCTCCGGCGGCTCCGGCAACTGCTCCTCGGGCGGGACGACGTTCTTCCAGCCCGTCCGCGAGGCGATGTCGGTTTACGGCTTGACCCTCTACACCGGCTGATGATCACCCGGGGTCGTGCTTCGGCGCGGCCCCGGGTCAGCGGCGCCTGCGGGCCTTCATGCCCGCACCGGCGCCCGCGCCAAGAACAAGCACGAGCACGGTGACGCCCCAGCGTCGTTTCTTGTCCGTCGCGGCCTGGCGGTCGACCGCCTCGGGCACCACTTCCGGCGCCACGTGGTACCGCTTGCGCGCCGACGGAGGGGCCTTCGGGACCTCAGCCGGGATCGACGCGGACGGCTCCACCGATGGCGGGGCGGGCTTGGTCGGCGACGGGGTCGGACTGAGCCGGACTGGCGGCGGAGGCGGTCGGACCGCGGAAGCCGACCCGCTCGCCCCTGGCCGCGGCGCGGGGATGGCGATCGACACCTCGCCGGTGACCGCGGGCAGCGGTGGCAAAGCGGGGACGGCCACGGTCAGCCTGCCGCTGCCGGACAGCGGCGGTGGCGGGACCCGGGTCGCCCACCCGCTCATCGGGGGCGGCGGCGGTGGCGGGATCTGCGTGGCCGAACCACTGCCCGGCGGGTTCGGCGGCACCGTCTGTGTCACCAACCCGCTGCCTGACGAATTCGGTGCCGGGGTCTGGGTGTCCGACCCGCCGCCCGACGTACCCGGCTTGGTCTGGGTGACTGACCCTCCGCCGGTCGGATTCGTTGGCGGCGTCTGCGTCGCCGAGCCACCACCAGGCACGTTCGGCGGCACCGTCTGCGACGCCGATCCGCTGCCCGGTTGGCCGGGCGGCCTGGTCTGCGAGGCGGAGCCGGACCCGGACACCGGACTCTCCTGCGCTGGGGCGGAAAGGCAGCCGGTGGCGTCCGCCGAGTCGACCGCGGGCCATACCGCGACCGCCCGCACCTGTGCGTCCTCCCGCAGCTCGACCCGGTAGAGCCTGCTGCGCCCCCACGTCTGGTTCCCCGCCGCGTACAGCGCCCCGTCGGGCCCGATCAGCGCCGCGCCATAGGCCCGCCCGCCCGGCAGCCGCGGCGTGGGCACCTGGGACACCTCGCCCGTCGCCGGGTCGATCTTTACCACTTGACCGTGGACCGTCGCGTGCGTCGTGACGCCGTAGAGCATCCCGTCGCGGACGCCGTAGTCGTCCACCGTGCGCGCCAGTTCGGCCGGTCGCAGCTCGACTGTCCGAACCACACTGAGGTACGACGGCCGCCGCGGGTCGATGTCGATCGAGTAGAGGTACCGGTAGTCGCGCACGACCAGCGCGCCGCCGACCACGGCCCCCGCCTTCGCGTCGGCCAGGCCGTCCCACGGGAGCTCGCCGCGGACGGCGCCGAGGTCGCGCACCGTGCCCGCCGCGTCGAAGGCGACCACGTGCGCGCCGTCGGGGAACAGGCCGGTCAGGCCGCGGGTCGCCAGTCCATAGGAGACACCCGCGCCCGGCACGTGCCCGATCGCGTCGATCCGGTAGCCGAGCGCGCCGACCCGGTCGATCACCCCGTCGGAAAGCCGGACCCTGGTCAGCACCGAGAGTCCCGTGTCGCCCAGGTTGTGCACGCGCAGGAACACGCAGTCGGGCTCGCTCGACGCGGCCGCCCCGGGTTCGGCGAGCAGCAGCGCGCCCGCGCCGACGACACACACCGCACCGAACCCCACCGCGGCCGCGAGGCGGCGTCTCATCGAAGGCGCGCCATCACGGACTCGAACGCGGCCGGGTCGACCTTCGCGCCACCGCTGTACGGGTTCTGCAGCTGGTGGGTGGCGAACAACAGCAGCGCGAGCGTCCCGGCGAGGATGGAGACGATCAGGATGTGGGTGCGCGGGCGCGGTCCGCCGAACAACAGCGGCAGCGCGATCGACATGAAGCTGCCCGCCACCAACGCGAACCACACCACCGAGCTGACGCCCTCGCTGCCCGCGGCGTTCAGCCGCTCCTGGCGGGCCTGGTAGACCTCCCACAGCTTGGTGGCCGCCTCGGTCTTGCGGTCGTTCTGCCACTCGTCGGTCGCCGCCGCCGCGCTGACCGCGACGCGCAGCTGGTCGAGCTGGCGCCAGCCGTCGTCGCCAGGGTCGCCGTCGCCTTCGCGCATCAGCGGCCACTCCTGGTCGGCCACGGTGCCCGCGTAGGTGATCGACAGGTCGCGGACCTCGCTGCGGGTCGGCTCGGCCAGCGCGTCGGCCGCCCACGAGGCCGCGACGAGGCTGTCGGCCTCCCGGTAGGAGCCCGCCTCGGCGGCACTGACCGCGTCGAACAGGGAGATCAGGACGAAGGCCAGCAGGACCGCGTGCAGGCCGCCGACGATGGTGAACACCTGACCCGCGGCCTCGTTGTTCTCCACGATGCCGTCGGTCTCACCGATGTGGCGGACGAGATAGGCGACCACGGCGGCTACGGCGGCGGCGCCGAGGACCCACAACACGCCCGCGACATAGATGTTCATCGGATCAAGAGTGCCAACCGGACCGGACGCCCGCGCGGCCGAAATGATCTATGCACACGATTGGATGACATCCACGACGCGCCCAAGCGCCCAAGCCGGGGCCCGCGCTCCTACACTCCACCCGTGGAATACCAGCTCACCGCCGACTTGTCCCCCGAGGCGGGCACCGCCGACCTCGACCCGCTGCAGCGGCACGGCGTGGCCGCCCTGCTCGACGAGCAACTTGATCTCCTCGCGGGGATCGAGGGCCCGGACGGGGTCGAGGTGGAGCCGCTCGACCACCGCATCGCCGTGCACCCGACCGGCGCGGTGATCACCTGGCTGGTCGACTCCCCCGCGCTCGCCTTCGCCGAGGAGGCCGCGCGGCACGTCCTCACCGAGATGATCGCCCAGACCGAGCTGCTCGAAGGCTGGACCGTCGGGCGCTGCGAGGTCATCGCCACCGACGACGACCTCGAGGCCGCGCTGGGCACCAAGCCCGCCGAGCCCGACGACGAGGACGAGGACGCCGAGCTGACGGAGGAGGAGGTCGCCGCCCTGCGCGACGAGCTGCTGACCTCCGCGGCCACCCTGCGCGCCTTCGACGCGACCGCGTTCGGCCACGACCCGGACGACCCGGACTGCCTGATCTCCGCCGAGGCCGCCCAGCTCGTCGCGGGCGCGCTGGTCCAGGGCATGGAGATCCTCACCGACGAGCTCTTCGCCGACATCCAGGAACTCGACGACGCCGAGTCCGCCGCGGGTGACGTCGAGGCGCTGAGCGTGGTCAACCAGCTCCCACAGCGCTACGCCGACCACTACAGCGCCCTGTTCGCCAAGCAGTTCCTGGTCACCGCGTCGATCCTGGGCTACCGCCTCGCCCAGCCCGACTGGACCGCGCCGCTGTGCACGGCCGAGGCGCTGGCGCTGCACGTGCTCAAGGGCGAGGCGGGCGTCCAGCTCGACCTCGCGGGCCTCCTCGAGGAGCTGCCCATCAAGGAGATCTACGCCGCCTTCGATGAGCACGCCTTCGCCGACCTCGACCACGAGCGCCTGTTCGACCTGGAGACGGGCGAGGACGACATCGACCTGCTCGGCACCCCGGGCCTCGACTTCGACGAGTGGTTCGTCCCCCGCACCGATGGCCCGCTGCACCCGTACCTGGCCATCGAGCACTTCCCCGAGTAGGGCGGTTCCGGTGACTTGACGCCGTCCCAGGCTCCGGGACGGCGTTGCCGGTGCGCGCCGGTTCTGGTCGACTCAGTGTGTGCGTTACGTGACTCCCGCCGCGCGATGTCGGCCATGACCGCAGCTCCGACCACCGTCACCGCACTCACCCCTGGGGACCTCCATGGCCACGCCACTTCTGCTCGCCCCTGAACCGACGACGCTGTCACTGACCGTCCACGTCACCGCCGCCCCCGACCGGATGCTGCTTCTCACCGCGGAGCTGGTCGAGGCGCTCAGTGCGCTGGGCACGGTCGAGTCCACCGGGGGCGTCGTCGTCCCGCTGCCCCGCAACGCGCCGCTGCGCGTGACGGCGGCGTCCCGCCAGGTCTTCTGGCGTGGTCAGGAGATCGTCCTGACCCGGCTGGAGTTCGACCTGCTGCTGTTCCTGGCCACCAGGACCGAACGCGTGCACCGCCGCCGGACCCTGATGAGCGAGGTCTGGGGGACGACCTACGTCAGCGAGCGGACCGTGGACGTCCACATCCGCAGGCTGCGCAGCAAGATCGACGCCGACTTCGAGTTGATCAGGACCGTGCGCGGCGTCGGCTACCAGTTCGCCGACCCGACCCTTGTCCAGGTGGAGGACTAGTAGATCGTCGCGACTAAAACTGTGGATATAGGTGGCGGAGTTTGGTTCGGGCGTCGCTGGTGGTGAAGTGCCAGTTGACCTGTCGTTGGTCGGTGTTGGTGGTGTCTTGCCAGGCGGCCAGTTCGGTGTTGAGGG
>DATLIA010000273.1:0-11123 GCA_035540215.1 Actinokineospora sp. | reverse complement strand
CCCACGTCGTCCTGGAGGAGCACGTGCCCGCCCCGGTCGCGGAGCCCGCCGACGGACCGCGAGGTGCGCTGCTGACCCTGTCGGCGCGCACGCCCGAGGCGCTGCGCGCGGCGGCCGACCAGTTGGCCGAGCACCTGCGCGTCCGGCCCGACCTCGACGTGCGCGACGTGGCCATGACCCTGCAGTCCCACCGCAGGCACTTCACCCACCGGCTCGCCGTCTCGGCCGACGACGTGCCCGCCGCCCTGGACAAGCTGCGCGCGGCCAAGGGCCGCGAACCGCTGCGCCGGGCCAAGATCGTGTTCCTGCTGCCCGGCCAGGGCGCGGAGTTCGCGGGCATGGCCAAGGGGCCCTACGACCGCTACCCGTCGTTCCGCGCCGACATCGACCGCGGCGCGGACTTCCTGCGGGAGTCGCTCGGGATCGACCTGCGCGACGTGCTGGTCGGCGACGATCCGGACAACCTGGTCCACCGCACCGACATCACTCAGCCCGCTCTCGTCCTGTACGAGTACGCCTTGGGCAAGCTGCTGCTGCTGTGCGGCATCCGACCCGCCGCCCTCATCGGCCACTCGGTCGGCGAGTACGCCGCGGCCTGCCTCGCCGACGAACTCGACCTGGAGGACGCCCTGCGGCTGGTCGTGGCCCGCGGCAGGCTCATGCAGCACGCGCCGGAGGGCGGGATGTCCGTGGTCATGGCGAGCGAGGCGGCGGTCCGCGCGCACCTCACCGAGTTCCCCGAACTCGACGTCGCCGCGGTCAACGCGCCCGAGGTCACCGTCGTGGCGGGTCCGGTCGACCAGCTCGACGGGCTGCGCGCCCGGCTGGACGAGGTGGGCGTCACCCACCGCACAATGCCCGCGACCCGCGCGTTCCACTCGCGGATGATGGCCGACGCGGCCGACGAACTCGGGCGGGTGGCCGCCGAGGTCACCCACCGGTCCCGGTCCTACGCGGTGATCAGCAGCGTCACCGGCAGGCTGCTGCCGCGCGGGCAGGTCCGCGAGGCGGCGTACTGGCCGGAGCAGCTGCGCAGCCCGGTGCGCTACCAGGACGCTGTCGCGACCGCGGCGGACCTGAACACGGTGGTGTTCGTCGAGGTCGGCCCCGGCACCGCCCTGACGGGCATGACCAGGCAGATCCAGCAGGCCGAAGGCAAGACCGTCATCGCGACCCAGCCGCGGCGCACCGCCCGCGCGGGCGGCTGCGATGTGCTCACCACCGCCGGGACACTGTGGACACTCGGGGTGGACGTGGACTGGCAGGCGACCCGGGCGGGCCGGGGGGCGGCCCGGGTCGCGCTGCCTACCTACCCCTTCGCCCGCACCCGGCACTGGCTCGACGTCGAGCCCGCCGAGGCGGCGCCCGAGGCGCCTGAGCCGGTGGTCGACTCGGTACTGGACCGGGTGCTGGAGCTGTGGCGGTCACTGCTGGGCGGCACGGAGATCACCGCCGACACCGGGTTCTTCGAGGTGGGCGGCGAGTCGCTGCTGTTCATCCGGATGGTGTCGCAGGTGCGGCGCAAGTTCGGCGTCGCGGTGTCGATCGCCGACCTCAGCGCGGCCCCGACGCCACGCACGCTCGCGGCGCTCATCCAGAACGGGGAAGGAACATGACGTTGACCGACCAGAGGACAACGGCGGCTGTCGCGGCCATGCTGGCGCACCGCCTGGAGCGGCTCGACGCGGTGACGGTCGGGCTGCCCGACGGCGCGGTGACGGTGTCAGTCGACGCGGAGAGCACGCTGGAGTCGGTGGTGTGCCAACTCGACGGTGTGCGCACGTCGGCCTCTCCTGATGTCGTGGTGACCGACCGGGCTGAGTTCCGATTCGACTGGCCGGGCGCGGCCCACACCGCGGAACGGCTGCTGACCCTCGCCCAGGGGCTCGCCGACGGCCTGCCGCTGGGCAAGTGCGCCGTCGTCGGCCCGGCCGAGCGCCAGGTCCTGCTGGGGTTCAACCCGGATCCGACCCCCGCGCCGCGAACGCCGGTGCACGAACTGATCTGCCGCCAGGCCGCCCGCACTCCGGACGCCGTGGCGCTGCGCGGCGACGGCGTGGACCGGACTTACCAGCGGCTTCTCGACGAGGCCGCGCTCATCGCCGGTCGACTGCGCGCCGAGGGTGTCAGGCCGGGGTCGGTGGTGGGTCTGTGCACGGAACGCAGCGCGGAGATGGTGGTCGCGGTGCTGGCCGTGCTGCTGGCGGGCGCGGCGTATCTGCCGTTGGACCCGACCAACCCACGCGCTCGCCTCGACGGGATGCTCGACGCGGCGGACGCGGCGATGGTACTGGTGAGCCCCGGCGCCGCTTCGGTGTTCGACGGCGAATGCCCGGTCCCGGTGCGCGGCCTCGACGGCGGCGCCGCCGACGCGAACCCGGTCGACTGGCGCGACTATGTGGCGCCGCCGGAGGTGGTCGACGGGCTGTCGTACGTCATCTTCACCTCCGGTTCGACGGGACAGCCCAAGGGCGTGCAGATGACCCACCTCAGCCTGGCCAACCGGCTGGCCTGGATGCAGGCCGCGTATGGGCTGGGCGACGACGACGTCGTGCTGCAGAAGACGCCGTACACCTTCGACGTCTCGGTGTGGGAACTGCTGTGGGCCTTCACCACGGGCGCCCGCCTGGTCGTCGCGCCCGCCGAGGCGCACCGCGACCCACAGGAGCTGATGGAGATCATCGTCGGCGAGGGCGTCACCACCGTCCACTTCGTCCCGTCGATGCTCGCGCTGTTCGTGGCCGAGGACGGCGTCGACCGCTGCGACTCACTGCGCCGCGTGATCTGCAGCGGTGAGGCACTTCCGCCCAAGATCGTGAACAAGCTGACCTCCACACTGTCCACTGTGGAGGTGCACAACCTCTACGGACCGACCGAGGCCGCGATCGACGTGACCGCGTGGCCGTGCAGGCGCCCGGAGCCCGAGAGCGGTGTGCCGATCGGCGTGCCGATCACCAACGTGCTCGCGCTCGTGCTCGATGAGGACGGGGACCTCGCTCCCCTTGGCACACCGGGCGAGCTGGTGCTCGGCGGCCACTGCCTGGCCCGAGGCTACGCCGCCCGCCCCGACCTCACCGCGGAGCGGTTCGTGCGGACCGCGGTCACTGGCCAGCCCCAACGGGTCTATCGCACCGGGGACCTGGTGTGGTGGTCCCCGGAAGGCCATCTCAACTACGTCGGCCGGATCGACACCCAGGTCAAGATCCGCGGGCAGCGCGTCGAACTGAGCGAGATCGAGGCAGTGCTCAACACCCATCCGCTGATCGCCAACTCGGTCGTCCTCCTGCGCACCGACCTTGGCGCGAACCCGACTCTGGTCGGCTACGTGGTCGCCGAACTAGGCGAAGTCGTGGACGATGAGGCGTTGCGCGCGCATTTGGGCGCACAGCTGCCCGACTACATGGTGCCCACGCGCTATGTGCGGCTCGCCGAGTTGCCCGCCACCGCCAATGGAAAGGTCGACCGCAAAGCGCTCCCGGCACCCGAGGCGCGGATCCGCCGTCGCGTGGCCAGGTGACGAAAGTGCGGTGTATCAACCGATACGGTCGACGCATCTGATTGGCATGAGACGAACCACGATTTCCGCTCTCCTGTCCCTGTCCACACTCGCCGCCCTGTCGGTCCCCGCGCAGGCTGAGCCGAACCGGCACTGCGTGGTGTCCCTGGCGGACAACACCACCAAGTGCCACAACAGTTTTCAGGCCGCCATCAGCGCCGCGACCGGCGGGCGGGTGACCCTGACCGCGAACACCCCGGCGGCCGCGGCGGCCGACCCGGCGTTCGCGTCGGCGCTCGACCGCGCCGCGGGCACCATGGCGGCGCAGGCCTCGACCGTGATCGGCATCGAGTACTCCAGCGACGACTACGAAGGCTCGAGCCTGATCTACAGCGCTCCGTGGGGGTGTGACGGGGACAAGGACGTCGCCTACCCGGACTGGTGGGTCAACGAACTCCCGGCCTGGTGGAACGACGAGATCGAGTCCTTCCGGACCTACGCCGGGTGCGCGGCCCTGCACTTCTGGGACAGCTACCGAAACGGCTCGTGGCTGGGCTACTGGTACAGCTGGGGCGACCTGCACTGGATGAACAACGAGGCCAGCTCGATCGCCTGGAGCTGACCGCCGATGTGCCCGCCCCGGCCCGGACGCGGCCCGGGGCGGGCACGACCAGCTACCTCGGCTCGTGGCCGCCAGTCGCGGCGAGATAGCGCAGGCCGCGCTTGAGGTACGCGCGCGGGTTGGTGTCGAGATGCGCCGCCCAGTCCGGGCGATGTTCCCCGCGCATCCAGGCATAGCGGGCCAGGCCGTACCCGAACATCGGCTCGGTCAGGTATCCGAGTCGGGACGTGGACTCCCGACCGCCGTCGCGGCGCACGTCGAAGGACGCGTTCGCGGTGAACACGCCGAGTCCAAGGTAGACGGTGAGCAGGTCGGTAAGCGGCTCGTGGTCCCCACGCTCAGCGTCGATCCGATCGTCATCGAGCCGAGCGTGGCCGAGTTCGTGTGCGATGGTCGCCACCAGCTGCTCCGGGGTCGCGGCCATAGCGCTGTCGATCCCGATGACCGGCCGCCCGTTCACCCGCCGGTAGTGCCCTGCGACCGACTCCGACGTATAGGTCAGGCCCGCGGCCGCGGCGAGGTCCTTCTCTTCCGTACCACCGTAGATCTCCAGGTCGAGCCGATCCCGACCCACCCCGGCGTATCGGCACACCTGAGCGACCACCCTCGGGATGTCGCGCGCGGTCCACGGCCGCGCCCCGGGGAAGAAGTCGACTGTGGGCAGGACGACAGCCTGATGGAGCGGACCGGCGCCGAACACCTTCCGGAACCAGGCCATCGACGAATCGATCCATCGCTGTTCCCTCGCGTCGACCGGGCAGCGCGCGGCGAACAACCCCATGTGAGTCTCCTGTCAGGCCCGACGCAGGGTCAGCGTGGTCCACGCGCCGAGGTGGACACGGTCGCCATCGGTGATCGGGATGGGCAGGTTCGGCTGCACCGGAGTACGGCTGTCGTTGAGGAACATGCCGTTCTTCGACTCGCCTGCCATCAGAAGCCAGCCGTCCTTGCGGCTGATCAACCACCCGTGCTGGTGGCCGATCCCCGGGTCCGACCCCGGCCCGCCGAGGTCGATCTCCGGGTCCACGTCGAGCGCCCGGCTGCGCCTGCCGATCAGCAGCCGTGCGCTGCGCAGTTGGATGCGGCGGTCGCGTGTCCCCTCGGGGAACGCCACGGTCTCGGCCGCGGGCAGCCCGTTGGCCTGGACGAAGTCGTAGTACCGGCGATCGGCGGAGACCACGGCGAACCAGGTGCCCTCCGGCCGCGCCTGCACCGACGGCGCCGCGGGTTGGTGGCCTGCCGGGACGGTCATCACCGACCGCACCGCCGCCATTTCCTCAGCGACACCGCCCGACGCCGGGTGGACCTTGACCGAGCCGCTCGCCGCGTCCAGCACGTCGACCACGTCGGCGAGCACCTTGAGGGTGTCGCGGTGGCCGGACTCGTCCGCCAGTCGCACCGCCCGCCCCAGCAGACGTTCCGCACCGTCCAGGTCGCCCGCCGCGCGGGCGGCGAGGCCGTCCTGGATGGCCTCGGCCAGCTCGACCTGGCCGGTGTAGTGGGCGACCTGCGGGTTGATCTTGGTGGACTTGGCCAGGTCGACGGTCCACTCGGCCAGGATCTCGCCGGAGCCGTACACCACGTCGCCGACCGCCACGCTGACGTGCGCGGCGACCATCTCGCCCTCCCCCGGTATCCCCGCGGGCACCCGCACCGAGACCTGGTAGTACCTGGTCTCGTCGCCCCACGACCCGGTCGGGAAGTCGGTGGTCCACTCGTCGACCGCTACACCGCGGTCGGTCAGCTCGGAGATCCTGGGGTGTACCAACCGAACCGCGGTCAGGTCACTGTCGTCGGGAGTCCACAACCGCAGCCGCACATCCGCGGCCGCCTTGCCCATCACCGCCTCGGTGAGCCTGCGGAACTCGGCGGGCAGGTCGGCCGGGTCGGGCAGGCCGTCGGCGCTGCCGAGCAGGGTCTCAGCGATCGCGAGCAGCGTGTCGGCTTCCCAGCCGTCGCCGACGCCCCGGCTGTCACAGACGAAGTGGCCCGCGCACTGGTCGAGGATCTCGGCGAAGCGCTCGGGGGTCTCGTCGACGTTCTGCCCGTCGGTGAGCAGGATGCCGTGCCTGATGTCGGTGCCCGCCGAGGCCAGCAGCCGGTCGCCGAGCAACAGCCACTTGCCGATCGCGGTGCTGCCCGTGACCCGCAGCCGCTGCAACGCCTGCTTGGCCTCCGCCCGGGTCCTCTGGCTCGCGGTGACCAGCTTCTGCTCGGTCGGATACGCCATCCAGGCATGCGAAGCGCCCGCCACGACGGCGAACCGGGTGCCGTCGCGCAGCGCGTCGATGGCCACCGCCGCCGCCCGCTTGGCCTGGACCAGCTTGGCGCCCTCCATCGAGTACGAGCAGTCCAGCATGATCACTTGCGCGACCGACGGCGCCTTCTTCATCCCGACACCGCGGCAGCGGACCGACACCACCGCGTCCATCACCTCGCCGCCGCTGGGCAGGTACCTGTTCTGGTCGACGTGGACCTCGAAGTCCAACTCGGTCACGGTCGTTCCTCCCTCAGAACCACGTGCGCGGCCGAACCCGGTTCGCCTGCCGCACGAGATCGGTCTTCGTCTCCCGGTCCTCGGTGACGGTCGCGAGATCGCGGTAGGCCTTCTCCAGCCCGAACCGCAGCGCGCGCTCGTCGAGGTCGCGGCCGAGCACCTGGCCGGACCGGTCGACCGCGTCGGGCCCGCCGACCCAGAGCAGCGCCGCGGTGAGCACCTCGATCGACATCCTGGCCTCGCGCTCGAGGTCCATCCGCAGGCGCTGCAGCCGGTCGGACGCGTCGTGCAGGTCCTCCTTGGCCAGATCGTCGGCCAGCCGAGCCCGGATCGCGGCCACCTGGGCAAGCACGTGCTGGCTTGAGCTGCCCGGCACCTGGTCGAGCACCTTGACCGCGTCGGCCAGGTCGCCGCGTCGACCCGACACCCTGGCCAGCCCGAACGCGGCGCTGACGTACTGGTCGTCGGTGCGCCACACCCGCCCGTACAGCTCACCCGCGGGCCGGTCGTCGCCGTCCCACTCGGTCGCGGCGGCCAGCGCCAGCTTCGGTGGCAGCTCGCCGGGCAGCGCGTCGTAGACCGCCTCGAACCGCTCCCGCGCGGCGCCGGAGTCGCCCGAAGCCATCGCCGCGACGCCGCGGTACCAGGTCAGCCGCCAGTCGACCGGGTCGATCTCGGCATAGGCGTCGAGTTCGGCGGTCGCGCCGGTCACGTCGCCGTCGGCGAGCCGGGTGCCCGCGAGCTGCAGGTAGCCCGCGCCGGGGTCGCCTGGATCGACCAGCGGAGTCGCGAGCGCGCTCGGCACCGCGGACCAGTCGACGTCGTCGGTCGCCTCGCCTGGGCCCACGGTGCCCGCGTCGGTGCCGAAGGTGTGCCGCTCCACGCCGAACATCCGCGACGTCGTGCGCCTCGGCTTGCGGTCGGCGGCGGCCAGCACCTCGGTCAGCACGCCTTCCAACTGCCCGCGCATCTCCCCCGCCGAGCCGAACCGCTGGTCCGGGTCGGGGTGGGTGGCCCGGCGCAGCAGCCGGTAGAACGACTCCTCCTTGGCCAGCAGCGGGATGGCGTGGCGCTCGGGGAGCTGTTCGCGGAAGGTGTCGGTGAAGCCGACGAAGTTGAAGCTCAGCACGGCGAGCGTGCGGCCGACGGTGTAGATGTCCGACGCCACGGTCGGGTGCGCGCGCCGCTCGATCTCCGGTGCCCAGTAGCCGGGCGTGCCGTACACCGCCCCGCCCGCCCGGTCGGCCCGCACGACCGCGCCGAGGTCGATCAGCTTCAGCTCGGTCCCGGTGTGCAGCGCGTTGTCCGGCTTGAGGTCGCAGTACAGCAGGTCCCGGTCGTGCAGGTATCCCAGCGCGGACAGCAGTTCGATGCCGTAGGCGAGCACGTGCGGCAGCGGCAGCGGCCCGACCTCGCGGAACCGCTCGTACAGCGACTGCCCGTTGATGTACTCCATCACCAGGTAACCCACGTCGGCGCCGGTGGTCGGGTCGGGCAGCCGGACGAAGTCGTGGATCTTGACGATGTTCTGGTGGTCCATCTCGGTGAGGAACCGGCGCTCGTTCTCCGCCGCGGCGATGGCGTCCGGGTCCGCGGTGTCGATCAGTCCTTTGAGGACAACCCACCGTTCGGCGTCGCCGTCGCTGAGGTTGAGGTGCCTGGCGAGGTAGATCCACCCGAGCCCGCCGTGTGCGATGCAGCCCTGGATCTCATAGCGGTCGATCACCTGGCCGGGCGCCAGCGCGGGCGCGGTCTGGCGCACGTGCGGGTCGGGCAGCAGGGCCGAGCGCGGGTCACGCGACGGCACCACCGGCAGGTCGACGAGCTGGCCGGGCCGGGTCGTGGTGCGGCGCCGCGTCGACCCTGGTGGGCGGACCGTGGTGGGGCGCGGGACCGGCGCGGCGGTCACCGGGGTCGCGCTCACCGGCGGTGGCGCGGCCGTCGGGGCGGCCGAAGGCGTTGCCGGGCGGCGCTTTCCGCACTTGGTGCAGGCACCGTGCGGGCCGTAGTTCCCGGTGCAGCCGGGCCGAACGCAGTCACTCACGCCGGGGTGTCCTCTCCCTCGATAACCGCGTTCTGGAAGTCGTCGACCGCGCGGCCCGCCGCGGCCAGGTCGCACGGCTTTGTCCACAGCAGACTCTCGGCGCGCTCGTACTTGGCGATGATGTGCGGCTTCTCGGAGATCTTGAGCCGCACGGCGATCGCTTGGAAGCCACGGAGCCTGCCGCGTTCGCGGTCCCGCAGCTCAAGCGGCGCCAGCGCCGCCGCCCGCACCCGCCTGGTCTCGGCCAGCGCGGCGGCGGTGTCGCGGGCCACGGCGTCCAGGTCCGGATCCGACCCGCTGAGCCGGGCGCGCAGCGCGGCCGCCGCCAGCGCCAACGCCGGGAGTTCCGGCCGGACGATCTTGTCGAGAGCGAGCGCGTAGTCCGCCGCGGTGCGCGCCTCGGCCGCGGCCAAGTCCTCGATGTCGGTCCGCAGCGCCGACAGCCGCCGATACAGCCAGTTCGCCGGGTTGTGCGCGAGCGCCAAGTCCCCCACCGTGTCCATCCGGCTGGCGCTGGGCTCCGGCTTGGCCGCTCTGGCCAGGACGGCCTTGAGCTGACGGTAGATGATCTCCAGCGTGAGCAGGGCGGGTTCGTTGGCGATCCCGTCCCGCAGGATCTTCACCAGCTCACCGGTGAACAGCGTGTGGTCCTCGCCCGGCGGAGCCATCGCCGCCTCGTTCTCCCCCACCGCGGCCAGGACGAAGATGCCCTCCACGTCCACGCTGCCCACCAGCACGTCCGCCGGCCGACCCATCGCCCCGGTGATCGCCCGGCCCGCGAAGCAGCAGTCGAGTACCAGCACCCTGGTCCGCGCCGCCGCGTCGCGCAGTGTGCGGCGCAGCCGGGCGCACGGCACCGCCGAACTGCCCAGCAGCCGCGTATTGGTGTCCTGGACCGTCAGGTAGAGCTCGCTGTTCTCCCGCCAGTTCACCTCGCCGTGCCCGGCGTAGTAGACGAGCAGCATGTCCTCGGCCTCAGCGGCCGCGGTGTGGATCGCCTCATCGACGGCGACCGGCGTGCGCGGGTTGGACAGCACCACGCAGTGCTCGTCGGGCAGACCCGTGCCGTGCGGCGAGGTGAGCAGGTCGCGCAGGCCCGCCAGGTTGCCCGCGACGGACGGCAGCGGGCTCAGCGTCGGGTCGGTGTAGCTGTCGACGCCGATCAGCACGGCCCGCGACCGGGCCGGGTCGGGCAGCCGGGCCATCAGCCGTCCTTGTCCCCGGGGCGGTCGTCATCGAGCAGCTCGCGCAGGATCGGCTCGATCTGGTCGGGCTTGACCCGGCCGTCCAACTCGACCGTGCGGTCGCCGCGGCGGACCTTGATCCGCACCCGCGACCGGCGGGCGGCCAGCCAGGTCCCGACCGAGGCGATCAGCGCCGTCACCGCGCCGCCGTCGTCCAGGGCCACGACCAGCGCGTCGGTCAGCGTCCCCATCTTGCCTTCGCCGACGTCGCGCCGCTCGACGTCGACCTTGCCGCGCAGCCGCTTGTCCCGGCCGAGCCAGTCGAGCAGGTCGGCCAGGTCCTCGGCGGGCTTGTCGCCGTCGGCGATCTCGATGTACGCCATTCGTTCTCCCCTACTGGTAGCGCGGTTCCGGCTGGGTGGCCGGTCCGAGCACGTCGTTAAGCCACTCGCGGTAGAGCCGCGCCCAGGTGCCGTCGGCGCGCATCCGCTCCAGCACCGCGTTGACGAACCGCACCAGTTCCGGCGCCCCGTCGTGGGCGAGCGCGATGGCGCTGAACTCGTCGGCGAGCGGCGGCTCGTCGAGCAGCCGGGTGCCCCGGTCCTGCTTGAGGAACCCGGCGAGGATGTTGCCCCCGGTCGACACGGCGTCGATCTGCCGCTGCTGGAGCATGACCACGCAGTCGCCGATGTTGTTGGCCCCGACCACGACCAGCCCGGCCGGGTGCGCGGCCAGCCTGGGCAGCTGCGTGCTCGCCAACGACGCGCACACCCGTTTGCCCTTGAGGTCGGTGATCGTGCGGGCGGGCGAGTCGCGCAGCACCAGCACCCGCTGCCCGCCGCTGCCGTACGCGGCGGAGAAGGTGACCTCGGACCGCCGCTCGCACGTCATCGTCATGCTGGCGATCACCAGGTCGACGTCGCCGCGGCCGAGCGCGTCCTTGCGCTCGCTCGGGTTGAGCACGCGGAACTGGATCCGGCCGGGGTCGCGGTCGCCGAAGATCGACGCGGCGAGTTCCCAGGCGATGTCGGCCTCGAACCCGCGGATGCGCCGCTCGTATGGATCCCAGTAGCTGAGCAGGTAGTAGTTCGGGCCGACGCCGACGATCAGCCTGCCCCGGTTCTGGATCTCGGCCATCCGGGTGCCCGCGGGCATTCGCGCGGGCGCGGGCAGTGGGTCCGGCCGCAGGCTGGCCTGCTCGTCGCAGGCCGGGGCCGGGGTGGGCGTCGTGGTCGGGCGGTATGGGTCCTGCACTCCGGGCGGTCGGGCATGCACCGTGC